>NZ_BAAAWT010000001.1:7108806-7436068 GCF_039535215.1 Streptomyces racemochromogenes
GGCGGTCCGCGCACCCGACGCGGCGTGCTGCGCGAGGACTCCGCCGGCGACGAGGGCCTCGTCGTCGGGGTGGGCGAACACGCCGAGCAGGCTGGGCAGCGGCACGGGTACCTCCTGGTGGCGGAGCGGACGGACGGGCGGGCCTGCACCCGTACCCCGGGAAGGGGGCACCCACCCTTCCCGCCGGGGTGCGTGATCACCGGTGGGGCAGAGTGGGGGCATGCCCCCCTACGAGACGATGCCCTTCCACCTCCGGACCGAGCGGCTGATACTGAGGCCCTGGGCGGAGTCGGACGCCGCCGAGTTCTGCGCACTGCTCTCCGAACGCGGCAAGGAGACGCCCACCGTCGACCGCATCCGGACGGCCATCGGGGAGCTGCTCACCGCGACCGAGACCACCGGGATCGCCCTGCTGCCCATCCAGCGCCGCGACGAGGGGGACTTCATCGGCTACTGCGGGCTGATCATCGGCCGCTCCAGCGTGGAGGAGCCCGAAATCGCCTACGAGCTGCTCCAGCGCGCGCACGGGCGCGGCTACGCCACCGAGGCGGCCCGCGCGGTGCTCGACGCCGCCGCCGCGACGGGCCGCGAGCGGATCTGGGCCACCGTCGGCGCGTGGAACACGCCGTCCTTCCGGGTCCTGGAGAAGCTCGGGTTCGAGCGGGACCACGTGTCCACGGAGGACAGCGGTGAGGTGGTCTGGCTCACCCGCTCGTTGCCCTGACCGGGACCGGGACCGGCCGGGCCCGCGCCGCTCCGCAGGAGACGGACGGCCCGTGTCCTCCGTACGCTGGCGGCATGCGCACGCGTCCCACCCTGAGCTGGACCCCGACCGAGGACCTGCCGCCCGGCACCACGGACCTCGGCCCCGTCGCAGACGCGCTCGCCGCCGGCGGGGTGCTGGTCCTCACCGGGGCCGGCATCTCCACCGAGTCGGGGATCCCCGCGTACCGCGGCGAGGGCGGGAGCCTGACCCGGCACACCCCGATGACCTACCAGGACTTCACCGCCGGGGCCCAGGCCCGCCGCCGGTACTGGGCGCGCAGCCACCTCGGCTGGCGCACCTTCGGCCGGGCCCGGCCCAACGCCGGGCACCGGGCGGTGGCGGCGTTCGGGCGGCACGGCCTGCTCGCCGGGGTCATCACCCAGAACGTCGACGGCCTGCACCAGGCCGCCGGCAGCGACCCGGTGGTGGAACTCCACGGCAGCCTCGCCCGGGTCGTCTGCCTCTCCTGCGGCGCCGCCGGGCCGCGCGGCGAACTCGCCCGCCGGCTGGAGGAGGCCAATCCCGGATTCGCGCCGGTGGCGGCCGCGATGAACCCGGACGGTGACGCCGACCTCACGGACGAGCAGGTCGCGGACTTCCGGGTGGTGCCCTGCGCGCGCTGCGGCGGCGTCCTCAAGCCCGACGTGGTGTTCTTCGGCGAATCCGTGCCGCCGCAGCGGGTCGAACACTGCCGGGCACTGGTCGACGCGGCGGCCTCACTGCTGGTCCTGGGGTCCTCGCTGACCGTGATGTCCGGGCTCCGCTTCGTCCGCGAGGCGGCCCGCGCCGGCAAGCCGGTGCTGATCGTCAACCAGGACCCCACCCGCGGCGACCGGCACGCCGCGACCCGGGTCGCCCTCCCCCTGGGCCCGGCCCTCACCACCGTGGCCGCCCGCCTGCACATCCCCGTACAGGACCCGGACACCCCTGCCTAGGCGGCCGGCCGGTGCCCCAGGGGCGGACCCTAGGCCTGAGGGTCCCAGTCGCGGAGCTGGTCGAACAGGACCGCGTCACCGTCGACCCGCAGGGAGTCCGCCGTGATGCGGTTGTAGAGGAAGAGGATCAGCTCACTGGCCGTGCCCAGGACGCCGGCCTCCGCCGCCGTGCCGGCGGGGAGCGGCAGCCGGGCGGCCCGCGCGCCGGAGCCGTCGAGGGTGAGACGCCAGACGGGGCCCTCGGTGGTGCGGAAGTCGAGGGCGGCGGGCTTGTGGGGCCAGGGGCTGACGGTGGCGACGCAGGTGGTCAGGAACTCCTCGACACCGTCGAGCGCCACCACGTCGGGCAGCGGCTTCGGCTCGCCCAGGGCGAGTTGGGCGTCGTGGGTGTGGACCGCGCTCTCCTGGACCCGGTGCCGGGCCACGGTTCCGGCGGTGAGCGGGGACTGCAGCTCCTCCCACCACGCCCAGCAGCCGCCGTCCGGACCGGCCTTCCGCAGGGCGTCCAGCAGCTGCCGCGTCGACTCGTCCAGCCACGCCACCAGGGCTTCGCGCTCCCGCGGCACGACCAGCGCGGCGCGCGCGGCGGCGGCCTCGGCCGGCGGCCCGTCGGCGGGACCCGCACCGACGATGGCGGCCCAGAAGCGGTCGCCGCCGCCGAGGTGCTGGACGAGGTCGGCCAGCGTCCACTCGGGGCAGCTGGGGACCTGCACGTCAAGGTCGGGCGCGGAGGCCACCACGGCGCGGAAGGCGGAGGACCGCTCGTCGATCAGCCGCAGGAGGTCGGTGAACTCAAGAGTGTTCTGCACCCGGACTGTCTACCAGCAAGATCAGATGAGCGGCCAACCATTAAACCGGCACCGGGACTTCTCCGCCCGGCCGCAGGGCCACGCGGCCGCACCGCCGCCCGCGCGACGCGGCCGTCGGCCGGGCCCCGGGCGCTACGGTGGGGGTACGACCCGCCTGGAGGAGCCCGTGAGCGCGCAGCCCGAGCACGTACCCGCCCCGCCACGCGCGCCGGCGCCGGCGCCCGGGGCTCCGGCCGAACTGCTCGCGGCGTTGCGGGCCGACCGGCGGGCCGAGCGATGGGTGCCGGCCTTCGAGGCGGAGTGGGCGCGGGCGCTCGACGAATCCCGCCGTACGTTCTCCCTGGCCGGGCCGTACGAGGTGCTCGGCGCCTGGCAGGCCCGGCTGGCCTCCGCCCCGCAGGTCGACGCGTTCCTCACCGCCGGCCGCGACGAGACCGGGTTCGCCGGCCCCGAGGAGTTCCGCGGCGGGCGCCGGGCGTCTTCTGGGTAGGGCGACGCGCCCCGTCTGAGTACGACGACTCAGGCGGCCGGGGCGCGCGTTGACGACTCTGGGAGTAGTTGCCGCAGTCGTCGTAGACGCCGTCACGAACGGGAATGAACGCCATGCTCAGCCGCCTCGCCCAGCTCCTCGTCCCCGCCTTCGGCCACGTCCGCGTCACCACGGAGCCCGGTGCCCGCGTGCCGCCCGGCAGCGTCATCGTCGCCAACCACACCTCCCTCGCCGACCCCGCCGTGGTCCTCGCGGCCCTGCGGCGCTGCGGTGTCGAACCCGTCGTCATGGCCGCCGCGGGCCTGTGGCGCGCCCCGGTCCTGGGCCGCCTGCTCGTCCGCGAGGGGCACATCCCCGTCCACCGGGGGGACCGGCGGGCCGCCGAGGCCCTCGACCACGCCGCGTCCGCCCTCGCGGACGGCCGCTCGGTGCTCATGTACGCCGAGGGTGGCATCCCCTCCCGCCGCGACGCCGCCGAAGCGGCACCCCTGGCCTTCCGCAGCGGCCTCGCCCGGCTGGTCACGCGCACCGGGGCGCCCGTCGTCCCCGTGGGCCACGCGGGGGCCCGCCGCATCACCTCCGGAGGCGCCGCCAAGCAGGTCGCCGGCCTCGTCACGGCCCCGCTGCGCCGGCCCCGGATGCACGTCCACGTCGGACGCCCGCTGGAGCTGAGCGGCGACACCGCCGCCCGTACCGTCCAGGCGCACGCCGCCGTCACCGACGCCTGGCGCACGGCGGCGGCGCGGCTGCGCGAGCCCGCCGCGTCCGCCGCCTGACGGCGGCGGAATCCGGCCAATTCCTTTGATCCCGCCAGCCGGAGCCGCGCGATCGGTAGCGTCCCGGTACGTGAGATCCGTGCCGCGTCCGGCACATGACACCAGCGGAGGACAGCCATGGCGAACGTGGAAGTGTCACTGAAGGAAGCGATGACCTCGATCGAAGGGGCCCTGGGGGTGGCGCTGGTCGACTACGCCAGCGGGATGGCCCTGGGCACGCTCGGCGGGGGCAAGGACCTGGACCTGACGGTGGCGGCCGCCGGGAACACCGACGTCATCCGGGCCAAGCTGCGCACCATGGAGATGCTCGGCATGCAGGACGACATCGAGGACGTGCTGATCACGCTCGGCGGCCAGTACCACCTGATCCGGATCCGGCGCAGCCGCTCCGGCGGCGGTCTGTTCCTCTACCTGGTCCTGGACCGGGGGAGGTCGAACCTGGCGATGGCACGCCACCAGCTCAGCCGCATCGAGGCCGAACTGGAGGTCTGACGCGGCGTCCGTCGGGCCCACGCATGCCCATGAGTTGAAGAACTCTTCAACTCGGAACATGTAAAACCGGTCATCATCGGTTCCGCGTGGGCCGACAGGACGCGACGATGGGCGGGGGCGGTGATCCCCGCCCGAGCCGGAGTCCGTTCGCAGAGGAACAGGAGCGTCGTGGGAATGCAGGTCCCGCTGTACCAGGCCAAGGCCGAGTTCTTCCGGATGCTCGGTCACCCCGTACGCATCCGCGTGCTGGAGCTCCTCCAGGACGGCCCCATGCCCGTACGGGACCTGCTCGCCGAGATCGACGTCGAGGCGTCCAACCTGTCGCAGCAGCTGGCCGTCCTGCGCCGGTCGGGCATCGTCGTCTCCACCCGTGAGGGCTCGACCGTCACCTACGCCCTCGCCGGCGGCGACGTCGCCGAACTCCTGCGCGCCGCCCGCCGGATCCTCACGGAGATGCTGGCCGGCCGCAACGCCCTGATCGCCGAGCTGAACGACTCCGACCCGGCCCCCGTCCGCATGTAGGACACCGGGTGCGCGGCAGGGGAGCGACGCCCGGCCGAGCGGCGGCGACGGGCCGGGCGCCCTCGCCCGCCGCCCCCCGGCTCACTGGTCGCAGCCGTCCACCGGCTCCTGGCAGGCGGACGTGACGGCCGCCATCCAGGCGAGGGCGGCCTCCCGTTGGCCCGGGGCCAGCCCCTCCTCCAGCTCCGCCTCCCGGCGCACGACGGCAGGGAAGGCCTCCTCGTAACGCGCGGCCCCGAGCTCGGTCACGTGCAGCTGGTGCGTCCTGCGGTCGGTGGGGTGCGGGGAGCGTGTGATCAGCCCGTCGCGCTGCAGGGCCGTCAGCATCTCGTTGGCGGCCTGGCGGGTGCTGCCCACCGAGCGGGCCAGCTGCGCCACGGACATCCCCGGGGACGCCCTGACCATCATCAGGGTGGCGAACTGCGGCACGGTGAGACCGAATTCCGTCAGTTCCGCCCCGATCGCGGCCCGCATGCCGAGCCAGGTCTGGCGGACCAGGAAGCTCAGCACCCGGCCCTGCGTCTGTTCGCCCATGGGCGACCTCCGAATTCATGATTGACAGGTACTTGACGACTTGTCACGATGAGTGGGCCGTCAGGTACCTGACGATGATACGCCGCGGCAGTGACCCGAACCCACCCTGATCCGAAGGCAGTCACGCATGTCCTCCGCCACCCAGCCACCCCCGACACCACCCGCGACACCGCCCACCACGTCCCCGCCGACAGCCCGTTCCGCTCCCGCGGGGGCCCGGTCCCCCCTCCCGCCGGCCCGCCGCCGCCTCGTCCTCGGCGTCCTCGTCTTCTCCCAGCTCCTCATCTGGCTCGACGGAACCATCCTGTCCACGGCCTTCGAGACGCTGTCCGACCCCGTCCGGGGACTGGGTGCCACCCCCGGCCAGCTCCAGTGGGCCACGGGCGCCTACACGCTGGCCTTCGCCGGCCTGATGTTCACCGGCGGCGCCCTCGGCGACCGCTTCGGCCACCGCAACACGCTGCTGGCGGGCATGGCCCTGTTCGGCGCCGCCTCCGTCCTCGCCGCCTACGCCGCCGGCCCCGCCGAGCTCATCGCCGCCCGCGCCGTGATGGGAGCCGGCGCCGCGCTGATCGTCCCCGCCACCATGGCGGTGGTCAGCTGGACCTTCGAGCCCGCGGAACGCCCGGCCGCCTTCGGCATGCTGTCCTCCTTCGCCGGCGTCGGCCTCGCCGCCGGCCCGATCCTGGCGGGAGCGCTGCTCGCGGCGTTCTGGTGGGGGTCGGTGTTCCTGGTCAACGTACCGGTGGTCCTCCTCGGCCTCGGTTTCGTCGCCCGGTACGTGCCCAACTTCCGCAGCCCGCGGGTGCGGCCCCTCGATCCGGCCGGCCTGCTCCTGTCCACCGGCGGCCTCGGCCTCCTCGCGTACGGCCTGATCCGGGCCGGCCAGGACGCCTCCTTCGCCCACCCGGGCGTCTGGGGCAGCACCGCGGCGGGCGTCGCCCTGATCGGGGCGTTCGTCATCACCGAGCTGCGGATCGCCCACCCGAGCTTCGACCCCCGGCTGCTGGCGCAGCGCCGGTTCGCCGCCGGGAACCTCACCCTGATGCTGGTCTTCCTGTCCCTGACGTCCGGCTCGTTCTACCTGGCCTTCTACCTTCAGGGCGCCCGCCACTACTCGGCGTTCGAGGCCGCGCTGCTCGGACTCCCGGCCGCGCTCGGCGTGGTCGTCGGCTCACCGATCGCCGTCCGGCTGGCCCGCCGCACGTCCGTACGGCTCGTCTCGTCCGTCTCGCTCGCCGTCGCGGCCCTGGCGATGGCGGCCCCGGCCCTCTTCGGTGCGACCACGCCGATCGCCGGGTACGCGGCGGTCATGCTGGTCCAGGGCACCGCGATCGGCATGGTCATCGCACCCGTCACGGCCGCCGTACTGGGCTCCCTGCCGCTGGAACGCTCCGGCGCGGGCAGCGCCGTCAACAGCACCCTGCGCCAGACCGGCAGCGTCCTGGGCATCGCGGCCGGCGGCACCATCACCTCGATCGTCTACCGGCGCGCGATCGACGGCTCCCTCACCGGCCTCCCGGACGAGGTACGGCTCCAGGCCCGCGTCTCGGCGGAGCTCGCCCGGCACGCGGCGGCCGCCACGCACGACGCGGGGCTCGCCCGGGCGGCCGACACCGCGTTCTTCCACGCCATGCACGTCGGTGCGCTCTGGACGGCGGGATTCGCGCTCGCCGGAGCGGTCCTCCTGGCCGTCGGGTTCCGGCCGGACCGCCACCGCCCCGCGCCCGGGGCCGAGTAGGGCCGCCGGGAGGCGCCCCGCGCCCCCGTGCACCGGGCGCCTCCCGTCTCGCCGAGTGGTCCCGCTGCTCCGGACGGCCCACCCGCGCGGCACGGCCTCCGCCGATCCGGCCCGCCCTGTGCTCGGGTGGCCCTGTGCGAACCGGCCGTCCCCGCCGCTCCGCCACGTGTCCCACGGCGCCGGGCGGCCACCGGCGGTCCTCCCATCGGCAGGAGAACGCGATGAACCCCCTCCGCTCACGCTGCGCGGCGGCCCTCGGCACACTGCTCGCCTCGGTGGCCCTCGGCTCCCTCGCCCCCTCGTCCGCCGCCTCGCAGCCGCGCGAACTCGTGGTCCCCTCGGCCGCCTACCCGACCGTCCAGTCGGCGGTCGACGCCGCGCGGGCCGGCGACCGGATCGCGGTGCGCCCCGGCGTCTACCGCGAGCAGGTGACGATCCACAAGAACCTCACCCTCACCGGCGCGGGAGCCGGCAGGACCACCATCCTCGCCCCCGCGAACATGGTGGCCGGCCCCGACGGCCGCAACGCGATCGTCTCCCTCGACAGCTCGGCGTCCGTGAGGATCTCCCGCCTCACGGTCAGCGGACCGGGCTCCGGCACCTGCGAGGAGGGCGCGCTCGGCGCCGGCATCCGGGTCCAGGACGGGGCGCACCTCGACCTGAGCCGCGCGGCGGTGAGCCACATCAAGGACACGCCGCTGGCACCCTGCTTCCGCAGCGCCAGCGCCGTCCTCATCGGAGACTTCCCCAGCGGCGTGGGCTCGGCGGACATCCGGGACTCCAAGATCACCGACTACCAGGGGTCCGGAATCGTCGTGCTCGGCGCGGACTCCAAGGCCACCGTGCTGGACAACGTCGTCACGGGGCAGAAGACCATCTCCACCGACGGCATCGAGTTCGTCGAGGCGACCGGCCGGGCCGAGCGGAACACCGTCAGCGACAACGCCTGCCGCGAGCCGGATCCGGGCTGCGGCCCCGACTTCTTCACCGAGGTCCAGCACGCGGGCATCCTCGCCAACACGGGCGTGACGGTCGCCGGGAACCGTCTCGTCCGCAACCAGCTGGGCCTCTACGCCTTCGGTGTCGTGAGCACCAGCCGCAACACCTTCGTCGACAACGAGTACTTCGCGATGGCCTTCCAGGACGGCAGGTTCACCGCGGTCAAGGACACCGTCCGGGGCGGCGGGGGAGGGGTCGCGGCCATCGCCACGGTGGTCAACACCACCGTGGAGCTGGACCATGTGAAGATCACCAAGATCACGGGAGACCGCATCCGCAAGTTCGAGCAGAACGGCTTCACCGCGACGGTCACCACCCGGCGGTAGTCCGGTCGCCGCACGACGCGGCGCGCGGGCAGCGCTGTTCACACCCCGAGCGCCTCGAAGGCCGCGTCGAGGAAGCCCTCCGGCAGGCCCGTCCCCGTCCAGGTCCAGCCGTACGGGCTCACCGCCTCGGCGGCGTCCTCGACCCTCGTTCCCACGTCCGCCGGGTGTTCCGCTGGCAGTCCCAGCACGACCACCGCCCAGGCCGTCAGCTCCGCGACGTCCAGGTACTGCCACCAGGCGGCGTCGTCCCATCCCAGGCGCTCGGTGGCCCGCTCGGTCCAGGCCGTGCGGTAGAGCGACGTGAGGACGGCGCGCGGATCGGCCGGGGAGGCCCCGGCGGCGCACCGGACGGCCCGCAGGTGCTCCAGCTCCGCGGCCCAGGGGTGCCGCGCGACGAACTCCAGGTTCTGGCGGAGGGTCGGCCGGAAGGCCCGCCCCCGTCCGAGGTGCCACTGCCCGGCCGGTGCCCACAGGCCGCCCGGTCCGGGCCCCCGTCCCGAGGCCCGCGCGTCCGCCGCGACGTCGCCGAGCACCGCGTCGCGCCAGCCGAGACCGTACGCCGTCCGAGCGGCGACGATCGCATGGACCTGCGCGTCGGTGGCGGGGGCGTCGAGGAGCTCGTCGTCGCAGTCGCCCCACAGCAGGGTGACCGTCGCGGTCACCGCCTCCAGGCAGCGGGCGTTCAGTGCGGCCGCGGGGTCGCGGGTCCAGGGCAGCAGCGCCAGGTGGGTCCTGTCCCACAGCTCGCGCACGGTCGTGTTCTCGGGCATGACCCCGTCAAGGTATCGAACGGGCGACGTGCGGATGCGCGGTACCCCCGCCCTGCTTAGTTTTGCATTGCGTCACGAAATGTCTCGTACGTACGCTCTGCCCCTGCCAGGAAGGTCTCCCATGAAGCGACTCCCCGTGATCGGCGTGCTCTGCGTCAGCGCGGCGCTCGGACTCGCCGCCTGCTCCGACAGCGACGACAACTCGGCCGCCGAGCAGGCCACCCAGGCCGCGGCGGACCTCTGCACGGACCTGAACGCCCTCAAGTCGGACAACGCCAAGCTCAAGGCCATGAACCCCGCCTCCGCGACCAAGGACCAGATCAAGGAAGCCTACGACGCGGTCCAGAAGGACTGGGACAACGTCAAGGAGAACACCAAGGAGCTGAAGCAGGCCGAGCGGGACGCGATCAAGCAGGCGGCCGAGGACCTGAAGAAGGGCTACGAGGACCTGCCGGGCGACACCACCGGCCAGGAGGCCCTCACCAAGCTCCAGCCGCAGATCCAGAAGCTGGACCAGGCCTCGACCGCCGCCGCCACCGGACTCAAGTGCTGACGGCACGCTGACCCCTGGCGGCCCGGCCCGGCACCGCGTGTGCCGGGCCGCGCCGGCGTCCGGACGCCCACCGGACGCCCACCGGACGCCCACCGGCCGGCTACGGCGCCGGATCCGCCGTCCCCCACGCCGCCATCTGCTCGCGGAACTTCGGGCACCTGACGATGTCCTGCTCCCCGCACCGCAGGGCGTGCGTCAGCAGCTGCCGGGCGTGTTCGAGATCGACCATGCGCTGCTCGATCTCCCCGATCTTGGCCCGGATCATCGCCTCCCGCTGCGGCTGCTCCCGCTGGAACTCCGCGATCTCCACCAGCGTCAGACCGGCCTGCTGGCACTTGCGCAGGACCGTGATCCGCTCGGCGGCCTCCGGCGGATAGCGCCGCTGCCCGCTCACCCGCTCCGGCTGCGGCAGCAGCCCGTGGCGCTCCCAGTACCGGATGGCCGAAGCCGGCACCCCGGTGATCTCCGCCAGCCGGCCGATGGTCATGCGCACGTTCCGCTCCTCCTCCCGGGGCCGTCCACCCCGGCCGCCGTCCCGGCGTTTGACTTGAACCCTAGTTCAAGTTGAAGAGTGGGCGGCACCTGGTCAGCGGCGAACGAGCGCTCGCTGACAGACACTTGGAGTACGCCATGACCGACACGCACATGCGCCAGGAGCGGGCCGAACAGCTGGCACGAGCCGCGGAGGAGCTCTTCGCCGCCGGGGTGATGTCCCACTCCGGACACGCCAACCTCAGCGCCCGCCTCGAGGGCGAACGCCTCCTGCTCACGCCCGGCTTCGTCCGCGGCCTGCGCCCCGAACAGCTCGCCACCGTCGGCTTCGACGGAGAGGTCCTCGAAGGCGAGCTGCAGTCCGTCAGCGCCGAGATCATCGCCATGCACAGCGTGGTGTACCGGGCCCGCCCCGGGGTCGGCGCCGTCATCCACACCCACTCGCCCTCCGCGACCGCCTTCGCCGTCGCCCACCGGCCGCTGCCCTGCCGCACCGAGCCGATGCTGCGCTTCGGACAGGCCGAGGACGTCCCCGTGGTCCCCTGGGGACCGCGCGGATCGGACGTGTCCGTCCGCGGCATCGCCGAGGTGCTGGAACGCCGCCCGACGACGGCCGCGGTCCTGCTGGCCAATCACGGCCTGCTGGTGTTCGGGCCGGACGCGGCGGCCACCGCCCACCTCGTCGTGGCCATCGAGGAGAGCGCCGAGGCCGAGATCGCCGCCGCGGCGCTCGGAGGGGCCGCCGACTTCCCCCCGGGCGCCCGGGAAGCCGTCCGCGCCGCGCTCGCCCGGGCCGCGTCGTGACGCCGGACCCGGGGGCCTCCCGGGCGGAAGCCGTACGCGACCGCTACCGCTCCACCCTCGGCGCCGTACCCGGCGGGGTGCAGGACCGGCTCCGCCTGGCCCAGGAGTTCGGCCGGCTGCCCACCGAGGAGGCCCTCGCCGCCCTGCGGCACATCGTGCTGACGGACAGCCCGCTGGGAGCGCGGGTGCAGCAGCTCGTCCACTTCGGGCAGCTGCTGGCCCTCGGCCGGGCTGACCCCGCCCGCATCCACGCGCGGGGCGCCCTGCACGCCGGCGCCGCCATGGCCGAGCTCGTCGGCGTCGCCGAGACCGCGCTCATCACCGCCGGCGTCCCCGCGTACGCACTCGGCACCGAGATCATCGCCGGACTGCCGGCGCGGGAGGACGTCCCGGGCTCCCGCGCTCAGTAGCTCACCTGGACTGCGTGGAGAGGCTCACCCCGCCGAAGTCCTGTGCGCCGGCGAGGCTGAAGTAGACCCATCCGGACGGCGGGTTGTCGATCGTCAGCGTCTCGCCGTTGCCGGCGTGGGCGGACTTCGCCTGGTAGCTGCTCGTGGTGGCCCAGTTGCCGCCGTTGTAGTAGAGGTCGGCGTTGCCGGTGCCGCCGCTGCTGGTGATGGTCAGCTGCTTGACGCCGGCCGGCAGGTACACGAAGTGGTAGCTGTAGTTGCCCGCGGCGGCCGCGAGGCCGTCCCGGCGGCAGTTCCCGTCGAACTGGCGGGGGTCGCCACTGGTGCAGAGCGGGGTGGCCGGGGCCGCGTCGGGCAGCGGACCGCAGCCGTCGGTCGCGCAGGCCGTCGTCAGCCAGGTGGCGAACCCGGCGTCGTACCCGGTGCCGATGGTCTGCTTCAGGAAGGCGCGGGCGCCGTTCCAGTCACCGGCGCGGTACTTGCCGAGGACGGTCTGGACGTCGGCGGGGTGTGCCTGGAGCATGTAGCGGACCGCGAGGAAGCCCCAGCGGTAGACCCGGTCCGAGGTGACCCGGGGGTCCTCGTCCTGGCCGTAGACGGTGTCGAACAGCTCGCTGAGCTTGTACGTCTTCTTCCCGGCCTCGGCGATGGCCTCGGCGTTGCGCTCGCCCCGGTAGCCGAAGGAGATGTTCTCGGCGATGCCCTCGACCCACCAGATGGTCGGCGTGGTCATGCCCGCCTCGAAGTCCCCGGCCATGTTGTAGCGGCCGTCGAGGTAGTGGGTGTACTCGTGGTTGAGGTTCCAGATCTGGAAGGCCGGACGCAGCCACTGGGCCTCGTGGGCGATGAAGCGGGCCTGGTTGCCGGCGGCGGCCGGGTCGCCCTCCTCGTACATGCCGCCGTTGTCGACGTCGATGTTGTAGATGGCCCAGGCGTACAGCGAGTAGTTGGTGTAGTCGTCGAAGACCACCACCTCCAGGTTGGTGTTCAGGTCGCCGGGGACCGCACCCTTGTCGCCGATGATCCGGTGGAAGTAGGCGTCCTGGTTGACCAGGCTGGTACAGGTGCCGGACAGCTGGCCGGGGGACATGTCCTGGGCGCGGATCTTCAGGCCCGGGGTGCAGGTGTGCTGGGTCGGCAGGATCGCCGGGAGCACCCGCTCACCGAGGTCGCAGATGGCGTAGGCCGCGCAGTTGCCCCGGTCGTACTGGCGCGTGTACCAGCCGAGGTTCATGGTGATCGGCGCCGTGGGGCCGACGTTGGGGTAGCGGTTGACGAGGTCCTTCAGCAGGGGCCGGAGGCGGTCCTTGAGCTCGGGCACGTCGAGGGCGTTGCCGAGGTGGCGGCCGACGTTGCTGACGACGTCCAGGCGGTTGAGCTGCGCACCGTTGCGGGTGATGAAGCCGGCCCACGTGTCGAGGATCGCGGGGTCGGCCTTGAGGGCGGCCCGCCAGCCGCGGCCGTCGTTCTTGGCCTTGAACCCGTTCTCGACGACCCACTCGACGTGCTGCATGGCGAGGTCCATCTGGCCGGGCCAGGTGCTGTCGTAGCCGCCGAGCATCCACTTGACGACGCCCGCGTACCGGCCGGCCGTGTGGGTGCTGTCGATCAGCGTGACGACCTCGTTGAGGATCTCGCCGTTGGCGTCGGTGACGTCCCTGCTGCGCGGGGAGGCGAAGAAGGCGTCCAGTGCCCCGCGCGCCGCGCCGTCCAGCGCCGTGCCGTACGGGCCGACGACGTCAGTGTTGTTGTCCTGCACGTAGTAGCCGGCGCGCAGGAACAGCACCAACTGACCGATGGCGGCGCGGTTGTCGCCCGAGTAGCCGGCGGAGGCGTCGCGCAGCGCGCCCGCGACCGTCACCATCTGGGCCTCGTTGAAGGCCTTGCGCGCGTTCTCCCCGGTGAGGCCGAACAGCGGGTAGGTGCAGGTGATCTGGGGGAGCGCCTTGAGCTGCCGGACCAGCGCGTCGCCCGTGGCGTTGATCACCGCGGAGAGGTCGCCGCACTCGGTCCCGGCGGCGGCGGAGGAGGACTGCCTGTCGCCCTTCGCGGGCTTGGCGGCGGGTGCGGGGGCCGGGCCGGACTCCTCGGTGCCGTCCTGCGAGGAGATCCGCAGGCGGGAGCCGTTGCCCATCGCGTCCGGCGACTTGGGCACCGGGATCGAGCGGGGCGCCGGGGCGGCGGCGGGGCGGGCGTACGCGCCGGCCGGGGCCGCGGCGCCGGCGGACGCGGCGTGGCTCTGCGGGGTGAGCAGACCGAGCGCGATGAAGGCGGCCGCGCCGAGCGCGGGAAGTCTGCGCGCGCCTGCCTTCGATATCCGGAAGGGGTGCATCTGTGGGGGCCTCCGGGGCCGTTGGGCCGGGTGCTGGAGAAACCGGCGCTTGACATGTGACATGTAAAATTGCACACGTCAGGCCACTTCGGAAGGCCTCCGACGGGATTCCCCGTCGGTGGAACCGAAGTGCGGGTGCGGCTGTCGGTGGTGGCCGGATGTCGGCGCCCGGACTTGGGTCAGTGGATCATCGGCCGATACCCTCCCGCTAGTTGCTCAAGTCAACCAATGGAAAGGGATATGGACGACATCACCGGACACTTCCGCAGCCACGTGGAAGAGATACTCGACGCCCTCGGCAAGGAACCGGGCCGGGAGGCATTAGTCCACGGGGAGCGGCGCCTGAGCGCGGGTGACGTGCGGGACCTCGTGCACCGCATGGCCCGGGCGCTGCGCTCGCGGGGAGTGCGGCGCGGTGAGACGCTCACCCTGCTCTCCGGCAACCTCCCCGAGACGATCGCGGCCCGCTACGCCGCCGGCCTGCTCGGCTGCGCCGTCAACCACCTCTACGCGGGCCTTTCGGCCGATGTGCACGCCGACATCCTCCGCGACCTCGAAACCCGGACCCTGATCGCGGACCCCGCCCACCGCGACCGCGCCGCCGACCTGGCCCGGCGGGTCCCGCTGGAACGCGTACTCCTCCTCGGCGCCGGCCGCGGCACGGACCCGGACCCGGGGCCCGACCTGGTGGAGCTCGCCGCCGCGGAGTCCCCGGCGGCCCTGCCCGGTGCGGCGCGCCCCGACGACATCTGCACCATCCGCCACACCGGCGGCACCACCGGCCACCCCAAGGCCATCTGCACGACCTTCCGGCAGTGGGCGTCGGCCGGGCCGGTCTGGTCCGGCGAGGAGCGCGTCAGGACCCTGGTGTGCACCACCCTCGCGCACGCGGCGGGCCTCATGGCGGACGGCACGCTGCACGCCGGCGGCACCGTCGTCCTGCTGGACGGCTTCGACGCGGGATCCGTGCTCGCCGCCGTCGAGCGCGAGCGCATCACCCACACGTTCCTGCTGCCGCCGCTGCTCTACCAGCTGCTGGACCACCCCGACGTCGACCGCACCGACACCTCCAGCCTGCGCCTGCTCACCTACGGCGGCTGCGCCTCCTCCCCGGCCCGCCTCGCGGCGGCGGTGCGGCGCTTCGGCCCCGTCCTCAACCAGTTCTACGGCCAGAACGAGGCGGGCGGGATCAGCGTGCTCTCCCCCGAGGACCACGACCCGGCCCGCCCCGAACTCCTGCGGACCGCCGGGAAGATCATGGACGGCGTCGAGGTCGCCGTACGCGCCCCCGACGGCCGGCACCTGCCCGCCGGGGAGCACGGCGAGATCTGCGTACGCTCCCCGCACGTGATGCAGGGCTACTGGAAGCAGCCCGAACTCACCGCCGAAGTCCTGCGGGACGGCTGGCTGCACACCGGCGACATCGGGTTCGTCGACGCGGACGGCTACATCACGATCGTCGACCGCCTGAAGGACATGATCGTGGTGGTGGGGGGCCACGTGTACACGGTGGAGCTGGAGGACGTGCTCAACTCCCATCCGCAGGTGCTGCACAGCGCGGTCCTCGGGGTCCCCGACGCCAACCGCACGGAACGGGTCCACGCGGTCGTCGTCCGCACCCCGGGCGGCGACGTCGGCGAGGCGGAGCTGCGCGCCCTGGTGCGGGACAGGAAGGGCGCCATGTACGAGCCCGCCCGCATCGCCTTCGCCGACGCACTGCCCCTGACCGACGTGGGCAAGCCGGACAAGAAGCTGCTCCGCGGCCGTGCCGCCGCCTGGGCCGGCTCTTCGTGACGGCCTAGGGTTCCAGGGGTTCGAGCACCTGGTTGTGGGCGTGCTGGTAGATCACGGACGTGCGGAACCCGACGACCTCGCGGCGCTCGGTGAACTTGTCCATCAGGAAGCCGTGCAGGTAGTCCACGCCGGGCACGGACACGTGCACGATCATGTCGTCGCCCCCCGTCACGACGTAGACCGTGCTGACCTCGGGCAGGCCGGCCGCGTACGTCTTGAACGCCTCGATGACGGCCCGGCTGAGCGGGCGGATCTGGAAGTGGACCAGCGCCTGGACGTGGCGGTTCAGGGCGGCCGGGTCGACCGCGGCGTGGTACCCGGTGATGACGCCGCGGGCCCGTAGCGCGCGGATCCGTTCGAGGCAGGTCGACGGGGCGATCCCGAGGGTGCGGGCGAGGTCGCGGTTGGTCTGCCGCGCATCGCGCTGCAGATGCCGGACGATCGCCGAATCAAGTTCGTCCATACGGCGATTATGGCCGCCGGGCCGAATTTCGTTCGGCGAACGCCCACAACCAGGGCCGCAGTGGCTAGCTTCACCGCATGACAGCCGTACTCGAAGCAGCCCTCTCCCTCAACTCGCCCTTCCCCTCGCACGAGTTGGTGCAGATCGTGCGCGGCCGCCGCAGCGGCCTTCCGATCACCGTCGCCGTCCACTCGACCGCCCTCGGCCCGGCCGCCGGCGGGTGCCGGATCGCCCACTACCCCGGCCCGGCCGCCGCGGTCGCGGACGCCCTGCGGCTGGCGGCGGCGATGACCGCGAAGAACGCCCTGGCCGACCTGGAACACGGCGGCGGCAAGACCGTCGTCGCCCTGCCCACCGCCGCCCGGCCGGACGGCGCGGAGCGCACGGCCCTGCTCCACGACATCGGCGACGTGATCGAGTCCCTCGGCGGGCGCTACCTCACGGGCCCGGACGTGGGGAGCGGCCCGGCCGACATGTCCGTGATCGGCGAGCGCACCACGCGCGTGTGCTGCCGGCCGGTCGAGGACGGCGGCAGCGGCGACTCCTCCCTCCACACCGCGCGCGGCACCCTCGCGGCGCTGGGCGCGGTGGCCGAGGAGGTCTTCGGCTCGCCGGACCTCGCCGGGCGGACCGTCGCGGTGATCGGCCTCGGCGCGGTCGGCGCCCATGTGGCCCGGCTCCTGCACCGGGCCGGCGCGCGGCTCGTGGTCACCGACATCGATCCGGCCGCCCGGGCGCTGGCCGGGGAACTGGGCGCGGCCTGGGCCGATCCGGACGACGCCCTCGCGACGGAGGCCGACATCCTCGTCCCGGCCGCGCTCGGCGGCGTGCTGACGACCCGCACGGTGCCGCTGCTGCGGTGCGCCGCGGTCGCCGGCCCGGCCAACAACCAGCTCGACGAACCGGCCACCGCGGCACTCCTCGCCGCACGCGGCATCCTGTGGGCGCCGGACGTGGTCGTCAGCGCGGGCGGAGTCATCCACGCGACGGGCGTCGAACTGCGCCGGGAAACCGAGGAACGCCTGACCGGGCGCCTCCAGGGCATCGGCACCACCCTCCGGGAGGTCTTCCGCGCCGCCCGGACCCAGCGGTGCACGCCCGCGGACGCGGCCGCCGAACTTGCCGCGCGACGGGTCCGGGGCCGCCACGGGTGACCCGGGCCACGCGCCGGCCGGCGGCCCCTCAGCCGCAGAGCGCCGCCCGCTGGAGTGCCGGGAGCCCCGCGCCCAGGGGGAAGGGGACCCGCTCCTTGTTCAGGTCGGCGCCGAGGTCGTAGACGTTGGCGGCGAATACCAGCTGCCGCTCGTTGTCGGCGGTGGTGAGCGCCATGCTGAGGAAGCCCGGCCCGGCGCCGTCCGTCGACCAGACCTCGACCCGCCCGGCGTCGGGACCCGGCCCGCAGACCACCTCCCCGCGCTGCACGCCGAGTCCGTAGGCCGGCGCGCCCTCGTACTCCACCGTGGTCAGGAGTTCACGCTGCTGTGCCGGACGCAGCAGCCTGCCGGTGAACAGCGCCCGGTGAAAACGGGCCAGGTCGTCGACGGTGGAGATCATGGCGCCGGCGGTCCAGTCGTAGGAGGGGCTGAACCGGGTGACGTCGCGCCCCGCGAGGTCGTATCCGTGCAGATGGGGCCCGCGGACGGCCGGATCGGTCAGCGGGAAGGACGTGTCCTTCAGCCCGAGCGGTGCGAGGACGCGCCGATGGATCTCGGAGGGTGCGCTGTGCCGGGTGACCGCCTCGATGACCAGGCCGGCGAGGAGGTAGTTGGTGTTGGAGTACCTCCACTTCTTCTCACCCGGCCTGAAGTCCGGCTCGTGCCGCACCGCCCGGGCGATCACCTCCCGGGGCGTGTAGACGTGGCCCCAGTCGTGGCGCTCCAGGTAGGGGGCGAAGAACTCCGGCTCCCTGGTGGGGTCGTATACGCCCGAGGTGTGGTTGAGGAGCTGCCGGACGGTGATCGCCCGGCCGTCGTTCCCGTTCCCCTGGACCATGCCCGGCAGCCACGTGTCCACGCTGTCGTCGAGCGAGAGCCGTCCCTCGCCCTCCAGTTGCAGGAGCACCGTCGACACGAACGCCTTGGTGTTGCTGGCGATCCGGAACCGCTGCTCCGGCCGCGCCCGTTCGCCGCTCGCCGTGTCCGCGACCCCGGCCGCCGTCCGCGTCTCCCGCTCGCCGTGCCGGGCGTACGCGACCACCCCGGGGAAGCCGTCCGCCACCGTCTGCGCGAGCGCCTCCCGGAGGCCCGCCCGCTCCGCGTCCCCCGCGGCGGCCGCCGGAACCACACCCGTCGCCGCCACCACCACGCAGACGGCCGCCCACAGCACCGCGGCCCGCACCCGTGCCCTCACGCATCGCTCCCGCTCAACTCGCCGATCCCGTACCCGCCCAGCCTCCCGGACCGCCGTCCCGTCACCCCATCCGGCAGCCCCCCGCCCCGCCGCGGGGGTTTTCCCCCTTACCGCAGCCGCTCGGCGAACACCCGGGCCCGCCCGAGCCCTTGCGGCAGGCCCCGTACCAGGGCGGTCAGGGTGGGGCGGAGCCTGCCGTAGGAGAGGCCGGAGCCGAATCCGACGGGGGCGGCGGCCACCCGGCTGCCCGCTACTGCCCGTAGTACGTGTCGAACGAGGCGACCCAGAGCGCCGACAGGGGCAGTACGGACAGCTGGACGACCGCGGTGGTCCAGCACCGCCCGAGCAGCGCGGCGGCGCCGCTCCACCAGGCCGCCGAGCGCAACAGGCCCACCATCTGCGCCTGGTAGCCCTGGCCGGCGGGATCCATCATCCCCGGGTACCCCATCCACTCCTCGGTGAAGATGCCGTCCGCGCCGAGGACCACGACGGCCGACACCAGCCACAGGTCGCCCAGCAACGCCCCCACGGCGAGCGCCCTGTCGAAGCGGAGGAACGCGGGGGCCGGGAGCACCAGCCGGGCGACCGGGCTCCCGTCCGCCCGCGCCCACCGCTGCCCCCGGCCCCGCCACAGCACCGAGACGGCGTAGCCCAGCCCGACGAGGGCCATGGCCCAGCAGCACAGGAAGGCCAGGCTGAAGAACAAGATCGCAGCACCCATGCCCCACCAGATGCCACCCCCACCGGACCGGTTCCCTCCGCCTCCCCGCCCCGGAACCGGCGAAGCCGTGGATCGCGGCCGAGCCCCGGTGCGACCCTTCGCACATGACGACGAGGCGACGGACCCAGGCCGAACGGGACGCGATGACGGTGGAGATCGGCTACGCGCTGCTGACCGCGTGCCTCCTCGGGGCGGTCGTCTTCGCGGCGCTCGTGTGGCCGGCCGCAGTCTGGCACCTTCCGCCCGCGACCGAGCGGATCCTCCTCACCGCCGGCGCCGTGATCGCCGGAACGCTCGCGGTGCTCCGCGTCATCCACGTGCTGTGGCGGTACGATCGCCAACGCCCGAGCAGGACGACCCGGCCCGGTGACCCCGAAACGGGGCCGGAGGCCGGAGGGCGGGGTCAGGCGCGGAAGCGCAGGGGGTGATCCGCCGGGACCTCCACGACGGCGATGCGGACGCCGTCGGGGTCGGCGAGCCACATCTCGACCAGCCCCCAGGGCTCGCGCAGCGGAGGCCGCAGCACGTCGGCGCCCCGGCCGCGCAGCTCCTCGTACGCGGCCCGAACGTCCGCGACCTGGAGCCACAGGCACAGCCCGGGCGCCGGCGGCGCCTCGGCACGCCCCGACAGCTCCAGGAACCCGCCGCCGAGGAAGTACACCGTGCCGCGCTCCGGGCCCGTGCCGAACTCGCGGTACACGGCCAGCCCCAGGGTCTCCCCGTAGAAGGCGCGCGAACGCTCCGGATCGGTGGGGTGCAGCAGAACCCTGCTGCCCAGTACGTGAACCATGCTCCCCGCTCTCCCTCAGGCGCCGCCGCACACCCCGACGCCTGCGACCCTACGCCCCGGCGGCCGGCGGTCAGGCCGGGCGGGGGACGTACGCCAGGCCGTGGGCGCCGGGTTCGCCGAGTCGGGCGACGTCCAGCCGGCCCAGGCGCTCCAGCGTCTCCAGGTCGACGATCTCGACGGTGGAGGAGATGACGCAGGACACGTAGGCGAGCCGGCCGTCGGGGGAGGAGGTGATGGTCAGCGGGAACAGCCCGACCTCCACCTCGCCCACCCGCGCGCGGGTGCCCGCGTCGAACACCGTGAGGAGCCCCGGCGCGTGCCGGCCCAGCTGCGACGCCGGGTCGGCCGCCATGCGCAGCTCACCCGCCAGCAGCCGGCCTGTGGACGTGAGGTGCACCGGCAGGACGACGTTCTCCGTGGGCAGGATGTCGACGACGGACGCCGTCCGGGCGTCGATGACCCGCAGACCGTTGGCCGGCCTCTCCCCGCCCCCGCCCCCGCCCGAGAAGTTCCCGTACGGCGCGGCGACGTACACGTACGCCCCGTCGGCGGACACGGCCAGCCCCTCACTGCCCGGCACCTCGACCTTCGCGGTCAGGACGCCCCGCTCCAGGTCGACGACCGACACGAACGGCGCCTCCTTGTTGGTGGCGTACCCCGTCCGCCCGGCCGGGTCGACGCAGAACCAGTGCGGGCCCGGCGCGTCCGTGTCGATCCTGCCCAGCGGCCGGCGGGTGGCGGTGTCGACCACCACGACACCGCCCGGGCGGTCGTCGCCGCCCTCCACGCTGACGTACAGCCGCCCGCGCTCCGCGTCCAGCGCCAGCCCGTGCGGGCCGTGTTCGGGGGCGAGGTCGACGAGCTCGACGACGCGACGGGTGTCGGGGTCGATGACGGCCAGCTCGGTGCGCCGCCCGCCGTTCGCGTGGTAGTAGCCCGAGTGGTACGTCAGCGTGCACCACAGCAGGCGCTGCCCGGCGTCGAAGCACAACTCGTGCGGTTCGGCGGGGACGTGCACGTCGCCGAGGTGCCGGTCGCAGGCGGCGTCGAAGAACGAGACCGTCGGTCCGCTCTGGCTGACGACGGCCAGCACATCGCCTTCTCGACCGGTACGGGGGGACAGCAGCACAGCGGCTCCTTGAACGGGGTGAAGCGGGAACGCCACGCGTTGTCGCGGGCACCCCCACCCTCCGCGCCGCAGGGGTCCGACAACAATGCAAAGATGGGCACCCAATCATTGCCCCAGGCGAAAAAGCCCAGTTCGGAAGAGGGATGGCGAGAGGTGAAGGACCTCAACCTGCTGCGCGTCCTGGACGCCCTGCTCCAGGACAACAGCGTGACCCGCGCCGCGGAGCGCCTCGGCACCTCGCCCGCCGCCGTCAGCCGCACACTGGCCCGGCTCCGCCGCACCGTCGGCGACCCGCTCCTCGTCCGGGCCGGCCAGGGGCTGGTCCCCACCCCGCGCGCCGTGGAACTCCGCGAGGAGGTCGGCGCGTTGCTGCGCGGCTGCGACAACCTCCTGCGGCCCGGCGCCGGCTTCGACGCCGTACACCTCCAGCGCACCTTCACCGTGCAGGCCACCGACCTGCTGCTGGTGGGGCTGGCCGGGAGCCTGACCGAGCGGATCCACGCCGAGGCCCCGCGGGTGGACGTGGTCTTCCTGCCAGAGGCGGGCGAGGGCGGACCCGGGCTGCGGCAGGGCCTGGTGGACGTCGAACTCGGCGTCCTGGGCCACCTGGACCCGGAGATCCGCACCCGGCAGCTCACCCGGATGCCGCTGGTCGGCGTCGCCCGCAGCGGCCACCCCCTCTTCGGCGGGCGGATCGACGCCCGCCGCTTCGCCGCGGCCGACCACATCGGCATCTCCCGCCTCGGCAAACGCCTCGGGCCCATCGACAGCGCGCTCGCGGAACTCGGCCTGCGCCGCCGCACCGCGGTCGTGGTGCCCAGCCACACCAGCGCGATGATGCTCGCCCGGGACACCGACCTCGTCGCACTCAGCCTCGCGGACTGGATCCCCGACACCATCGAGGCCCTGGGACTGCGCACGTTCCCCGTCCCCCTCGACCTGGAACCCCTCGACCTCGGCATGGCCTGGCACCCCCGCAACTCGGCCGACCCGGGGCACCGCTGGTTCCGCGAACACCTGGCGGCCGCGGTCCTCGCCCCGCCCCGCCGGCCAACCGCCACGGATTGACCGGCCCACGGAAAAGGGGGCGCCCACGGGGCGCCCCCTCCTCATCGGATCCGCCCGCCGGGGCCCTTCTACCCCGCGGCCCCGAACGTCCACACGGCACGGTCGCCCGGCCCGACCACGAGGGTCGAACGGCCGATCCGCTCCTCGTGGCGGGTGAACACCGGGCGGTTGAGGGACATCTCGACCTGGCGCAGCCCCGCCTGCTCACGTGCCACCGGGTCCAGGCGGACGGTCGTACCGCCGCCCAGCGCCAGGACGCTGCCGCCGGGGAGCTCCCGCACGGTGAAGCCGCCCGCCCGGAGCAGCGGCACCGTGTTGGCCAGGTCGCCCGGGGTGATCCCGAGGCGGATCGAGGTCACGTCCTTCATCAGGTGCTCGCGGTAGCCGTCGGACAGGTACCGCTCGCGGCCGACGTCACCGGGGTAGGAGGCCGGCTCGGTGTTGCCGCGCGGGTCGGCGAAGTACTCCGGCAGGTACTCCATGCCCCAGGCGCCGAAGGCGTCGTACGTGCCGTTCGTGAAGACGGCGTCGAACCACGGCACCGGCACCCCGTCGCCGAAGTCGCGGGTCTGCCGGAAGGCGATCGGGTTCGGTACGCCCTGGTCACGCAGGCGGGCCGTGACCGTGGCCAGGTCCCCCGCCCGTTCGGCGGACAGCCCCAGCCCGCCGGCGCCGAGCGTCCCGTCCTGGCCGGGCACGTCACCGACGCCGAACAGTTCGAGGTAGGTCTCCCGGCCCATCAGGTACCGGCCGGTCCAGGTCTCGCCGCCCGATCCGGTCGTGGTGCGGACCTGGAAGTTGGCGAAGTCCCGCAGGTAGGCGGAGTGCTCGATGGCATCGGCGGTTTCCCGGTCGAGCACCCCGTAGGCGTGGTTGTAGAGCAGCAGCTGGCGTCCTGCCGGCGGGGCTTCCTCCTGAGCGGACGCGATTCCCGTGGCACCCCCGACCCATCCGGTCAGTGCCACGACGAGGACCATTAACAGATGCAGTACACGACGATGCGACATGCGCGCGATCGTAGGCCGCGGTGGTGCACGTCCGCCGCCCATTAACCGGCGGGGGAGGGCTGGAAGTGACGGGGGACACCCACCGCACAGGGTCTGACCGGTTACGTGGGGTGACATCGGGGCGGTGTGCCGGTGAGGCGGCCCACAGGACCCAGGTCACATCCGGCCCGGGTTAGTAGCCCGTCCGCCCCGCTCCCGCCCGCGTTTGGGGCCGGGGCGCGGGTCCCGGTGTGCGAGGGCGGCTAGTAGGCGGGGGCTTTGCCAGGGCGTCGGGGGCCTGGCTAACTGGGTGATGTCGCCGAGGCGGCCGGGGCGCGAGCCCCCCGCCGGCAGAGCCCCTCCCACCTGTGTGAGTGGTTCACGCATGTCTTCGGCATGCGGCGGCCGTCCTTGTTCCCGTCGGAAGGTTCCTCCGTGTCCAACGCTGTCATCCGCCGCATCGCCGCTTCGAAGAAGGCTCTGGCCGGTTCCGTGCTCGCCCTGGGTGTCGCGGGTTCCGTGCTCGCCGCCGTTCCGGCGCAGGCGGCTCCGACGGGCGCCAAGGCGATCGCCCAGCAGATGATCAAGGACCCGGCCCAGTTCGCCGCCTTCGACAAGATCGTCACGCATGAGAGCGGCTGGGACTACACCGCCACGAACTCCTCCTCCGGCGCCTACGGC
The DNA here is from genome assembly GCF_039535215.1 of Streptomyces racemochromogenes. GTDB lineage: Bacteria > Actinomycetota > Actinomycetes > Streptomycetales > Streptomycetaceae > Streptomyces > Streptomyces racemochromogenes. The sequence continues at coordinate 7,132,539 of NZ_BAAAWT010000001.1, forward strand.
CTGGTCCAGGCGCTGCCCGCGTCGAAGATGTCCTCCGCGGGCTCGGACTGGAAGACCAACCCGGCCACCCAGATCAAGTGGGGCCTGGACTACATGAACGAGCGCTACGGCAGCCCCGTCGCGGCCTGGAACTTCTGGCAGGCCAACCACTGGTACTAGACCACCGGTGACGCACACCCCCCGGCAACGCCCGGCCGAGACCCTCGGCCGGGCGTTCCGGCGTGCCCGGCGCGGTCAGAGGCGCCGCAGGTGCCGGGTGAACAGCGTGCGGGCCCGGTCGAGGTCCTCGGGGGAGGCCGCACCGCGCTTGGGCAGTACGAAGAAGAACTCCATGCTGCCGGTCAGGACGAACAGTTCGGGCGTCTCGAACCACCAGGGGTGGGTGTTCCAGCCCTCGGTGACGGTCCGGCCCGACGTGCCGGTGGTGGTCAGCCCGTCCTCGTCGACCGTGGTGACGCACGCGCCGTGCTCCGCGTGGGCGGCGAACTGGTCGCGCGTGCGGTGCCGGCGGCCCCACTGGCGTACGACGACCACGGCGATCGCGCAGAGGGTGCCCGCGATGACGATCTGCGTTTCGTCGAAGTGCCACTTCCACGCCCGGACGGCGAACGCGACGGCCGCGGCAGCGCCGAGGAACGGCAGGTACCTGGTGAGCCCCGGCCAGGTGGCGAGGGTGTACCGCCACAGGGCCGTGTCGTAGTCCGCCGCGGCGGGGGTGTAGTCGAACCGTGCGGCGCGGACCGGGGCATCGGTTCCGGCCAGCCCGGCTTGATTCATGTCCATGACAGCGGAGGGTACGGTACGGGACCGGGGGCGGGCCGGTGCCCCTCGCGGACCTCCCGGGACCCCCCACCCGGCCGGCCGGCGAGGTCCTAGAGTGTGCGCGTGACCGAGCAGAACTCCGAACTCATCGCCGGGCGCTACCAGCTGCTCGAACGCATCGGCCAGGGCGGCATGGGCCGCGTCTGGCGCGGCGCCGACCAGCAGCTCTTCGGGCGCGAGGTCGCCATCAAGGAGATCCTCTTCCCGCCCGGGCTGGATGAGGGCGACCGGGCCGGCCTGCTCGGCCGCTTCACCGCCGAGGCCCGCGCGGCGGTCACGATCAGCCATCCCGGGATCATCACGGTCCATGACGTCGTCGAGCACCACGGCGCCCCCGTCATCGTCATGGAGTACATCCGGGGCGAGTCCCTCGCCGCGGCCATCCGCGGCCGGGGACGGCTGTCGGCGGAGCGGGTGGCGGAGATCGGCTCCGCCCTGCTCGACGCACTCGCCGAGGCGCACGGGGCACGGATCGTCCACCGGGACATCAAGCCGGACAACGTGCTGCTGACCAAGGACCGCGTGGTCCTCACCGACTTCGGCATCGCCCATCTCGCGGACGCCACCACCCGGCTCAGCCACAGCGGGATCGTCATCGGCACGCCGCAGTACATGGCCCCCGAGCAGCTGGAGGGCAGGCGTCCGACCCCCGCCAACGACCTGTGGGCCCTCGGGGCCACCCTCTACCACGCGGTCGAGGGGCGGCCCCCGTTCGAAGCCGAGGGCCTGCACGCCCTGGCCGTCGCCGTCTTCACCCGCCCCCACCGGCCACCGGTCCACGCGGGCCCGCTGGCCCCCGTACTGGACGCCCTCCTGACCAAGGACCCGGAACGGCGCATCGGCCTCGCCGAGGCGTCCGAGCTGCTGGCGTCGGTACGGCGGGGCACCCGGCCACGGCCTGGCCCGACCGCCCCAGGCACCGAACCGGACGGGACGACCCGGGACGAGGCGACCGCGGACGAGGCGCGCCCCGACGAGTCGGCCCCGGACGCGGTAGCCCCCAGCGAGGCGCGCCCCGACGAGACGTCCTCCGACCCGGCAGTCCCGGACGTGGCAGTCCCGGACGCGGGTCGCCCCGACGAGTCGGCCCCGGACGCGGTAGCCCCCAGCGAGGCGCGCCCCGACGAGACGTCCTCCGACCCGGCAGTCCCGGACGTGGCAGTCCCGGACGCGGGTCGCCCCGATGAGACGGCCCCCGGGCAGGCGACCCCGGACGCATCGTCCCCCGGCGGGATCCGCCCCGAGGGGGACGGCAGCTTCGGCCCGCCCGTGCCGGACCGTCCGACCGTCCCGGCCACCGCCGTACCCCGGGCCGGGGACCTCGTCACGCTCGGCCCGACGGAGCCCGACCGTCCCGGCGAACGGGCGCCGGCCCGCCCGCGCGCCCTCGGCAGGCGCTTCGCCGTCTGGGGCGTGGTGCTGGCCACCCTCGCGGCCGGTTCCGCCCTGACCTGGACGCTCAACCGCGACCACTCCTCCGGCAGCGGCAGCGGCAACGGCGGGGGAGCGGGAGCCGCCGGGGGCGGTTCCGCCGCCTCCTCCGTCACGGTGGTGATCGGAGTGGACGCGCCGCTCAGCGGCGACCTCTCCTCCTTCGGCGCCGGAATCAGGAACTCCGCCGACCTCGCGGCCCGTACCGCCAACCGGACGCGGCACGTGCCCGGGGTGAAGTTCGAGATCAAGGCCCTGGACGACGAGGCCGCGCCCGCGAAGGGCGCCCCGAACGCCGCCCGGTTCGTCGCCGACGAGAAGGTGCTGGGCGTGGTCGGCCCGTTCACCTCGGCCGTCGCCCGGACCTTCGTGCAACCCCTCGCGCGGGCGAACCTGGTCAACGTGTCACCGTCGAACACCGACCCCGCCCTCACCCTGGGCCCCCAGTGGGCCAAGGGCACCGCCTCCCGCCCGTACGGCACCTACTTCCGCACCGTCGCCACGGACGTCGACCAGGGGCCGTTCGCCGCCCGCCACCTGCACGACGAGGCCGGGAAGACCAGGCTCTACGTCGTCGACGACTCCAGCGAGTACGGCTCCGGCCTCGTCTCCGGGTTCACGGCCGAGTTCAGGAAGCTCGGCGGGAGCGTCGTCGGCGCGGACCACGTCGATCCCGCGCAGAACGACTTCTCCGCCCTCGCCTCCAAGGTCCGCGCCTCCGGCGCCGAGGCCGTGTACTTCGGCGGCTACCACACCACCGCCGCACCGCTCTCCCGGCAGCTGAAGGAAGCGGGGGTGACCGTACCCCTGATGGGCGGTGACGGCATCTTCGACCAGCAGTTCCTCGCGGCCAACCCGAAGGCCGAGGGCGACCTCGCCACCAACATCGGCGAACCGGTGGAGCGGCTCGCCCGCGGGGAGGCATTCCTCGCCGACTACCGCGCGGCCGGCTACCCGGAAGCGGCGGGCGCCTACGGCCCCTGCGCGTACGACGCCGCCTGGGCCCTGGTCGAAGCGGTGAAGGCCGTGGTCGCGGCCAACGGCGGCACCCTTCCGGCGGACGCCCGGGCGAGGATGGCGCGGGCGGTGTCCGGGCTCGGGTTCGACGGCGTCACCGGCCGCGTGGCCTTCGACGAGTACGGGGACACGCGCAACCGCCGACTGGCGGTGTACACGGTCACGGGCGGCACGTGGACGACGGTGACGAGCGGCCCCCGCACCCCCTGACCGCCACCCCTGCCCGCCGCTCCCCGGCGCCCGCCCTCACCGCAGCACGGCCGCCAGCAGGTCGGCCCCCAGCGCCGACAGGTCCGACAGGTTGAGGCTGTACCGCACGTACCGCCCCTCCCGGCGGGCCGTCAGCAGCCCCGCCCGCCGCAGGAGGGCCACGTGCCGGGACACCTCCGGGGGCGTCAGGTCCCAGGCGTGGGCCAGTTCCCCGTTGGTGTGCGGGCCGCGGGCCAGGGTGCGTAGCAGACGCAGCCGGGCCGGGTGGGCGAGGGCCTCCAGCCGCAGGGTGACCGTCTCCAGGGAGACCGGGTCCGACGGACCGGGCGCCTCCACCGGATACTGGACCACCGGCTGCCAGCCGGGCGCGTGGACCATCGCCAGGTGCGGCCGGCCGAAGACGCTCGGAATGAAGGTGACGCCGCTGCCGTGGGCGGTCGTGGCCTTGTCCAGCAGCTTGTCCACGAGGATGGCGCCGCCGTCCGCGGCCAGGGTGACCGCGCCGGAGACCGAGGCGAGGGCCGCCCCGAGGCCCTGGCGCCTCAACAGGTCGTTCTTCAGCCGCAGGTCCGTGGCGAGCCTGACGGCGGCGTCGGCCCAGGCCGCGTCGAAGAAGGCCTCGGCACAGGCCTCCAGGGTGTCGCGGACGCGCGCCCGTACCGCCGTCGGGTCCGAGAGCAGCCGCTCCGCGAAAGCCTCCTGGCGTACGCCCCGTGCCTGGGCCAGCTCCAGGGCCAGGTCGCGCGCGGCGCCGTCGGTGAGGGGGGACGGGGAGGTGAGGTGGATCCGGTTCCCGCACGTGGTGACCAGCGCGGCGGACACGTACCGCTCGTCGTCGATCCGGTCGACGTCGTCCAGTTCCTCGCCGAGCGTCGCCCGGGGCCGGGCCGGCAGCATGAAGTCGGCCTGGGACGTGCGCCACAGGAACTCCGCCTCCCGCAACCGCTCGGCCAGCCCCGGCCGCAGCCCGGCCCACACGTCGGAGGCCCACGCGGCGAACTCGGGATGGTGTCCCGGTTCGGCGAGCACGTGCAGCATCGCGGTCAGCTCGGCCAGCGGGGACGCGGCGAACCGCAGCCCCTCGGACGGCATTGCGCCGATGTCAATCCTCAACGTCATCCGCACATCATCCCCGCCCCGCCGGACAGCCCCGGCGACTGTTGACGATCTCCGTCAACCGACGTGCCCGGCCGGGCCGGTGAACCCACCGTTCAGCCCATGACAGCCACGAGCGCCCCCGCCCCCGCCACCACCCGCAAGCCGCGGCCCCGCGCCGTCCTGCGCGCCTGCGGCGGCCCCCGCTACGCCGTCGCCCTGGCCGTGGACGCCCTCGGCACGGGCCTGCTGAGACCCTTCCTCCTCCTGTACGGGGTGACGGTGCTCGGCCTCTCGGCGTCGGCGACCGGCCTGGCCATGACGGCCGGCATCGTCATCGGCCTGCTGTCCACGCCCGCCGTCGGGCGATGGCTGGACCGCGGCGCGCGCAGCACCGTCGTCGCCGCGTCGATGCTGGTGCGCGTGGTGGGCGTGGCCGTGCTGGTGGCGACCCCCGAGGGCCGCGTCTGGCCGTTCGCCGCGGCCGCCCTCCTCCTCGGCATCGGCAACCAGGCCTGGCCGGCCGCCCACGCGGCGCTCGTCGCCACCCTCTCCCACGGCCGCGAACGCGACACCGCCCTCGCGGCCGGCCGTGCCCTGCGCAACGCGGGACTCGGGATCGGGGCGCTCCTCGCCATGGCCTGCCTGGCGGGCGGGACCTCCGCCCTGCGGGCACTGGCGGCCGTCACGGGACTGGCGTACCTGGCGGCAGCCGCTCTGGCGTGGTCGGTGCGGGTACGCGCGGAACGCGAGCCGGCCCGGCCGGACGCACCGGCGGGGCACGAGGACGCCCCGCCCCGCATGCGCGCCCTGCTGGCCGCCAACGTGGTCTACGTCTTCTGCCTCAACGTCCCCGAGATCGCCCTCCCGCTGGTCCTGCTGACCCAGCTGCACGCCTCACCGGTGTGGTCGGCGGCGATCTTCGTGGCCAACACGGTGCTGGTGGTCACGCTCCAGGTCCCGGTCACCGTCCTGATGTCCCGCTACGCCCGGCGCACGGCGCTGGCCGTCGCCGGCGCCGTCCTCGCCGCGTCCTACGCGGGCTTCCTCGCGGTGACGTCCCTGGGCGGCGGGGCGGGCGGCGGATGGGCCGCCCCCGCCGTCGCCGCCGTCTCCGTCGTCTGCACCCTCGGCGAGATCGTCTACGCCGGCAGCGCCACCGCCCTCGTGACGGCCCTCGCCCCGCCCCGCGTCCTCGGCCGCACCCTGGCCCGCTTCGAACTCTCCACCGGCTTCGGCCTCGCCGTGTCCCCGGCCGCCCTCACCGCCCTCGCCCCCCACGGCCCGGCCGCCCTGTGGGGCACCCTCGCCGGCGCCACCCTGCTGTCCGCCGCTGCCGTAGCCGCCGAGAGGGATCAGACGGGAGTTTGACGGCAGACCCTAGCGCCCGCGGGCTCCGGACGCCGCTCCCCTGAGGGGCGGCGTGTCCAGTCCGGCGCCGTCCCGGAGGCCCTGGAGGAACGCCCCCACGGCCTCCGTGGACGTACGGGCCGGCACCCAGCCGAGTTCGTCCCGCGCCCGGCCCGCGTCGAGGAGCGGCAGCCGCAGGACGGCGTCCAGCAGCCCGGGAGCGGCCGGGGCGAGGTGCATCCTCCAGGCCGCCGCCAGGGCCGCACGCGCCGCGGCGGCGGGCAGCGGCACCGTACGGGCCCGCAGCAGCCCCGCCACGGCCGCCGTGTCCAGGACCGGATCGGCGACGAGGTTGAACGGCCCGCGCACCGGGCGCACCACGGCGGCCCGGTACGCCTGAGCGGCGTCGTCGGTGTGCAGGGCCTGGAAACGGAGCCCCGTGACGGCGGGCAGGGCGGGAACGAAGCCGGGGCGGATCAGCCGCCAGGGCAGCAGCGGGCCGGCGAAGATGCGCCGCTGCTCGGACGCGGACGTCGCCTTGAAGAGGAAGGCCGGCCGCATCCGGACCACCCGCATGCCGGGGTGGGACAGCTGGTGGCCGTCGAGGTAGCGCTCCAGGTACGCCTTCTCCCGCGTGTAGGCGGCTCCGGGCCAGCCGTGCGTCGGCCAGGACTCGTCGACCGGCCGCCCGTCCGCGGGTCCGGGGGAGTACGCGCCGACCGAGGAGGCGTACACCAGGGCGGGGACCCCGGCCCGGGCACAGGATTCGAAGACCCTGACGGAGCCCAGCACGTTGGTGCGCCAGGTCTCCACGGGGTCGTGCGTGGGCTGGAACTTCCACGCGAGGTGCACGACGGCGTCCGCGCCGGCGAACAGGGCGGCGAGGTCGGCCCCGCCCGGGTCGACGTCCGCCTCCGCCCAGTGCACACCGCGTATCTCCAGGCCGGGCCGACGGCGGGCGACGCCCAGCACGTACGTGACCGCCGGGTCGGACGCCAGGGCGCGGACGACGCTCGTGCCGGCGTTGCCGGTGGCGCCCGTCACGACGACCCTCATGACGCCCACCCGGCCCGGCGAAGGCGGATCCGGATCATGTCACCAGCTCCCGTCGAACGGTTTCCGAGGACCCGCGCCTTCCCCGGCAGGAGGCGGAAAAACGGACGGGGCCCGGATCGCGTCGCCGGCCCGCGACCGTCCGGGCGGGGCGTGGCCCCCGGGGCACGGGGCAGACGCAGGGGGAACCGAGCCCGGACGAGCGAGACGAGAACAGGAGCGCCCCCATGACGTCCTACGGATACTTCCTGGCCAGCGAGGAGTTCACCCCGGCCGAACTGCTCGACCAGGCCCGTCAGGCCGAAGCCGCCGGATTCACCTCGCTGGCCATCTCCGACCACTTCCACCCCTGGAACGACGCCCAGGGCAACAGCCCGTTCGTCTGGTCGGTCATCGGAGCCCTGTCGCAGACCGTCGACCTGCCCGTCACCACCCTGGTGACCTGCCCGACCGTACGCATGCACCCGTGCATCACCGCCCAGGCCGCGGCCACGTCGAGCGTGCTGACCGGCGGCCGGTTCCGCTTCGGCGTCGGCACGGGAGAAGCACTCAACGAACACGTCAACGGCGACCCGTGGCCGCCCTTCGACGAACGCGCCGACATGCTCCGGGAAGCCGTGGAGGTCATGCGCGAGCTGTTCGGCGGAGACCGGGTCACCCACCGCGGCAGGCACTACACGGTCGAGAACGCCCGCCTGTACACCTGCCCCGAGTCCCCGCCCCCCGTGTACGTGTCCGGGTTCGGGCCGAAGGCGGCGGCGATGGCGGCGGAGATCGGCGACGGCTACGTCCTGATGGGACCCGACCGCGAACTGGTCGACGCCTTCCGCGAGGCCGGCGGGACGGGCAAGCCCGTCATCGGCGGGCTGAAGGTGTGCTGGCACGAGGACCGTGACGAGGCCGTGGACACCGTCCACCGCCTGTGGCCGAGCGAGCAGCTGCCCGGCGAACTCGCGCAGATCCTCCCCACCCCGGCCCACTTCGAGCAGGCCGCCGAACTCGTCACCCGCGCCCAGGTGGCGGAGTCCACCCCCTGCGGGGACGATCCGGCCGAGCACATCGCGGCGATCGAACGCTACGTGGACGCGGGCTTCGACGAGGTGTACGTGGGCCAGATCGGCCCCGACCAGTCCGCGTTCTTCGACGCCTACCGCACGACGGTCCTCCCCGCCCTGGCCCACGGCTCCGCCGGATCCGCCGAGGCGGCTTAGGGACGTAGGGCGGCGGCCTCCAGGAGCCGGCCGGGGAGGTAGGGGGACCTGACCCGGACGTCCCAGCCGCGCCGGCGGGCGTGACAGGCCAGCGCCAGGACGTCCAGGCTGACCGCGGCGTCGGGCCCGTCGGCCCGGTCGGCGACCTGGAAGTGGTCGCGGTGGGCTTCGAGGGCATCGGCGAGGGCCAGGTTGAAGCTCTCCTCGTCTCCGCCGACGAGCTGCGACAGCAGGACGGCCGGGGGCGCCGGGACGGCCGAACCCCCGTCCTTCCCTGCCTCCCGCAGGGCCCGCTCGGTCGCCGGCCCCGCGTCCGCACCCCGCAGGTGGGCGTGGAGGGCCTCCCGGTACGCGGCGAACCGGCCGGTGTCCGGCCTGACGGCGGCCGGGCCGGCCAGGACCAGCGGGGCGAGGTCCTCGCGTTCGCCGGTGATCAGCGCGAGCGCGACGGCCTTCGCCCAGGCGCCGGCGCCCGCCTCCCGGCTCCGCTCGGCCGGGTAACGCAGGGTCCGCCCGGCGATGGCCACCTCCGTCACGGTGCCCGGCTCGGCCAGGGCCACGCGGAACAGTGCCGCGCCGGCCCGGGAGGCCAGCCGCAGGTTCTCCCACTGGGCGTCCGTCACGTCGTCGGCCAGCGCCGCCCGCCCCTTGAACAGCATGTCCTGGTCGCGCAGGACGTCCCCGAGCCGCCAGGCCGACGGCGCCGCGCCGTCCGCCGGATCCAGCGCCTCCCGGGTGCGGCGCTCGGCCCGGGCCCGGGTCTGCGCGGTCATGGGCCACTCCTGCACCGGACGCCCGACGGCCAGGGGCCCCGCCGCCAGCGCCGCCACCGCGTCCGGCCGGCGGTCCCGGCCGAACCCCCCGACCCGCGGGCCCGCCGTTGCGAAGCCGTCGACCAGGGCCCCGGGGAGGTAGCCGGTGTCGAGAGCGGGCGCCCAGCCCAGGTTCCGGTACGCGAGGGCGGCCAGCCCGAGCGGCACGAGCGGCAGCAGGCTGCTCGGTGCACTCCCCGGGCCGGACAGCTCGCGGTGCGCGGCCAGCAGGGCGGCCATGCCGGAGTCGAACGCCTCCCGGTCCTCGGCCGCCAGCGCCCGCAGGGTGCGCAGGGCCACACCGTGCGGCCGGTCGAGCAGGCCCCCGCAGCTCTCCTCCGCCCGCGCGCGCGGCCGGGCCGGCGCGGCGTCGACGGCGGCGAGTTCCGCCGGGGCGCCCGCCGGCCGGCCCCCGTCGTCCCCGGTGTCACCGAAGACCACCGCCATCAGGCCCGTGGCGAACTCGCCCGCCGCATCCGCCACGGCCCGCCCCGCGAACTTCCGCCGGGCGGAGCGGAAGGCCTCACCGTGCCGGCCGGCCCGGCCGGCGAGGACCGCGAGGCACAGGGCGTCGGTCCACGCGGCGGCGCCGACGCTCTCCTCGGGGCCGTCGGAGGCGTCCTCGTCGCAGGGGTCGTAACTCATGCCGAAGCCGACGTAGTCGAGGAACACGGAGAAGGGGCGGTGCGGGTGGCAGCCCGCGAAGGCGACGGCACCGGCCGCGGCCTCGGCGGCGGCCCGGACGACGGCCTCGGCCTCCGGCGTCCGCAGGTCCGGGCTCTCCACGGACAGCGCGCCCAGGTAGTCGAGGAACTCGCCGGAGATCGCCCGCCACTCGTTCGTGGCCATCCGCCCGGCCCTCGACATGGACCGGACCCGCCCGCCGATCCGGTCCACGAAGTCCTCGCGCGCCGCGGCGACGGCCGCCCCGTCCACCTGATGACGCTCGATCCGCACCGCACCGCTCCCCACACCCGAGTCCCTGCCGGCAGCGTAGACAACGGCTCCGACAGCGTGCCGGATCGGGTGGGGGGCCTCCGGTCTAGGCCAGGACCTTCCGCAGGGCGGCGAGCGCGGTGCCGAGTTCCTCCTCCGTGATGCTCAGCGGCGGCGCCAGCCGGATCGTGGAGCCGTGCGTGTCCTTGACCAGGACGCCCTCGGCGAGCAGCCGTTCGCTGATCTGCCGTCCCGTACCGAGCGCCGGGTCGACGTCCACGCCCGCCCACAGGCCCCGCGCCCGGTAGGCCGTGACGGCACCGCCCGCGCGGCCGATCTCGGCGAGGCCCTGGCCGAGCACGGCTCCCAGCGCGGCGGCGCGCCGCTGGTACTCACCGGTCTCCAGCAGGTCCAGGACGGCCGAACCGACGGCCGCCGCCAGGGGGTTGCCGCCGAAGGTCGACCCGTGCTCGCCGGGCCGCAGGACGCCGAGCACCTCGCGCCGGGCCACGACGGCGGAGACCGGGACGATGCCGCCGCCCAGGGCCTTGCCCAGGAGCAGGACGTCCGGCACGACCGACTCGTGGTCGACGGCCAGGGTGCGGCCCGTGCGCCCCAGGCCCGACTGGATCTCGTCGGCGATGAGGAGGCACCCCTTGCGCCGGGTCAGTTCCCGCACCCCGGTGAGGTAGCCGTCGCGTGGGATGAGGACGCCGGCCTCGCCCTGGATCGGTTCGATCAGCACGGCGGCCGTCGTCTCGTCGACGGCCGCCTCCAGCGCGGCCAGGTCGTCGTAGGGCACGACACGGAAGCCGGGGGTGAAGGGGCCGAAGCCGGCTCGGGCCGTCCCGTCCGTCGAGAAGCTCACGATGGTCGTCGTACGGCCGTGGAAGTTGCCGTCCGCCACCACGATCGTCGCCCTGTCCGGGGCGACGCCCTTGACCTCGTACGCCCACTTGCGGGCCACCTTGACGGCGCTCTCCACGGCCTCGGCGCCCGTGTTCATCGGCAGCACCATGTCGAGTCCGGTGAGCTCGGCGAGGCGCTCGGCGAAGTCGGCCAGCCGGTCGCTGTGGAAGGCGCGCGAGGTGAGCGTGACCCGGTCGAGCTGGCGGTGCGCGGCGTCGACGAGGGCGGGGTGGCGGTGCCCGAAGTTCAGGGCGGAGTAGCCGGCCAGCATGTCGAGGTAGCGGCGGCCCTCGACGTCCTCCACCCAGCTGCCCTCGGCACGCGCCACGACCACGGGCAGCGGGTGGTAGTTGTGCGCGAGGACGGGTTCCTCGGCGCGGATCAGTTGTGCCGACGAGCGCGTCGCGGCGGTGGAGGCGGCAGTGGCGGGGGCGGTGGTGGTCATGAGCGGATCTCCAGGGTGCAGCACTTGATTCCCCCGCCGGCCTTGCGGAACTCCGACAGGTCGACGGGGACGGGAACGTATCCGCGGTCGGCGAGCCGGTCGACGAGGCCGCGGGCCTGCGGGGCGACGAAGACGTTGCGGCCGTCCGACACGGAGTTGAGGCCGAAGGCCAGGGCGTCCTCCTCGGTGGCGATCACCGCGCGCGGATAGAGCCACCGCAGGACTTCGCGGCTGCCGGGGGAGAAGGCCGCCGGATAGTACGCGACGTTCCCCTCGCCGCCCCCACCGCCCGCGGGGTCCTCCTCACCGAGGAAGAACAGCGCGGTGTCCAGGTGGTAGAAGCGGGGGTCGGTCAGTTCGAGCCCGATCACCGGCCGGCCGAGGAACTCCTGCACCTCGCGGTGCGCGGCCCGCTCGGTCCGGAAGCCCGTCCCGGCCAGCACGAACCGGCCCGCCGGAACGAGGTCGCCCTCGCCCTCGCAGACCGCGGCCGAGCGGTGGACCTCGTAGCCGGCGGCCTTGAACCAGGCCTCGTACGCGGCGGACTCTGGCCGGCGCTCGGCCGCGTGGAAGGAGGATCCGAAGACCCGGCCCCCCGAGACGAGGGCCGCGTTCGCCGCGAACACCATGTCGGGCAGGCCCGGCACGGGGGCGACCGTCTCGACCGTGTGCCCGTGGGCGCGGTACGCCTCGACCAGGGCCCGCCACTGCTCACGGGCCAGGGGTACGTCGACCGGGGTGCGGACGTCCATCCACGGGTTGATGGCGTACCGGACGTCGAAATAGCGGGGCTCACACATCACATAGCGCCGGGAGCGCCCTGAGGGCGCTGCCGGGCCTACGGCTTCTCCGGCTTCTCCGGCTGCTACGGGTCCTGAGAGTCCTGCGGGCACAGGGGTTCCTCCGCTTCCTGCGGTGACGACGGGGGAGTGGCCCCACCGTAGGAAGCGACAGGTCAGCGCGACAAGAACGAAGCGCTGCGCATCGGAGCAGGAATCCTGCGCCCACGTCCCCCTCAGAGCAGGATTGCTGCGCCGTCGGCCGCCCGAGCGGCGGCCTCGGCCGGTGCGGAGGCACTGGCCCCGGCCTCCGGGCTCTCCGGCAGCAGGTGCGACAGCACCATGTAGCTGATCGTCTTGCGGATGAACGGCTCGCTGCGGATCCGCTCCAGCACCTCCTCGAAGTGCTCCACGTCGGTCGCCCTGACGTGCAGCAGCGCGTCGGCCGCGCCCGTGACCGTCATCGCCGCCGCGATCTCCGGGTACTTGCGCGCGACTTCCGCGAGGCGCCGGGGCGGCGCCGCGCTGTCGCAGTACACCTCGATGTACGCCTCGGTGCGCCAGCCCAGCGCGGCCGGCCGGACCGTGGCCCGGAACCCCGTGATCACATCGGCCCTGCGCAGCCGGTCCACGCGCCGCTTGACGGCGGTCGCCGACAGGCCGACGGCCGCCCCGATCTCGGCGAAACTCGCCCGGGCGTTGTCCATCAGGGTCGCGACGATCTGCCGGTCGAGTTCGTCGAAGGGGGTGGACCTGGTGCTCATGGAAGGTCATCTTCTCCTCGTGCGGCCCCGGACGGGGGCCGTGCGCGCCCACTCTGCCGCAACGGCGGCCCCGGCCGTGACGGCGGCCGCGACGGCCCCGGCCCCCCGTCGGCGTTCAGTGGCCGCCGAAGGCCTTCACCAGGGCGACGGCCAAGCCGATCCCGGCGTCCACGGCCCCGGCCAGGAGGGCGGCGAGGGTGCCGCCGCCCATGCGCACCCCGCCGTAGAAGCCCCAGACGAACAGGCCGGTGACGCTGACCGCCGCCGCCGCGAGCAGCGCCGTGTCGACGCTCATCCTGCCCAGCGCGGCGGCGGCCACGAGCACCAGCGGGCCCACGGCGGAGAGCAGCAACGGGCTGCTGACGGACAGGATCCCGCGCAGCTCGTGGCCGGTGGCGAGCCGGCCGTGCACCACGCGGTGGGCCTGCTGGTCGGCCACGACCGCCGCCAGCCACAGCCCGACGGCGGCGGTGAGCAGCGTGGCGGCCGCACCGGCCGCGTCCACGTGCCCGGAGGACCGCAGCCCGATGACCACGGAGATGATCGTGATCGTCGCGTAGATGCGCTCCTTGAGGCGGGCGGCGACGAACCGCGGGTCCCCCGCCGGACCGGCGGCACTCTCGTGATCCATGAGGGCACCCTAGGCCGTGTCTTGCGGATCTCGCCTGACCCGCGCCGCCCGGTGGCTTAACCGGCGAGATCCGAAAGACGCGGCCTGGACGAGGACTCGGGTAGCCTCGGGTAATTCCCCGGCCTCCCCTCCGAACGGCACGTCACCTGTGAGCACACCCACCAGCACCGAGGACCCCACGCCGCGGGCACAGGGGTCCGGGAAGTCCGTGCGGCGGCCGGGCGGCACGTGTCCCGGCCGCCGCATACGCCCCCGGGGGATCGTCGACCTCCGGGGCGGGGCCGACGGTGACGTCAGGCTCTCCTACCCGCCCAACGCGGCCGTCGTCGTCGCCGGACTCCCCGGCAGCGGCAAGAGCACCCTGCTGCGCGCGTGGTCCCCCGCCGCCGCGGTCGTGGACCCCCGCGCCACCCGCACGGCCTTCGAGTCGCGGATGCCCGCCTGGCTCCCCTACGCCGTGTACCGGCCGTGGGCACGGCTGAGCCACATGCGGTGGATGGGCTCCCAGATGCGCCTGGGACACCCCCTGCTCATACACGACTGCGGCACGAGGCCGTGGATGCGCCGCTGGCTCGCGTACACCGCCCACCGCGGCCGCCGCCCCCTGCACATGGTCGTGCTCGACGTCGGCCCCCAAGAAGCCCTGGCCGGGCAGCACGCCCGGCGGCGGCTCGCCTCACCGCGCGTCTTCACCATCCACCGGCGGGGGCTCGCGAGGCTCCTGGCGCGCATCGCGCGGGACGGCCTGCCCGCGGGACAGGGCATCGGCTCCGTGGTCCTGCTCGACCGCCGCCAACGGGACCGCGGCGCCGCCTCGGTGGACTTCGACGACCGTCCCGGGCTCGTGGAACCGGCCCCGCCGTCCGCCAGGAGCTCCCCGTGAAGCCCCCCGGGATCCTCCCGGAGCTGGAAGCGCGGATGGCCGAACTCCGCACGCCGGGGCGGGTGTACGCGGCGGCCGGGCGGTTCACCGAGCCGGAGCCCGACCTGCCCGAACTGGCGGACCGGATCCGCGCCCTGCTGGCAGCGGCGGCGGCCGACGATGCGTGGCGGCGCCACCTGCCCGGGTACGTCCCCCCTTCCGTCCCGCGGCTCTGCGCCGCCCTGGAGCCGCTGGAGCCGCACGAGGCCGCCGGCTTCCTGGCCCGGCTCGCCGCCGAGGACCTCGTGTGGCCGTCCCACCGGCACCTGCCCGCGGACACCGCCGGGCGCGCGGCGGACCGGGTGGTGTCCCTGCTCGGAGCGGAGGGCAGCTGGTGGACCAACCACGACGCCGCGTGCGGCGCCGTGAACGGCCTGACCCCGGTGTTCGACAGCCTGCTCGCGGGGACGGACGGCGAGCACTACGCCCTGGCGCTGCAGCTCGCCGACGACTGAGGGCCCCGGGCCCCCGGCGCGAACGTTCCGGGGGCCGCGCCCCTGGAGGGCGACGGGCCGCCGCTCATCCGGTCCCGGTGCGGGCCCGCTTGCGGTATCCGTCCAGGACGTCCTGGCGGAGCAGGAAGGCGAAGCCGGCCGCTTCCAGCCGCAGCCCCAACTGGGCGGTCTCGATTCCGAGGTCGGCCGCCGTGGCGGGGAGGTGCCAGTCGTGGGCGGCGAGCCGGTCGAGCAGGTGGCCGCGGCGGACCTGGCCCTCCGACAGCCGGAACGACTTGAGGTAGGCGATCCGGCCGCTGTCGTCGGTGATGGCCTCCCCGATGTGGTTCTCCTCCTTGGGACGGAACGGCGGCCGGAAGCGCGCGAGCGTGAAGCGTCCCATCCGGTAGACGTTCTGCCAGGTGTACGCGTGCCCCAGCAGTCCGGCGGCCATCGTCGTGTCGTGGAACCGCGCCCACGCCTCCTCCTGCTCGCCGGCCGCCCCGCGCAGGTCGTCCAGGGAGCCGATGCGCGAGTCGGCGATGCGGGCGCGGAAGTCCGGGACCGGGAGCACCAGCGTGGCGTAGTGGTGGATCAGTTCGCCGTACAGGTCCTGCAGGAGCGTCGCGTGCAGTGCGCGGTAGTCGTCGGGATGCGGGACCGCGAACGCGGCCGCGAGCGCGTCGGCGACGTACACCATCACACCGCACTGCCCGGGGTGGATCTCGAAGACGCGCAGCGCGTCGGCGAGTCCCCGCACCTCGTTCCCCGCGTAGGCCTCCTCGGCCCGCGGCGAGAGGCCCTGGCTGACCGCCCGGTGCGACCACTCCTCCCAGGCGATCGTGGGACCGCCGGAGTGCAGCGCCAGGTAGCCCTCCAGCGACAGGTGCAGGGGGAGGAACCGCAGCCGGTCCTTGGCCTGGCGGCGGGCCGTGCGGCGGTGGAAGCGCAGGCCCATCGTGGCGGCGGGCACCTGGTCGCGGTCGGCGCACAGCTGTGTGCCGTAGGCGGCCGCCGGCGTGCCGTCACGGGTCCACGTGGCGACGAACCCGTGCGGGACGTACGACAGGCAGGCGCGGCGCGGGCCGACCTCGACGAGGCCGGCCGTGTCGTCGCCGTAGAGCTCGGCGTGCAGCCGGAGGTCGCCGATGGGCTCGTCGCGGACGAGCGGGACCAGGCGGACGGCACCCCAGACCTGGGCGGGGCGGGCGGCGAGACCGGTCAGGTCCAGTGGGGTGCTCATCGTGCCCCTTCCCGGTCGTGTCCGGCCGTCATGAGGGCCGCACGGCTGTCCATGTACGCGGTGAGTTCGGCCAGGCCGGTGCGGCCTTCCGCGAACTGGGCGAGTTCCACCAGGGCCGGAAGGTCCTCGGCGTCCCGGATGCCCGCGGTGGGCACGGTGGCGGAGAGCCGGCGCACGTCGAAACCGGCCGCGTCGTAGACGGGGTTGAGGTGCACGACGCCGGTGCGGCGCCCGGGGTCGAGCCGGGTGCGCCAGATGCGCAGCACTTCGCCCGCCAGGCCCGGAGGCGCGTTGTCCCATCCGTCGGAGACGATCACCAGCCTGGCCGGGCCGGTCTCCAGCGCGTCGAGGATCCGCCGCCCCAGCGGCGTCGGCCCGTACGGGTACGCCAGCAGCGCGTCGGTCCGCCCGGACGTCCACAGCGCGGTGTAGTCGCCGGCGAGGGCCGCGAGCAGGTGGTGGCAGGCCAGTGCCACGGCCAGCGGCCGCCGGCGCTTGTGGGCCGAACCGAAGGAGGAGAAGCTGTCGTCCAGGACGGCGGTCACCTTCCCCCAGGTTCCCCGGTGGGCGCCGGCCACCCGGCCGGCGGCGGTCTCCAGGGCGCGGGTCAGTTCGGCCCGCCGGCGCAGCCGGTCCTCCAGCGGCAGCGACAGCACGTAGGCCGCCAGGCGGGTCAGCGGCATCCCGGCCAGGTCACTCCGCACCGCCGTGGCCCCACGGGCCCGGGCGGACTCCTGCAGCCGCAGGGTCTCCAGGCGGGTCAGCCGCGGGGCCATGCGCTCCAGGAAGACCTCCCGGGGTATGCCGTGCCGGGCGGCGAACCCCTCAGCGGCCGTGTACGGCAGCTCGTACAGCGCCCCCTTCTCGTAGTGCGCCCGGCGCCACGTCTCCAGCAGGGGTGCCGAGTAGCGCGGCCGGGAGTGCGGCGCGAACAGGAACGTGCCGAGTTCTTCCGGGGCGTTGGAGGGGGTGAGGTGCGCGTGGCGCAGGACGCGCTTGAGGCCGCTGCGGTACTTCACGGCGTCGAACGCCAGATCTTTGCGGCAGACCAGCCAGTCGCGCACGATCGCCCGGGTGCGCCGGTTGTTCACCCCGGCCCGGCGCAGGGCGTCGAAGAGCCCGTACACGCGCTGCGGCGGCAGCGCCGCCAGCCGCGCCGCGATCAGCCGGCCCTCGCGGCGGCGCTGGTCGGCGCCGGCCTCCCCGGCGGTCTCCAGGAGCCGCCGGACGATGAGCACCGCGTTGTGGTCGTTGATGTCGAGGGCGAGGACCCCGGCGTACAGGTCGCGGTAGTTGCCCAGCATGTACGCGTGGAGGAAGTCGAGGGACATGCGCTGCTCGTCCGCGTCGTCGCGGAACTCCCGCTGGCCCGTGGAGGTGATCGCCGCGTTGACGAAGAGCAGTACGTCTTCTGCCGCGACGAGGTCTGCGTACGAATCCATTTCCGCTCTCCCCCCGAGGTGGACGCCGGCCGGGGAATGGGGGCACGAGCTGCGAATCATTGCTTCAGAGGCAGGTTCCGGAAGTCGCACCGGAGTCCCGCGGCCGGCAAGCAGGACGGTAACAGAGCGGGCGGCGAGCGCTCCACCGACTTCCCCCGGGCGTTCCCGCCGGGGCGTACGCGAGCGCGTGCGTCCGCCGCCGCACGCCCGGCGCATACCACCGGCAGGCCCTCCGGAGACCGCTTCGGGCGCGTCAGCAAGGGCCGCACCGCTTAAGGGTGATTGTCACTCTATTCCCGCTAAGGGATGGCTGGCGTAGGTTGGTTGAAGTTCGCGTGCTTATGCTTCACCCGCTATGACGGACAGCCAGACACACCGCGCGTTACGCGCCTCAGCCGACGTGGTCGTCCTCGGTGCGGGTCCCGCCGGGCTCGTCCTCGGAAACCTCCTGCTCGCCGCCGGGATCGACTGCGTCATCCTGGAACGCGCCCCCTCCTCCCGCGTCCGGACCCGCGCCCGCGCCGGGTTCTTCGCCCCGAACACGGTGCGGATCCTGGACGGCCACGGCCTCGCCGACGGCCTCCACCAGTACGGCCGCCCGCACGGCACCTGCGAGTTCCGCACCCCCGAAGGGCGGTTCCGCCTCGACTACGGGGCCCTCGGCCGGGGCGAGCGGCACCACGTCTACCCGCAGCAGCACCTCGTCACGGACCTCCTGCGGCACTACCTCGCCCGCGGCGGGCGCATCCACTTCAGCACCGAGGCGCTCGCCGTCCACGACACCGGCACCGCCCGCCCCGGCCTCACCGCACGCGACCCCGAAGGCCGGACCGTCCAGTGGACGGCCCGCTACGTCGCGGGGTGCGACGGCCGCCACGGTGCGGCCCGCCGCTCCCTGCCGATGGCCACCGTCCACCACCACGACCACGGCGTCACCTGGCTCGGCCTGCTCGCCCAGGCCCCCGCGAGCCTCGACGCCGTCGGCTACGCCCTCCACGACCGCGGCTTCGCCGGACACATGGCCCGCACCCCGGAGGTGACCCGCTACTACCTCCAGTGGCAGCGCGGCGACGCCGCCGACGCCTGGCCCGCGCAACGCATCTGGGACGAGCTCGACATCCGGATGCACGCCCCCGAGTACGGCCCGCTGATCCGCGGCACCCTCCTGGAGCGCGGCCTCTTCGACCTGGCCTGCGACGTGGTCGAACCGCTCCGCCACGGCGCGCTGTTCCTGGCCGGCGACGCGGCGAGCGTGCCGGCCCCGGCCGCCGCCAAAGGCGCCAACCTGGCCGTCCTGGAGGCCGAGATCCTCGCCGAGGCGCTCGTCGACGCCCTCACCCGCGCTGACACCCGGGGACTCGACGCCTACTCGGACCGGTGCCTGGCGTACATCTGGAGGGCGCAGGAGTTCACCGGCTGGATGACCCGGCTCCTGCACGCGCCACCCGAGGGCGACGCGGACGCCGGATCGTTCTTCCAGGCCGCCCGGCGACGCTCCCGGATCGCATCGCTGCGCACCTCGCGCATCCACCAGGACTGGTTCGCCGAGAACTACGTCGGCGTCTGATTCCCCCGCGTCCCGGACCGCCGCGTCCCGGCTCCGCCTCCCCGTGCTTCCCGCCTCCCCGTGCTTCCCGCCTGCCCGGCTCCGCCCTCACCCGCCCCACCCTGACGTGCCCCGCCCCGACCCGCACCGGCCCGAGGACATTCCCACGATGACGACGACGCTCGCCGGCGAAACGATGCTGCCCGGCGAAACGATGGTCCCCGACGAAACGATGCTCCCGGACGACACGGCCCGCCTGCGCGCGGCGGCCGCCTTCGTCCGCGAGCACGACAGCACCACCCTGCTGCCGCTCCTCCTGCCCGGCATCGACGGCGCGGACCTGCGGACCCTGGCCGAGCGCTGCCGCTTCGCCCACGCGGGGATGCTCCTCTTCCCGCCCGACGCGCGGAGCCTGCGGGCCCAGCTCGAGGCGTGCGGGCTGGCGGCGGACACCCCCTCCCACCCCAGCGTGGTCGTCCGCGACCGCCTGGCCCGGCGCCACCGGCGCGACCCGGCCGAACTCGACGTCCGGATCCTGCGCCCCCCGGTGCTGAGCGCCGCCGGAGAACGCCGCGCGGTCGAGGTCTTCGCCCTGATCGTGCCCCCGCACTCCACCCTGGAGCCCGTCGCCGCCCACGAACGGACCCGCCGGCACGAGGCGCACCTGGCCTTCGAGATCGAACGCCCGGACCCGCTGGTCCTGCGCGGCCTGTGCGCGACCCTCGCGCGCCACGGAGCCCGCCCCGACGGCGGCGGCCACAACCCGCACGAGAACGGGACGGTCCTGTACTTCACCACCCCCGCCGACTCGTCCTGCGGCTACCGGCGACTGGAGCTCTACGCCCACGGCGACCACCGCGGCGTCCTCGCCGACCACCTCCGCCACCAGGACGAACGGCAGCCCGCCGAAACGCTCCTCCACCTGCTCACCGGGGCGTGGGCCACCCAGGCCCTCGCCTCCTTCGCCCGGCTGCGCCTGCCCGACGCCATGGACACGCGCACCGCGCGCCGTACGGAGGACCTGGCCCGCCTGACGGCCACCCATCCCCGCGCCCTCGGCTCCCTCCTGCGGTACCTCGCGATGCTGGGCGCCGTCACCCACGACACGGGTCCGGGCCCGGAGGAAGGATTCCGCCTCACCGAGCTCGGAGCCCTGCTCCGCACCGACGAGCCCGCGTCGATGCACCCCCTGGCCCTGATGTACGGGGGCCCGTTCTACCGCTCCTTCGGCGCCCTCGACCACGCCGTACGGACCGGACTGCCGGCCTTCGACCACCTCTTCGGCGAGAACCACTTCGACCACTTCGCCCGCGATCCCGAACTCGCCGACCTCTTCGACCGGTCCATGGCGGCGAGCGCGCGCATGTTCCGGCCGCTCCCCGCGCACCCGGCCGTCACCGCCGCGGCCCGGGCGTCCGCCACCGCCACCGTCGTCGACGTCGCGGGCGGCAACGGAGAGCTCCTCGGCCAGATCCTCACCGCCCACCCGGGCCTGCGCGGCGTCCTCCTCGAACGCCCGCACGCCGTCGAGGCGGCCCGCCGCCTTCTCGACGCCGCGGGCTGCGGCGCGCGCTGCGCCTACCGTGCGGGCGACTTCGCCGACGTGCCGGCCGACGGGGACGTCTACCTCCTCTCACGCGTCCTGCACGACTGGGACGACGACCGCTGCCGGGAGATCCTGCGCCACTGCGCCCGCGCGATGCCCGACCACGCCGACCTGCTCATCGTCGAGCGCGTCCTGCCCGCGGACGGTTCCCCCTCGCTGGCCACCGCCTGGGACCTGCACATGCTCTGCAACGTGGGCGGCCGTGAACGCACCGCCGCCCACTACGGCCGCCTGCTGGCGGACGCCGGCCTCGACCTCCAGGACCACACCCCGCTGCCCCTGGACGCGCACGTCCTGCACGCCCGCAAGACCGCGCCCCGCCCCTGATGGGGGCCTCCTAGCCCGCGCCCACGACCCTGCCCGCGTACGCCGCCAGCTGGGCCCGCAGCCGCTCGCGCGGTACGCCGTCACGGCCGGCCAGCCGCTCGACGAGGTCGGCACGGGTGGCGGCGAGCAGGGCGTGCGCGGTGAAGCCGGGGTCGGCCAGGCCGGGGACCTGCTCCAGCACGGACCGGAGCAGGTCGTGCCAGCCCTCGTAGTGCCCGGCCTGGTACGGGCCGCTGCTCCCGGTCTCCTCCAGGGCGAGCGCGAGGCGGCGGTTGTCGAGCTTGAAGCACAGGAGGGCGTCGAGCAGGGCGGGCACGCGTTCCCGCGGGGGAGCGGCCGGCCCGAGGGGCGGCGGGCCGGCCGCAACCGCCTCGCGGACCGGCTCAAGGCGCGCCTCGTAGAGCGCGCGCAGCAGTCCGGCCCGGTCGCCGAAGGCCCGGAAGAGGGTGCCCTTGCCGACGCCGGCGGCCGCCGCGATGTCGGCCATCGTGAGTTCCTCGGGGCTCTCGGAGCGGGCGAAGAGGGCGTCGGCGGCCTCCAGTACGGCCTGCCGGTTGCGGGCTGCGTCCTTGCGGGTCCGGCGTTCGGGCTCGGGCGGCGGGGTCACCGGATACCTCCGATTGAAAAACGGACCCGGGGTCCGTATTGTTGAAGCGGACCGATGGTCCGTATTTTCTGACTGGAGGATACCCATGCCCCTGGCCCCACCGCACGCACCGGCCGCCCTGTACCGCCACGGCCTCAGGCTCCTGCTCGACAAGGACATCGACGGCTGGGTCGGCCTGTGGGCCGAAGGGGGAGTGATGGAGTTCCCGTTCGCACCCCCGGGCCTGCCCCGACGGCTGGACGGCCGGGAGGCGATCGCCGGGTACATGCGCCCCTATCCCGAGCGGATCGACCTGCACGACTTCCCCGAAGCCGATCTGCGGATCCACGGCACCACCGATCCGCGGACCGTCGTGGCCGAGATGCGGGGCGTCGGGAGGTGGGTGGAGGACGGCCGCCCCTTCGACATGACGTACATAGCCGTCGTCACCGTCGAGGACGGCAGGTTCACCTCCTACCGCGACTACTGGAACCCCCTCGCCGTCCTCGACGCCTGCGCCGACTCCGCCGGGAGCGCCCGATGACCACCACGGACGCCGCACCCGCGATCGGCACCACCCTCGTCATCGGCGCCACCGGTACCACCGGGAGCCGAACCTGCGCGCGGCTGGCCGCCGCCGGCC
This sequence comes from Streptomyces racemochromogenes, assembly GCF_039535215.1. Classification (GTDB taxonomy): domain Bacteria; phylum Actinomycetota; class Actinomycetes; order Streptomycetales; family Streptomycetaceae; genus Streptomyces; species Streptomyces racemochromogenes. The sequence goes on from NZ_BAAAWT010000001.1 coordinate 7,154,753, forward strand.
ACACCGTCAGGGCGGCCGGCCGCAAGGCCACCCCGGTGCCGGGCGCCGAGGCCGTCGCCTTCGACTGGTACGAGCCCGCCACCCACGGCGCCGCCCTCGCCGGGACGGACCGGGTCTACGTGGTCCCGCCCGTGGGCGATCCCGACCCGGCCGCCGTCGTCCTGCCCTTCCTGCGCCGGGCCCGGGCCGCCGGCGTCCGGCGCGCGGTGCTGCTGAGCGCCTCCTCCGTGGCGGAGGGCGGCCCGGCGGTCGGCCGGGTGCACGCGGCGCTGCCGGGGATCTTCGACGAGTGGGCGGTGCTGCGGCCGTCCTGGTTCATGCAGAACTTCACCGGCGGCCATCTCCACGCGCGGAGCATCCGCACCGAGGGCGTCATCCGCACCGCCACCGGGACCGGCCGGGTCGGCTTCGTCGACGCCGACGACATCGCGGCCGTGGCGGCCCGCGCCCTGACCGCCGTGCGCGCCCCCGACACCGACCTCGTCCTCACGGGACCCGAAGCCCTCGGCTACGACGACGTCGCCGCGATCCTCACGGAGGTCACCGGAGCCCCCGTGATCCACCGGTCCCTGTCCCACGCGGAGATGCGGGAGACGCTCGCCGGGCTGATGCCCGCCGAGTTCGCGACGATGCTCGCCGACATGGACCGGGCCGTCGCGGCGGGCGCCGAGGACCGCGTCACCGACTCCGTCCCGCGCTTCACGGGCCGCCCCGCGACGGGCTTCCGCGCCGTCGTGGAACGGGAGCGGGCACGGGGTGCGGGGGCGGACGCCCGGTAGGGGCTCAGCGGGGGAGGGCGTCGGCCAGCCCCGTGCCCAGGAGCCGGAAGGCCCGGTCGGCGGCGGCCACGGCCTCGGGGTATACCTCGTCGGCCGGGCGGCCCGCCTGCACCTGTTCGCTGTTGCGGGCGGCGAGGGTGCGCAGGACGGTGACGATCTGCACCGCGGCGAGCCGGGCCGTGAGCTCGTCCGCGCCGGCCTCCTCCAGGGCCTCGGCGAGGGCCGCGATGCTGTGCCCCGCGTACCGCAGCAGCCGCTCGCTCAGGCTCGCCGTCGTGCTGAGCAGCCGGGCGAAGGCCACGGCGTCGGGGTCGGAGGTGAGCCCGGTGTTCGGGTCCCGCCGGGCCAGGGCGTCCAGCTCGTGCGCGTGCAGGGCGGCCAGCGGGCTCGTCCCGGCGGGGCGGGCGCGGACCACGCGGGCCGATTCGTCCGCGTGGTCCGCGAACACGTGCAGGACCAGGTCCTCCTTGGTCGGGAAGTAGGCGAACAGCGTGCGCTTGGAGACCTCGGCCGCCTCGGCGATCTCCGCGATCGAGACCTCGTCGAAGCCGCGGCTCAGGAACAGCCGCAACGCCTCTTCGAAGATCGTCTGCCGGGTGCGCTGCTTCTTGCGTTCCCGGAGTCCCAGTTCCTCAGCCATGCGCCCACGATAACAAAGGGGTACCGAGGGGAAACTTGCACCTGGTATAGTTATCGACCAAGTGAAGGAATCTTCCGAGGAGGCTCCATGAACGCGCAGGTCACCGGCGTCATCGTCGTGGGGGCCGGCGGCGCCGGGCTCACGCTCGCCACCGAACTCGCACTCGTCGGCGTCCCGGCGGTCGTGCTGGACCGGCTGACCGGACGCAACCTCCAGTCCCGGGCCGGGGCGATCCAGCCCAGGACGGCCGAGATGCTCGCCCTGCGCGGCCTGCTGGACGACACCCTCGACCGGTCGATCGACTACCGGCTGGTCGGCGGCCACTTCGCGGGCCTGCCCGTCCCGCTGGACTACGCGGCGTGGGACACGCGCTATCCCCACCCCGTCCTGCTCCCGCAGGACCAGCTGGAGGCGGTGCTCGAAGACCGCCTCGTCCAGCTGGGCGGCCAGGTGCTGAGGGAACACCGGCTCACCGCCCTCCATCAGGACGCCGACGGCGTCACCGTCACCGTGACCGCGCCGGACGGCGACCGGACGCTGCGGGGCCGCTACCTCGTCGCCTGCGACGGCGCGCACAGCAGCGTGCGCAAGATCATCGGAGCCGCGTTCCCCGGCGAGGCGGCCACCGCCCGCATGGCCACCGCCGATCTCGTGCTCACCGGTGACGTCGACGACAGCACCGCCGGGCACATCAGCTCACGGATCCACACCTCGCCCCAGGGTCACTTCGCCATGATCACGCCCCTGGCGAACGGGCTCCACAAGCTCATCCTCAGCGGCCCGCGGACCATGTCGGCCGAACGCGACGCCCCCGTCACGCCGGAGGAGGTGCGCGAAGTCCTCCAGGCCACCCACGGCGGGAGGGTCGACGTGGCCGAGATCCGCTACGCCTCCCGGTTCAGCAACGCCAGCCGGCAGCTGGAGGACTACCGGCACGGCCGCGTCCTCTTCGCCGGGGACTCCGCCCACATCCACTCCCCGGCCGGGGGCCAGGGGCTCAACCTGGGCGTCCAGGACGCGTTCAACCTCGGCTGGAAGCTCGGCGCCGTCCTGCGCGGCGAGGTGGGCGAGGAACTGCTGGACACCTATCAGGCCGAGCGGCACCCCGTCGCCGCCCGGGTGCTCGCCCTCACCCGGGCCCAGGGGGTGGTCATGGGGCCGCAGCGTGACGCCGGGCTGCCCGAGCTGCGCGACGTCCTCACCGACCTGCTCCGCCTGCCCGAGGCCAACCGGTACATGGCCGGGGTGATGGCCGGGCTCGACCTCCTCCTCCCGTCCCCCGACGCCGCTCCCCATCCGCTCCTGGGCCTGCGGATGCCCGACGCCGACCTGGACCTCGGCGACGGCGAGCCGGTCCGGTTCAGCGATCTGACACGGACCGGACGGGGCGTCCTCCTCGACCTCGCCGACGCCCCGCTCACCGCCGCGGCCCCCTGGAAGGACCGGATCACGCAGGTGCGGGCCCGGGCGATATCCGGCACGCCCGACGCCGAGGCCGTGCTCGTCCGCCCGGACGGATACGTCTGCTGGGCCGGCGGCGCGGGCCTCGCCGAGACGCTCACCCGCTGGTTCGGCCCGGCCGCCCGCCCGGGGGAGGGGACGTCCGGGTGAGCGTCCTACGGTTCCGCGTATACGCCGGCCCTGCCTCGCGAGGACGCGCTCACGACTCCCCGGCCGCGGCGTCACCGGGGGACAGGGCCGCCCGCCTCCGGCGGTACACCACCACCGCGCACCCCGCGGCCACGAGGAGGGCGACGGCGCCGACCCCGAGGGCCGTCCGCTCGGCGAAGAGCCTCCCCAGCACTTCGAGGACGCCGAGCCCCGCGGTCGCGTAGAGCAGCGCCCAGGCCGCTCCGCCCACGAACAGGGCGACGAGGTAGCGCGGCAGCGGCATGCGCATGCTGCCCGCGAGGAAGTTGGCCGCGGTCTGGAAGCCGACGGTCAGGAAGGAGACGGCCACCACGGGCGCGCCCCACCGCTGGATCGCCAGTTCGGCGCGCCGGAACTTCGCCGAGGAGATCCGCCCGGCGAACCTGCTGCGGCGGGCACCGGCGCCGGTGAGCCACCCCAGGGCGAACGTCCCTCCGGCACGCAGCAGGACGATGGCGTACAGGGCCCCGGCCGTGACGATGACCTTATCCACCCACCTGCACCCTGCCCCTGCCGTTCCGTTCCACCGGTTGCCACCTGCACGCCGGCGCGTCAGGCAAGGCAAGCCTAACCGGATGCCGGGGCGGCGCATAGGGGCGGTCGGACGGCCGGGTGGCGCAGCGTCCGGCGCGGCGTGAAACGTCATTTATGCTTCAAGGCGGCCGCGGGGCGGTGGCTCGTCGTACGCGGCAACCACGAGGCGGTCCGTTCGACCGGCCGAGTGGACGGCCCGCGTCGTGTTCTCGGCCCGGGCTCACAGCCCTGTGGCGCTGATCATGAAGGTCTGGGGGCATCGGGTGACGGCCGCTCCTCCCACCCGCGAACAAGAAGACCCCCAGGGAGAAGTGAGGTATGTCGGTGATCTGCGTCGGAGGCATGATCGGAATCGGCAAGACGAGTGTGGCCGAACTGATCGCCAAGGAGCTGGGCAGCGAGGTCTTCTACGAGAGCGTCGAGGACAACCCGATCCTGCCGCTCTTCTACACGGCGAGCCCGGAGGAGATCCAGGCCAAGCGCTACCCCTTCCTCCTCCAGCTCTACTTCCTGCAGACGCGGTTCGCCGCCATCAAGGCGGCCTACAAGCAGGGCGACAACGTCCTCGACCGGTCCATCTACGAGGACTGGTACTTCGCCAAGGTCAACCACGACCTGGGCCGGATCAGCTCCCTCGAGATGCGGGTGTACGAGGGGCTGCTCGACGAGATGATGCGCGAGATCGACGGCCTGCCCTACCGCAAGGCACCCGACCTCATGGTCTACCTCAAGGCGGACTTCGAGACGGTGCTCCACCGGATCGGGCTGCGGGGCCGCGACTTCGAGCAGGACGAAAGCCTCGTCGAGTACTACCGCACGCTGTGGTCCGGCTACGACGACTGGGTGTACAAGCACTACTCGGCCAGCGAGGTGCTCGTGGTCGACATGAGCCGCACGGACGTGGTGAACAACCCCGACGACGCGGCCCGCGTGGCGCGGACGGTCAGGGAAGCCGTGGCCGCGGCCCGGGCCAGGGGCTGACAAGGGGCCGGTCCGCCCGGCCGTCGCGGAAGGGGACCGTGCCCCTTCCGCGACGCGATCGTCAGCGGCAGTCGCGGGCCGGATCGTCATGCGTCATCGCGCACGCCATGCGCTGTCCGCGCACCGTCCCGTAGCGGGCGATGAGCGAGCCGCGGAAGCCGTCCCACTGGGCGCGGGTGTCCGCGATGGCCGCCTGGACGGCGGCGTTGAAGTTTCCGGCGACCTGCCCCCGCGCCGTCGTGGGGGAGGTGGCCCTCCCCGTGACCGGGTCGATGGTCCCGTTGTCCTTGTTCAGGACGCCGTGGGTGATCCGCTTGCCACAGCCCCACGGGTTGAGGCTGAAGCAGCCCGTCGTGAGGTCCCCGGGGATGTCGGAGGCCGAGGGCGCCGCGGCGGCCAGCCGGAGGAAGGGCGCAGGACCGGTACGGGCCAGGCCCGGCGGGTTGGCGATGCCGATGGCCGACCTGGCGTCCGCCTGGTCCGCCCAGTTGCTGTGCGAGTAGAAGTCCTCGGTTCCGTGCAGCGCCCGGCCGAAGCCCTCGACGGCGTTGCACTTGCCGCGGCCGGGCACGCCCAGCACGAAGGTGCAGTCGGAGGAGAGGTCGGTGTCAGGGACGCTGACGGCGCCCGCGGCGTTCACGAGCACGTCCGCCTTCTCCACCCCCCGGTCGAACTCACCCTTGAGGTGCGCGATGCAGGACAGCAGCACCGAGGTGGCCTGCGCCCTGGTCCGCGGGTAGCCGGCCGCGTTCAGGTAGTCGGCGCCGTCGCAGTGCGCGGCCTCGGTGAGCGCCTGGTCCATGTCCGGCGCACCGATGGCCCCCATCGTTGCGTTCGCCCCCGCCAGCTGGCGGATCGAGGCCGGCTGGAAGCACGCACCGGCCGCGCCGGGAGCGGTGCCGGGTGCGCAGGCGAGGGCCGCGCGGGTGATCCGTTCGTGCTCGGAGTTCTGCCCGAAGCCGTCGATGGTGCCGAAGTTCTGGATCGGCGGTACCTCGCGGACGGGCTTGACCGCCTTGGCGGCCGGGCCGCCCTTCCCCGTGTCCGGAAGCGGAGCGGCGCCGGCCGGCCCGGCGAGCCCCAGGAGGAGCGCGGTGGCCGCGATCCCGGCGGAGAGCGTCGAGAGCACTGGCCTGCTCCGACGGTACGTCATCGTCATGATGGGTCCCCCTCGTCGAGACCCGTGCACCCCTCTCGGGCGCACGGGTCGGTCAAGACATGACTACCACTGGGTAGTTGCGGGGGCCGGAGCAGGGTCAGATGGAGAACGGCGCCTGGGAGGCGAACTCCTGGCTGCGCTTGCCCGTCTGCAGCATGTTGGGCGTCTGGTAGAAGGGCATGCTCTCGACGACCTGGCGGTGGAGGGTCGAGTAGCTCCCCCGGAACGCCCCGTTCTTCCACGTCTTGAGCAGGACCTCGGTGAACAGGCCGTTGGGCCCCACGCCGTCGCTGGAGGTCTGGTTGTCCTGGCAGCCGGAGATCAGCAGGACATCGGCCCGGATGTCCTGCAGGTCCAGGGCGGGCACGGAGCGCTGGATCTCGTCGTACAGCTCCTGGTCCCGCTGGTAGTTGCGGAACTGGGCGTCCTGCGGCAGGGCGCGGATGCGGGCGCGGACCTCGGACGGCTCACTGGTGTCGAAGGCGCGCACCAGCTCCGCGTCGTCGAGGAAGTGCGAGACGTCGCGCGAGACGGTACCGCTGTGGCAGCTGTCGGAGAGCAGGAGGACGCGTACGTCCTCGGCGAAGGAGGCGAAGGCGGCGTACAGCTCGTCGTCGATGAACTGCCGGTCGTAGAGCACCCACGTCTCGTCGCGGCGGTCGGGTTCGTCGCCGTTCTTGTCCGGGACCTGGGATCCGTGCCCGGCATAGGTGAGCAGCAGGAGGTCGCCGGCGGTGAGCCGGGCGGCGGCCGCCTTCAGGGCGGAGGCGACCTTTTCGCTGGTGGCGTCCTTGGTGAGCAGCGTCGCGAGGGTGTCGAACCCGTTGGCCCGGGCGAGGTCCCGCATGGTCAGGGCGTCGTTCTCGGGGTTCTTCAGCTCGCCCTTGGTCCCGTAGCGGGACTCGTCGATCTCGTTGATGCCGATGTGGATGGACAGTCCTTTGGGCATGGCCGTTCCTTGGTCGTCGAGTCCGTGGGGGCGAAACCCGAGCCCCGCTCGACGTTACGGAAAGTGACGGACCGTTACCACGGTGACGCGCGGGTGCCACACGAAGGGGCGACCCCGCCCCCCGCCCGGCTGACGCGGGCACCGTTCCTCAGGGGCGGTGCCCGGCCACCGACCGGCGCGCCACGGGGAAGTCGAAGTAGGTGTCCGGAAACAGCTCGGGCTTGTGCGTGAAGTGCCACCACTCCTCGGGCAGGTTGACGAAGCCCTCCGCCGCCAGCGCCGTCTTCAGCAGCCGGCGGTGCGCGCGCTGCTCCCCCTGGACGCGGGGGTCGTCGGTGTGCGACAGCGTGTCGAAGCAGTCGAAGCCGGTGCCCATGTCCACGGAGTTGTCCGGGTACCGCTCCGCTCGCGGCGCGTAGCAGGGGACGGAATCCTGCCCCGGCACCGGCGGGGGCGCGGGAACCGCCGGGAGGGGGACGATCGTCAGGTCCATGGTGCTGCCCCGGCTGTGCCCGGACTTCTTGGCGATGTAGCCGTCCTCGAACAGGCGCGACTTGTCGACCCGCGGATAGAACTCGGCCTTCCGCCGCTCGTCGGACAGGTCCTTGGCCCACCGTACGAAGTGGTCGACGGCGCGCTGGGGCCGGTAGCAGTCGTACACCTTGAGCGAGTACCCCTGGCGTACCAGGCGCCTCTGGGCCCGGTGCAGGGCCTGGGCCGCCGGCCGGGTCAGGATGCAGACCGGCTGCCGGTACCCGTCGATCCGCTCGCCGATGAAGTTGTGGGCCGACACGTACCGCATCTCCTGGAGGATCGTGGGGTCGACGGCGCTCAGCGCCACGAACTCCCCGGGAGCCCTGGGCTCCGGCGTCCGGGCGGCGGCACTGAGGGTCGAGGCCGCGGTGAGTAGCGTCGTCACACCCACCGTCACCGCGATGCGCGCCACCGTCGACATGGTCATCGAGTCTCCCTGCAACCTGAGCGGGTTCCGCTGCGGATGGTCCGGTCCCCCCGTGTACTGGCCCGCTCCCGGGCCAGGTATGCCCCGGCTCCCCGTTCTGTCCAGCGCAGCGCCCCGGAATGGCGGATACCGTCCAGGGGCCGGGGCTGACCGCCTTCGGCCCGCCCGCCCCTGGAGGAGAAATGAACCGCCGCGTCCTGAGCGCCGCACTGACCGTCCCGCTGCCGCCCGAAGCGGCCTTCCGGCTCTTCACCGCCCGGGGCGAGCGGGACTGGGTGCCGGGCTGGGAGCCGGTCTTCCCGGTCGAGACGCCGGACGACACCGAGCCGGGAACCGTCTGGCTCACCTCGTCGGACGAGGAGGAGACGACCTGGCTGGTGGCCGCCCGCGACTTCCCGCACTCGGTCTCCTACGCGCGGATCACCCCGGGCGTGCGGGCCGGGACGGTCACCGTCGACCTCGCCGCCACGGAGAGCGGCAGTGCCGTGCGGGTCACCTACGACATGACGCCGCTCACCCCGGCCGCGGCCGGGGCGCTCGACGAGTTCGCCGCCGGCTTCCCGGCCTTCGTCGACTCCTGGGCGGAACTCATCGCCGCCCACCTCGCGGCCTGAACCCGGCGCCCCTTCGCCGACGGACCCCGGCCCCGGCACCAATCATTCGCCATAAGCCGAAGCGATGGGGCACCCTAGACCCATGAATCACGACGACGCACCCGCCCCCGGTCCGGTGGACTCGCCGGCGCCCGCCGCACGGCTGGCCGGCCTCGCCGCCGCCCTGGCCGACGAGACCCGGGCCGCCATCTGCATGACGCTGCTGGAGGGGCGGGCCTGGACCGCGGGCGAGCTGGCCCGGACCACCGGGGTCGCCCCGTCCACCGTCAGCGGCCACCTGAACCGGCTCCTCGAAGCGGGGATCTGCGTGACGGAGCGCCAGGGGCGGCACAGCTACGTCCGCATCGCCGACGCCGCCACGGCCCGCCTGGTGGACGCGCTGGCCTCCTACGCCGTCCCGGGCCGGGACGCGGCGCACACCGTCCCGGTGGTCGCCGCCCCCGACCCGCTGGCCCGGGCCCGCACCTGCTACGACCACTTCGCGGGCCGCCTCGGCATGGCGGTCACGGACGCGATGGAACACCGGGGGCTGTTGCGCACCGACGCGGTGTTCGCGCTGACCGGGGCGGGCCTGGACTGGTGCCGGGAGGTGGGCGTCGACGTGGCGGCCGCGGGGCGCAGGCCGCTGGTCAGCTCCTGCCTGGACTGGACCGAGCGCCGCCGCCACCTCGGCGGACTGGTCGGCGCCCGACTGTGCGCGCGGGCCCTGGAGGAGGCCTGGGTGGTCCGCCCCGAGGGCGGCGGCCGGGGGCTGCTGGTGACGCCGGCGGGGGAGGAGGCCCTCGGCGGGCTGCTGGGCCTCACCCCGGAGGCGTGGAGTTAGGCGCCCGGAGGCCGCAGCGAAAAATACTTCGGCACTCACCGAAGTATTGGGTGTAGGGTCGGGGACATGAAGACCCAGCCGCCTGCCCGCTCGCGCGTCCTGTCGCCCCACCTCCCCACCCTCGGCGCCGTCTGTTTCACGGTGTTCGCCTGGGCGTCCGCCTTCGTCTCCATCCGCAGCGCGGGAGCCGCCTACTCGCCGGGGGCGCTCGCCCTGGGCAGGCTCCTCGCCGCCTCGCTGGTGCTGGTGGCGCTCCTCCTCCTGCGCCGCGAGGGCCTGCCCCCGCGCGGCGCCCGGCGCGGCATCCTGGTGTCCGGCCTCGTCTGGTTCGCGGGCTACACGGTCGCGCTGAACTGGGGCGAGCGCCTCGTCGACGCCGGCACGGCGTCCCTCCTCGTGAACACCGGGCCGATCCTGATGGCGCTCCTGGCCGCGCGCCTGCTCGGCGAGGCCCTGCCGCCCCGGCTCATGGCCGGCATGGCGGTCTCCTTCGTCGGAGCCGTGGTTGTCGGCCTGTCGATGTCGTCCGGCGGCGACGGCACGACCTCGGTGCTCGGGGTGGTGCTGTGCCTGCTCGCGGCGGTGGCGTACGCGACGGGCGTCGTCGCGCAGAAGCCCGCCCTCTCGTACGGGACGCCGCTGCAGATCACCACGTACAGCTGCCTCACCGGAACCGTGGCCTGCCTGCCGTTCGCCGGACAACTGGCGGCCGAGGTCCCCAAGGCCCCGATCTCCGCGACCTTGAACATGCTCTACCTGGGTGTGGTCCCGACCGCCCTCGCCTTCACCACCTGGACGTTCGCCCTCGCGCGGATGCCGGCCGGGAAGCTCGGCGCGACCACCTACGCGGTGCCGGCCATCGTCGTCCTGCTGAGCTGGATCCTCCTCGGCGAGGTGCCGGCCTGGCTCACCCTCCTCGGCGGCCTGCTGTGCCTGGCCGGAGTGGCCGTCTCCCGCTACCGGCCGCGGACCGCGGCCGCCCCGGCGGACGAGGACCCGCGCACCGGCGGGCATGCCCGCCCCGGCGCCGGGTACGACCCCTCCGGTACGCAGGCGTCGCGGAAGCGGCAGGGCTGAAAGGGAGTCGGAAGTGATCCGGAAGCTGCAGGCGGTCGCACTGGACTGTGCCGATCCGGTACGGCTGGCGGAGTTCTACGCCGCCCTGCTCGGCGGCCGCGTCGTCGCGGATCCCGAGGACCCCGACTGGGTCGAGGTGCACGGCTTCGAGGGGACCCCGCTGGCCTGCCAGCGGGTGGACGGCCACCAGCCGCCCCAGTGGCCCGGCCGGCGACACCCGCAGCAGCTCCACCTGGACTTCGACGTGGACGACCTCGAAGGCGAGGAGGAGCGGGCGCTGGCCCTGGGGGCGACCGTACTGGAGCGGACCGACCAGCTCCGCCCCGACGCCAACTGGCGCGTCTACGCGGACCCGGCCGGCCACCCCTTCTGCCTCTGCCTCCACTGAGCCCGCCGCCCCCGGCCCCCGGCGGCGGGCCCGCTCAGGAGCCCCCCGCCAGCTGGAGTACCGCGATCCCCACCAGGACGGTGGCGCTGGCGGCGATCCGGCGACGGCCGAGGCGTTCGCGGAAGACGACCGCGCCGATCAGGGCCCCGAACACGATGCTCGTCTCCCGCAGCGCGGCGATGGTGGAGAGGTCACCCCGGGACTGCGCCCACACGACGAGCCCGTACGCCAGGAGCGAGAGCAGGCCGCCCGCCAGGCCCCGGCCCCACAACGGGCGCAGTGCGGTGAACAGGGCACGGCCCCGCCGGACCCCGGCGATCAGCGGCAGGACCAGCCCCTGGCACAGGAACAGCCAGGCGATGTACCCGAGGACGCTGCCGGAGACCCGCACGCCACTGCCGTCGACCAGGGTGTACGAGGCGATCATCACCCCGGTGCCGACCGCCGCGGCCAGCGCCGGCAGCTGCGCGCGGCCGGGGATCCCGTCGGCCAGGGCCAGGCCTGCCAGTCCGCAGGCGATCACGGCGATGCCGAGGGCCTGCCCGGTGGCCAGGGTGTGGCCGAGGAGGGCCGTGGACACCACGGCCACCACCACGGGAGAGGTGCCCCGCGCGGTGGGGTACATCTGGCCGAAGTCCCCGAGCTGGTAGGCGCGCAGCAGCAGGAGCTGGTACGTGGCCTGCAGCGCGGCCGAGGCGGCGATGTACGGCCAGGCGGCCGGCGCGGGCAGCGGCGCGAGGCAGACGAGGACCGCTCCGCAGCCCGCGGAGGCGAGGCTGATCAGGGTGAAGCCGGCGAGTTTGTCCCGCAGGCCGTGGGTGAGGCCGTTCCAGACGGCGTGCAGCACCGCCGAGGCGAGGACGACGGCGGGCACGGCGGCGGCGCCGGTCACGGACGGCAGGCTGACGGGCACGGGGCGCTCCCCACGACGGACTGTGGAATGGCATTCCCTGCTAGCGTAAACCCATGGAATCCGCTTCCGCCGCCTCGGGCGGGCTCGCCGCCCACATCCGGGCCCACCTGTCCGAGCTGCGCGACACCGAGGCACGGGTGGCGCGGGTCGTCCTCGAGCAGGGTCCCGACCTGGTGCGGCTCAGCGTCAGCGACGTCGCGGCGCTGGCCGGCACCGCCCCGTCCTCCGTCGTACGGGCCTGCCAGCGGCTGGGCTTCCGCGGCTACCAGGAGCTCAAGATCGCCGCCGCCCGGCAGGCACCCGCCCCGGAACCCTCCCGGGACCGCGACCCCGCGGCGCGGGCCCTGGCCGACACCATCCGCGCCGGCCGGGAGGCCCTGGACGCGGTCGCGGCGACGGTGACCCCGCACGCGTTGCGGGCGGCGGCCGAACTGGTCGACGCGGCCCCCCGGATCCTCGTCGTCGGGGCGGGACTGTCCGGCGCGGTCGCCCTGGACACCGCCTACCGGCTGCGCGCACTGGGCTGCGCGGTCGACGCCCCCGCCGACCCGCTGACCGCGCAACTGGCCGCCTCACAGCTGACCGCCGCCGGAGTCTGCCTGGCCGTCAGCCACACGGGCGCCACGCGCAGCACGGTGGACGCCGCCCGGCGGGCACGACAGGCGGGGGCCCGGGTCGTCGCCCTCACCAGCTACGCCCGCTCGCCGCTCGGCGAGACCGCCGACCGCACCCTGGTCGCGGGCGGCCAGGACCTGGTGTTCGGCCTCGAAACCGTCGCCAGCCGCCTGGCCCACCTCACCGTGATCGACGCCCTCGCCCTCACCCTGCTGGAGCTGCGCGGGGACCCGGCCCGAGCCGCGCTGCGCCTGTCGGCCGACGTCACGGTCGACCACTCGTACTGACGCCGGACTCGTACCGACGCCGGGCCCGTACGCCCGGCACCGCCCGCCCACGGAGGGAACCGCATGCTCGGAGAACGCCCGTACGCCTCGCTGTCCGCCGTGGAGATCGCCGAGCTGGTCAACGGCGGCCGGGTGACCGCCCGCGAGGTCGTCGACACCGCCCTGGCGCTCACCGCCGAACGCGACGGCGCCCTGCGCGCCTTCACCGCCCTGTGGGCGGACGCCGCCCGCGCCGCGGCGGCCGAGGTCGACGCGGCGGTGGCCCGCGGAGCCCGCCCGCCGCTGGCCGGCGTACCGATCGGGGTCAAGGCGAGCGAAGGCCCGGACTCGTTCCAGAACCGGCGGCTGGCCGCCGCCGGGTGCGTCCCGATCGGGGCGACCTCCGTCCCCCGCGCCGGCACCCGCTGGCAGACCTACGGTTCCACCGACCGCGGACCCACCCTCAACCCCCTCGGCCCCGCCTGGTCCCCGGGCGGATCGTCAGCCGGTTCCGCCGCCGCCGTCGCCGCGGGCCTCGTACCGCTCGCCACCGGCTCCGACGGGGCCGGATCGGTCCGCATCCCCGCCGCCTGGTGCGGCGTCATCGGCCTCAAGCCGACCAACGGGCTCCTGCCCTCCCGGGACCGCTCCGCGCTGAACACCCCCGGCGTGCTGGCCCGCACCCCGCACGACGCCGCCGCCTACCTCCGCGCCGTCGCCGGCCCCACCGCCACACCCCCGCTTCCGCGTACACCGCGGGTGGCCTGGACCCCCACCCTGGGGTTCGCCGCGACCGACCCGGACGTCGCCGACACCGCCCGCCGCGCCCTGCGCCGGCTCTCCCGCACCGCCCCCCTCGGCGTCGTCGGCCACCCGGTCGCGCTCCACGACCCCGCCCCCGCGTGGACCGCCCTGCGCGCCGGCGCACCGGGCCCGGACACCGAACGCCTGGTCGCGGCGAACGACGAGCACCTGCGGGCGGTCTTCGACGAGTTCGATCTCATCGCCACGCCCACCACCCCCCACCCCCCGCACGGCCACGACGGCCCCGGAACCCGCATGAGCGTGGCCCTCACCTGGGCGTTCAACATCTCCGGCCATCCGGCGCTCACGCTGCCCGCCGGAACCACCCCGGCGGGCGAACCCGTCGGGCTCCAACTGGTCGCCCGTCACGGCGCCGACACCCTGCTCCTCGACGTGGCGGTCAGGGCCGGCCGCACCACGGACGGCAGCCTCCCCGCCCGCCGCGAACCGCCCCGCTGACACCCCGCCGGAACCGGCGACGGGTTCGGGCCCGGCCGTGTCAGCCGCCCGAGCGGGGGCAAGCGCGCCACATGACACCGAATACGAGCGCGACACTCGCCCAGGCCGCCGGATCCGGACCCGTCTGGCTTCACCTGCTGGTGATGGCCTTCGCCCTGGTCGTCCTGGTGGCCACCCTGGCCCGGCACAGGTAGCCCTCCCATGCTGTTCCTGGCGCTCCTCGTACCGCCCCTGCTGATGTGCGCCGTCCTCGGGCTCGGCCGCTACGAGGAACGCGTGCTGGGACCGGCCGGCCCGTCCGGCGGACGCCAACCGCAGGTGACCCGGGCGCGGGGCAGGCACCGGCGTCACCCCCGCACCCCGGGCCGTCCGGTCCGCGGCTCACGAACGCGCCCCGCGCGGCCCCCCGCCCACGTACGCTGAACCCGCGCAGCTCCTCCCCGCCGCGCCCCCGCGGAAGAGGACGCCTCCACCATGCGACGACAGCAGCACGCGGCCGGACCACGGACCGGGCACACCTTCCGGACCTCCGACGTGGACGTGGCACGCGACTGGCTCAGGTCGGCGTACGGGACGAGCCTGCGCATGAAGGCGCCCGCGCCCGCGAGCCCCTTCACGTACACGCGCGACGACGTCGGCCCGGCATCACTGAGCACCATCTCGCTGCCGGCCGAGTACGCCTACGCCACCGGCCCCCTCGGCGCCGTGGCCATCACCCACGTGGTCGGCGGCCGGATGGCCAGGGAGTGCGCCGACGACACCGCGCAGGCCGGGCCGGGCGACGTCCTCGCGATCTCACAGCCCCACCTCCCCTACGCGGGACGGGTGTACTCGGCCGAACTCCGGGCCGTGACGGTCCCGCTCGCCCTGGTCGGGGAAGTCGCCGGCCGGCCGGCCGACCGCCCCGACCGCCCGCTGCGCTTCACCCGCTTCACGCCCGTCTCCGAGGCGATGGCCGACCAGTGGAAGAGGACGGTCGACTACGTCGAGGAGAGCCTCACCCGCCTGCCGGCGGGCGGCGAGCCGCTGCTGGCCGACGCCGCCGCGAGGATGCTGGCCGCGACCGTCGTGGCCGCCTTCGCCACCAACGCCCGCCCCGATCCCATCCTCGCCGACACGCGGGACGCGACGCCGGAGACCGTCCGCCGGGCCGTCGCCTTCATCGAGTCGCAGCCGGACGCGCCGATGGGCCTCGCCGAGATCGCCGCCGCCGCCTCGGTGACCCCGCGGGCCCTCCAGTACGCCTTCCGCCGCCACCTCGGCACCACCCCGACGGCGTACCTGCGCCGCGTACGCCTCGCACTGGCCCACGCCGACCTCGTCGCCGCGGACCCCGCCCGGGACACGGTCACGGCCATCGCGAACCGCTGGGGCTTCCACCACCAGGGACGTTTCTCCGCCGCCTACCGCGCCGCCTACGGCGGCCCGCCGGGCCGGACCCTCGCGGGCTCCTGACCCGGCGGCTCCCCACCGGCCCGGGGCGGCCCCGGGGGCCGGACGGCGAGCAGGTGTTCCCCGTGGGCGGCCACGTCGAGCCCCGCGTCGCGCAGGATCACGGCCAGCGCCGTCCGCAGCGCCTTGTGCAGGCCCGTCAGCGAGGTGAACCGCGACAGATCGTCCTCGTGGGCGTGGACCCGGACGGTCGGCCGCAGCACCTCCCGGGCGACCCACCCCACCATGACCCCCTCCGGAGCCGGCCACACGCGCAGTCCGTCCCCCGCCCGTGAGGACGTGCCGAAGCCGGCCAGCGCCAGGACCCGGCGGACGCGCTCGCAGTCGTCGTCCCCGTCCCCTTCCTCGGCAGGCTCGGGGGTCGCTGGGGGAGGAGTGGAAGGCATGCCCCCACTCCAGCCGCCCCGGGCGCCGGGCGAAAGCCGCTGAGCGAACGGATCCGGGCGGCCCGTCCGCGAAACGAAACGCCCCGCGGCGGGCTCAGCCCCCCGCAGGCCGGCCGGAGACCAGCCGGGCGGCCTCGATCTCGGCCCACACCACCTTGCCCCCGTCGTGGGCCTCGGCGCCCCAGCGGTCGCAGAGGCGGTCGATGATGGTGAGCCCGTGGCCGCCCGGCGCACCCCGCCGGGGCGAGGACTGACGGTGCGGCAGCGCCGTGGAACCGTCGAACACCTCGATGCGCAGGACGTCACCGCCGGTGAGGACCAACTGGAGGCAGCCGTCCGCGTGCAGACCGGCGTTGGTCACCAGCTCGGAGACGACGAGCAGGGTGTCCTCGGACGTCTCGGTCCCGTCCCACTCCCAGTCCCGCAGCGCCTGCCGCGCGAAGTCGCGGCCCTTCGCGACCTGGCCCCGGACGCCCGCCAGCGCCAGGAGCCGGCGCTGCCGCGCCGCCCCGGGCCGCGGTGGACGGCCGGTCTGAGGTCCGCTGCTCTTCACTGTGGTCTCACCCCCGCCGCTGACACGGCTCTCTTCTCGTGGCGACCCGCTCGGGTCCCGGCTGGCCCCGGCCGGCTCCGCCGGTGTGCCGATGGAAGGCATGCCCCGGGCCGGCCGGGGACGTCGAGTGCCGGGACAGTGTACGGCGGCCGGGCTGTCAGACGTCGGCCATGTGCAGTCTCAGGGTGACGCCGCGGGGCGAGGAGCGGACCTCGACGAGGTCGCACAGCTCGTGGATCATCCACAGGCCCCGTCCGCCGTCGGTGGAGGAGAGCGCGGGGCGGCGGCGGCCCGCGAGCGGATCGGCCAGCCGACCGCCGTCGCGGATCTCGGCCACCACGCCCCCGCCTCCCGGGGCGCGCCACAGCCGCAGCGTGCCGCGGCCGCCGCCGTGCGCCAGGGAGTTGGCCGTGGCCTCGCCGATGGCGAGCAGCAGGTCGCCCCGGCGTCCCGCCCCGAGGGAGGCAGCGCCGGCCCACGCCCCCGCGAACTCGCGTACGCGGGCGAGGTCCCCGCCCGCGTAGGCGAGACCGACCGCTCCCGGGCCGGGCTCGGGCAGCGGGGTGTCGCAGTCGCCGCCGACCACCGAGGGGTCCGTGTAGCCCGGGCTCGGCCGTACGCGTCCGCCCTCGATCAGCGTGGGGTGCGTGCGGCGGGCGTCGGCGAGCACGGCGGGGGAGAGGGCGGTCACCTCGTACGGGCACAGGACCGTGGCCTCGCGTCCCGCGAAGGCCGTGTTGAGGAGGGCCTCGTGGCGCGTGGCCTCCCGCACCTCGGCCGGCGTACGGCCCGGCCAGACCGGCTCGGCGACGATCCGGGCGGGCCGGCCCTCGTGCCGTTCGGCGAACTCCCGCAGCGCGGCGAGGATCCGGCCGGGATTGCGGCCCAGGCGGGCCATGTCCACGAACCCGACGCCCGCCCCGCCGCTGCCGAGGACGTCCCGCAGCGGCCCGAGCCGGGGCCCGGGCACCGCGACCAGGACCGGCTCGTCCGCGGCGAGCGCGGCCCGCACGAAGCCTCCCACCCCGGTCAGGTATTCCTCGGGACTCCGGCAGAGGAGCGCGGTATGGACCAAGCCCGCCGGGCCGTCGGCCGCGGGAACTGTCGTCGTGCCGAGGCCTCCGGCGGGGCACGTACGTCCGGGAAGCACCACGACTCCTAGGAGGTGAGCATTCCCGCGCGCAGGCGGGCCAGGGTGCGCGAGAGCAGCCGGGACACCTGCATCTGCGAGATGTGGAGCTCCGCCCCGATCTCGGCCTGCGTCATCTCCTGCCCGAACCGCATGCTCAGGATCAGCCGTTCCCGCGGCTGCAGCTCCCGCAGCAGCGGGGCGAGGGTGTGGAAGTCCTCGAACAGCTCCATGGCGGGATCGCTCTCGCCGATCTTCTCGGCCAGCGCGCGGGCCGGACGGCCGGTGCCCCGGGCCTCCTCGGCGTCGTCGGCGGTGTCCAGCGAGCCGCTGGTGTAGCCGTTCGCGGCGACCAGGCCGTCTATCACCACCTCCTCGGACAGGCCGAGGTGCTGGGCGACCTCCTTGACGGTGGGGGCCCGGCGCAGGGTCTCCGTGAGGGACTCCTGCGCCTTGGCGAGTTCGGAACGCAGCTCCTGGAGGCGGCGCGGGACGTGCACGGCCCACGTGGTGTCGCGGAAGTGCCGCTTGATCTCACCGGTGATGTAGGGGAGCGCCAGCGTCGAGAACTCGACCTCGCGGTCGAGGTCGAAGCGGTCGATGGCCTTGATCAGGCCTATGGTGCCGACCTGGATGACGTCGTCCATGTCGAGCCCGCCCCCGGAGACCCGGGCGCGGAACCGGCGTGCGGCGAAGTGCACCAGCGAGAGGTTCATCTCGATCAGCGTGTTGCGGGCGTACTGGTACTCCCGCGTGCCCTCCTCCAGGGAGCGCAGCCTCGCGAAGAACAGCCGCGACAGTTCCCGGGCGTCCGCGGGGGCGACCTCCCGGGCGTGCTCCACCCGGGGCAGCGGTGACGCGGAGGGCGGTTCCCCTCCCACGGGCCGGGCGGGACTCGGCACCGTGTGGTGCGTCGCACGTTCAGGGCTTACGACTGCTGCCGGACGAGGCATGGTGGCGGGTCCCTCCCTGTTGTCGATGGCTGCCGCCGCGCTCATGCCCCGTGATCGGCGTCCTACGCGTACCGGAACGCGGAGACCGCCCGGCCGGACCACTCAGCGGGGGGACGTCGTCTCCGGGTGATCCACCGTGCATACTCCATTCCGGAACCCGTACAGGTGAGATCCGGGGAGGCGGACATGACCGGAGCAGGGGACGCGGTGGGCGACGGCGTGGTCGGGGACAGCTACCGGGCGGGGCCCGGCTGGGTCGTCGCGGCGCGCGGCGAGCTGGACCAGGACACCCTGCCCGCGCTGGAGGAAGCCCTGACGGCCGCCGCGGACCGGCACGGGGTGGTCGTACTGGACGCGAGTTCGGTCACATTCGGCGACTCCTCCTTCCTCAACCTGCTGCTGCGGCTGCACCGCCTGACGGTGCTCCGCGTCGCCGCCCCGGGTGAGCAGCTGCAACGCCTGTTCACCCTCACCGGAGCGGACGCGGTCCTGTCGCTGCACCCCAGCGTCGAGGACGCCCTCGGCCGGTGACGTGCCCGGGGGGCCCCGGAGGGAGGGTTAGCCTTCACCCGTCAGGTACGGCGGAAATGGGGTTGGCGATGGCTGAGCGGACCGGGGTGGTTGCACCGGGCGGAGCGCCGGTGGAAGCCGGCGAGGGCGGCATCACCGAGTCGGAGCTGCGCCTGCTGCTGGAGGGGCTGACGGCCGTACGCGACGGGGATTTCCGTACGCGGCTGCCCGACGCGGCGGAAGGTCTCCTCGGGGAGATCGCCACCGTGTTCAACGGGATGGTCAACCAGCTGTCGCTGTTCACCTCCGAGGTGACGCGGGTGGCGCGCGAGGTGGGCACGGAGGGCACGCTGGGCGGCCAGGCGGACGTCCCCGGCGTCGGCGGAGCCTGGCTGGACCTCACGGATTCGGTCAATTTCATGGCCGGAAACCTCACTGACCAGGTGCGCAACATCGCTCAGGTGACCACCGCGGTCGCGCAGGGAGACCTCTCCCAGAAGATCACCGTGGACGCCCGGGGCGAGATCCTGGAGCTGAAGAACACCATCAACACGATGGTCGACCAGCTGTCCTCCTTCGCCGGCGAGGTCACCCGCGTGGCCCGCGAAGTCGGCACCGAAGGACTGCTCGGCGGCCAGGCCGACGTCAAGGACGTCTCCGGAACCTGGCGCGACCTCACCGATTCGGTCAACTTCATGGCCGGGAACCTCACCGCGCAGGTGCGCTCCATCGCCCAGGTCGCCACCGCCGTCGCCCAGGGAGACCTCTCCCAGAAGATCACCGTCACCGCCCGCGGCGAGATCCTGGAGCTGAAGACGACCATCAACACGATGGTCGACCAGCTCTCCGCGTTCGCCGACGAGGTGACGCGCGTGGCCCGCGAGGTCGGCACCGAGGGCAACCTCGGCGGCCAGGCCACCGTACGCGGGGTGTCGGGGACCTGGAAGGACCTCACCGACAACGTCAACGTGATGGCGTCCAACCTGACGGGCCAGGTCCGCTCCATCGCCCAGGTCGCCACCGCCGTCGCCCGCGGCGACCTGTCGCAGAAGATCACCGTGGAGGCGAAGGGCGAGGTCGCCGTCCTCGCCGGAGTCATCAACACGATGGTGGACACGCTGTCCGCGTTCGCCGACGAGGTGACGCGCGTGGCCCGCGAGGTCGGTACCGAGGGCCGCCTCGGCGGCCAGGCGCGCGTGCCCAACGTGGCGGGCACCTGGAAGAGCCTCACCGAGAACGTCAACGAACTCGCCGGCAACCTCACCCGGCAGGTCCGCGCCATCGCCGCCGTCACCAGCGCCGTCGCCGAGGGCGACCTCACCCGCTCCATCACCGTGGAAGCCCCCGGCGAGGTCGGCGACCTCAAGGACAACATCAACTCCATGGTCGGCTCCCTGCGCGAGACCACGCGCGCCAACCAGGAGCAGGACTGGCTCAAGTCCAACCTCGCCCGCATCTCCGGCCTGATGCAGGGCCACCGCGACCTCGCCGTCGTCGCCGAACTCGTCATGGACGAGCTGACCCCCCTGGTCGCCGCCCAGTACGGGGCCTTCTACCTGGCGGAGGACACCCCCGAGGGCACGGTGCTGACGCTCGTCGGCTCCTACGGCCGCTCCGCCGCCGACGGGGTCGGCGTACGCTTCGCCCTCGGCGAGTCCCTCGTCGGGCAGGCGGCACGAAGCCACCGCACCATCACCACCGACCAGGTCCCCGCCGGCTACGTCATCTCCTCCGGGCTCGGCCACACCACGCCCGGAAGCCTGACGATCCTGCCGATCGTGGTGGACGACCAGGTCCTCGGCGTGATCGAGCTGGCCTCGTTCTCCTCCTTCACCCCCGTCCACCGCGACTTCCTCAGCCAGCTGCTGGAGACCATCGGCGTCAACGTCAACACCATCGTCGCCAACGCCCGTACCGACGAACTCCTCGGCGAGTCGCAGCGCCTGACCGCCGAACTCCAGGCACGCTCCGCCGAACTCCAGGACCAGCAGGAGGAGCTGCAGCGCTCCAACGCGGAACTGGAGGAGAAGGCCGCCCTGCTGGCCAGCCAGAACCGCGACATCGAGGCGAAGAACCTGCAGATCGAGCACGCCCGGCAGGAACTGGAGGACCGCGCGCAGCAGCTGTCGCTGGCCTCCAAGTACAAGTCGGAGTTCCTGGCGAACATGAGCCACGAACTGCGCACCCCGCTCAACAGCCTGCTGATCCTCGCGCAGCTGCTGGCCCAGAACCCGACCCGCAACCTCACCTCGAAGCAGGTCGAGTACGCCGGCATCATCCACTCGGCCGGATCCGACCTCCTCCAGCTGATCAACGACATCCTCGACCTCTCCAAGGTCGAGGCCGGCAAGATGGACATCCACCCCGAGCGCGTCCACCTGCAACAGCTGCTGGACTACGTCGAGGCCACCTTCCGGCCCATGACCACCCAGAAGAGCCTCGACTTCACCGTCACCACCGCCCCCGACGCCCCCGCCGACCTGCTGACCGACGACTCCCGGCTGCGCCAGATCCTGCGCAACCTGCTGTCCAACGCCGTCAAGTTCACCGAGCGCGGCGGTGTCGAGCTGCGCATCGAACGGGCCACCGACGCCGAAGTCCCCGCCCGGCTGCTCCGCCGCGGGAGCGTGATGGCCTTCCGCGTCCGCGACACCGGCATCGGCATCCCCGAACAGCAGCTGGAATCGGTGTTCGGCGCCTTCCAGCAGGCCGACGGGACCACCAGCCGCAAGTACGGCGGCACCGGGCTCGGCCTCTCCATCACCCGTGAGATCGCCCAACTGCTCGGCGGTGCCGTGGCCGCGGAGAGCACCCCCGGCCAGGGCAGCACCTTCACCCTCTACCTCCCGGTCAGCCACGCCGAGTTCGAGGACGGACCCGCCCCCCAGACCACCGCCCCCGCGCCCGCCGCCACCCCCGCCGCGTACGGTCTGCCCGGCCCGCGGCACGAGGGCGACCGCGGGGCGCCGGCCGGCCGGCAGCGCCAGGCCCGCCGCCTCCTCGTCATCGAGGAACGCCAGGGCGGTCTGCTCTCCCTCGTCGCGGCCAGCGCCGAACGCGAACTCGTCCCCTCGCCCGCCCCCGACGGCGAGTACGGCGGTGTCCAGGTCGTCGGCGCCACCAGCTCGCGCGAAGCCGCCGCCGCCCTGGCCTCCGAGCCGTTCCACTGCGTCGTCCTCGAACTCGACATGCCCGGCGGCGAGGCCCTGCGGTTCCTCGACGCCCTCGACGGGGACCCCGCGCTCAGCGCGCTGCCGGTCCTCGCGCACAGCAACCCCCGCCTGAGGAACGGCCGGGAAGACGCCCTGCCCGAGCGGAGCGGGTCCCACCGCGTCGAACTGATCGGCAGCCTCGACGAACTCCGCGAACGCATCGTCCTGCACCTGTCCGCCGAACGGCCCGGTGAGCCGCGGCCCGGCGCGAAGGCGCCGGCGGCAGACGAGGGGAACACCGCCGCCCCCGACGGGGAGCTGGCAGGACGCACCGTCCTCGTCGTCGACGACGACGCCCGCAACCTCTTCGCCCTCAGCGGCATCCTCGAACTCCACGGCATGCACGTGCTCCACGCCGAGAACGGCCGCAAGGGCATCGAGACGCTCACCCGCAACTCCGGCATCGACCTCATCCTGATGGACGTGATGATGCCCGAGCTGGACGGCTACGCCGCGACCGAGGAGATCCGCCGCATGCCCGCCCACGCCGGCCTGCCCATCATCGCCGTCACCGCCAAGGCGATGCCCGGCGACCGGGAGAAGAGCCTGGCCGCCGGCGCCAGCGACTACGTCACCAAGCCCGTCGACGCGGACGACCTCATCGCCCGCGTCCGCCACTGGCTCACCCCGTCCCGTCGCGGCGACGAGGGGCGGGCCGCCCGGTGACCCGCCCCCACACCGCCCCCGCCCCCGGCGCACCGGCCGGCGAAGCACCGCCGCCCAGCCTCCCCAAGCAGGCGCCGACCCCGCTCGGACGGCTCGTCGCCACGGTCGAGCGGCTGCGCCGCGAGGTACGGGAGGCCCACGCGGCGGCCGACGGCCGGGCCCTGGTCGAACTGGCCAAGGGCATCCTCATGGGGCGGCTGAACTGC
Source organism: Streptomyces racemochromogenes (assembly GCF_039535215.1). GTDB lineage: Bacteria > Actinomycetota > Actinomycetes > Streptomycetales > Streptomycetaceae > Streptomyces > Streptomyces racemochromogenes. Next base: position 7,177,432 of record NZ_BAAAWT010000001.1, read on the forward strand.
ACCCCGGCCGCCGCGGCCCGCCAGCTCGACGATCTGTGCCGCGACGCCGGGCTCTCCCCCCTCGAACTCGCCGCCGACATCGTCAACCAGGCCGCCCGCGACCACGTCAGCGAAGTCACCGCCGAGTTCGTCGAACGCACCGCGGCCGCCACCGCGCCGACCGTGCGGCCCTCGACGCTCTCGGTACGCCTGCGCACCGCCGAGAGCGGGATCCTCGCCGCCGCCGCGGACACCCAGGCCGTGGCCGAATCCCTGCTCGCCAACGCCCTGACCCCGCTCGGCGCCGTCGCCGTCGCGGTGTGGGCCGCCGCCCCCGACGGCTCCCTGGCCCTCGCCGCCCACGCCGGATTCCCCGCGGAGGAAGCCTCCCGCTGGCGGCACGTGCCCCCCGGCGTCGTCACCGTCCCCCGCCTCGCCCTGCGCGAACGCACCGCGGTGACCATCGCCGACCTCGGGCAGGAGGGGATCCCCTCGATCGGACACCTCCAATGGCCCGCGGGCGGCCGCATGGCCGTACCCGCCGGGACCGGCGGACGCGTGCACGGCGTACTCGAGGTCTGCTGGCCGCAGCCCCTGCCGCCGCAGCCCCCGCAGATCAAGCGCCAGGTGGAAGCACTGGCCGAGCTGTGCGCCCACACCCTCGACACGGCGCCGCCGCCCGACGCGGGGGCGCCGGAGGGACTCCTGCCCGACGTGTCGGAACTCATCGACCTCGCCGAGGGACTGCACGACCCCACCGTCATCCTGACCCCCGTCCTGGACGCCGAGGGCCGGCTGGCCGACTTCCGCATCCGCCACGCGAACAGCCGGTTCGCCGACCCCGCCGGACGTCCGCGCGCGGACGTCAACGGAGCCCTGCTGCTGGAGGCCTACCCGATGGCCGGCGGCGACAGCGGCCTCTTCGACACCATCGAACGGGTCCACGCCACGGGCGAACCCTTCCGGGCCCAACGCGTCAGCCTCACCGCCCTGGTCGGCCAGATCCCGCTCACCTCGGTCGCCGACATCAGCGTGAGCCGGCACGGCGCCGCCGTCCTGCTCATCTGGCGGATCGAGGACGAGACCGCCCGGCTGGCCAACCTGCTCCAGCACGCCCAGCGGCTGGGCCGCATCGGCGGCTTCGAGGAGGACCTCACCACCGGCGAGATCACCTGGAACTCCGAGCTCTACGCCCTCCACGGACTCCCGCCCACCGCGCCCCCCGTACCGCTGCGCGACCTGCCCGACCACGCCCACCCGGACGACTCCGCGGCCCTGGGCCGCTTCCTGCGGGCCGTGCTGCGCTACCGGCGCCCCGCCTCCGTCAACCTGCGCCTGCGACGCTCCGACGGCATCCTGCGCCACATCCGCGTCGTTGCCGAGCCCGTACTCGACTCGGCACAACGGCTGCACGCCGTGCGCGGCGCGTACCAGGACATCTCCGCCCAGCACTGGACCGAGGTGGCCCTCGCCGCGACCCGGGACCAACTCGCCCTCACCGAGGCCGAATCAGCCGAACGCAACCGGCTCGCCCTCCAGCTCCAGCACGCCATCATGCCCCCGCACCACCACATCGAGGCACCCGGACTGCGCGTCGCCGTCCGCTACCGGCCCGCGGAGACGGAGTCCCTCGTCGGCGGCGACTGGTACGACACGCTGGTGCTGCCCTCGGGCCTCATCCTGCTCTCCGTCGGCGACGTCGCCGGACACGGCATCGAAGCCGCCACCGGAATGGTCGTCCTGCGCAACGCCCTGCGCGGCCTCGCCGTCACCGGCGCCGGCCCCGCCCAGCTGATGTCCTGGCTGAACACCGTCACCCACCACCTGACCAAGCAGGTCACCGCCACCGCCGTGTGCGGCCTCTACGACCCCCGCACCCGCGTCATGCGCTGGGCACGCGCCGGACACCTGCCGCCCGTACTCGTCAGGAAGGACGGGGCCCGGGCCTTCCCCCTCATCGACGGCCTGCTCCTCGGCGCGCTGCCCGACGTCACGTACGCCGAGGGGGAGATCCTCCTCGAACCGCAGGACACCCTGCTGATGTTCACGGACGGACTGGTCGAGCGCCGGGACGCCTCCGTGCAGGACTCCCTGGCCGACCTCCTGCGCACCGCAGGGGCGGGAGCCGGGGACCTCGACAGCAGGCTCGACGCACTCCTGACGCAGAGCTGGTCCGACACCGACGACGACACGTGCCTCATCGGCGTACAGCTCGACTGACCCCGGCCGGCCGCCGCCGGCCGGGGTCGGCTCAGGCGCTGTCCGTCCGCGCGGACAGCGGGGCGGCGACCTCCTCCAGGGAGCGCCCCTCGGCGGCGACCGCGAAGAAGACGGCGACCACTCCCGCGGCCACCATCAGCGCCGCCCCGACGCAGAACGCCAGCACGGTGTCCGAGCGGACGCCGCTGGAGGTGAGCTCGGCGAAGACCAGCGGCCCGGAGATCCCGCCGGCGGCCGTGCCGACCGCGTAGAAGAAGGCGATCGCCATCGCCCGGGTCTCCATCGGAAAGATCTCGCTCACCGTCAGGTACGCCGAACTCGCCCCCGCCGACGCGAAGAACAGCACCGCGCACCAGCAGGCCGTCATGGTCAGCGCGGTGAGCCTGTCCGTCCCGAACAGCCAGGCCGTGCCGAACAGCAGCAGCCCCGACAGCACGTACGTACCCGCGATCATCGGGCGGCGGCCGACGGTGTCGAAGAACCGCCCCAGCAGCAGCGGCCCGAGGAAGTTCCCGAAGGCGACGACGGCGAAGAAGTAGCCGGTGCCGCCACTGGACACCCCGAAGAACCGGATCAGGATCGTCCCGAAACCGAACGTGATCGCGTTGTAGAGGAACGCCTGGCCGACGAAGAGCGACAGGCCGAGGACGGCGCGCCGCGGGTACGTCCGGAAGACGGTGCGGGCGATCAGGCCGAAGCCGATGGCGCGGTGGCGGGTCACGGTGATCGCCTCCCCGGGCTCGGGCAGCCGCACGCCCTTCTCCCGCTCCACCTGCCGTTCGACCCCGGTGACCAGCTCTTCGGCCTCCCGCTCCCTGCCGTGGACGAACATCCAGCGGGGGCTTTCGGGCACGTGCCTGCGCACGAGGAGGATGACCAGGCCGAGGACCACGCCGAGGGCGAAGGTGAGCCGCCAGCCCAGCCAGGCCGGGAAGACGCCGGTGTCCAGTGCGACCACCGACAGCAGGGCACCGGCGACGGCACCGAGCCAGAAACTGCCGTTGATGATCAGGTCGACGCGCCCCCGGTACCTGCTCGGGATGAGCTCGTCGATGGCGGAGTTGATGGCCGCGTACTCGCCGCCGATGCCGAAGCCGGTCAGGAACCGGAAGACGAAGAACCACCAGGCCGAGAAGGACACGGCGGTCAGCGCGGTCGCCGCGAGGTAGACGCCGAGGGTGACCAGGAACAGCTTCTTGCGCCCGAACAGGTCGGTCAGCCGTCCGAAGACGAGCGCCCCCGCACACGCGCCGGCCACGTAGAGGGCGGCGGCGACCCCGGTGACCTGGGCGTCGGTGACGGCCAGGCCGCTGCCGTCCTCGGAGAGGCGCCCGGCGATGTTGCCGACGACGGTCACCTCGAGGCCGTCGAGGATCCACACGGTGCCCAGCCCGACCACGATCATCCAGTGCCACCGGGACCACGGCAGCCGGTCCAGTCTCGCGGGGACCTTCGTCGTGACCGTCCCCGCATCCGGGCTTGCGCAGCGATCCCCGAGTTCAGTCATGCACGCGCTGCTGCCCGCGGCCGGACCCGCCAAACCGCCGCCCGGACCGCTCAGGGACGCCGTCGTCCCGCGAGGGGGTTTGGAGGAGCGGATCGGGGACACACGCGCCGGTGACGGCGGCACGTCTCGCCAGACCGGCGACCACCGCGGCTGGTGACCGCGGGCGGCACCCCTTCCTCAGGGCACCCGCCCGCGGGCCGTCGCCGCGGCACCACTGTGTCGTCCCGCCGCAGGCACGGCCGCCCGGCCGCGTCGACGCCTCCCCGCGTACGCGCCCCGGCCAAGCCCCCGGCGCCCGCTGACCACACAGCGGCCCCCGGGCCGGTCGGCGGGACGACGCCCGGCCCCGCGGGTGGCGTCCGGCCCCGCAACACACCCCGAAGCCCGGCGCGGGCGCCTGCTGAGGGGGAGGAGACGCTCACGACCGGGCCCGGCGGCCGGAAGGCCGCTCACCTGTCCGGCCGCTCTTCCAGCGTAGCCGCGCCGCACCTCCCGCACCCGCTCGCGGCCTCCCCGCCGGCCCGCCCCCGCCTCCCGCCCGCTCACGGGGCCGGGAGGGGAAGGTCCGCCCAGACGGCCTTTCCCCCGGGCGTGGGCAGGGTGCCCCAGCGCAGGGCGAGCTGGTCGATGAGGAACAGCCCGTGCCCGCCGATGGAGTCCGGACGGTGCTCGCCCATGTGCGGCGGGCGGGGATCGTGGTCGCTGACGGAGATCCGCAGGAAGCGGTCGTGCCGGTCGAGGGCGAGGTGGCGGACGCCCCCGGCGTGTTTGACGGCGTTGGAGAGCAACTCGGCCGCCACCAGGACGACATCGCCACCGTGGGCCAGGAGGCCCATGTCGGTGAGGGTCCGGCGGACCCACGCCACGCCCGCACCGCACCCCGCGGCGCCGTTCGCGTCGTCGAGGTCGATTCCATGGCTCACAGCAGAAGGCGGCAGTCCCATCACGGGTCCCGAAAGGCCGAAGTTCTCTTGGTTCCGTCACCTGCCCACCGCCCACCGGGCCACACCACGTGCGGCCCACGGGTTACCGGCGGTGGCGGGCGGTCGCCTCGGCGAGGGTCGGGTGGATCTCGAACATCCCGGCCGCGCCGGTGGCGTCCAGCACCTCTCGTACGGCATCGCCCGGGGAGAGCAGGACCAGGGTCACACCCTGCTCGTCGGCGGCCTCGCGCACGGCCAGCAGCAGGTTGAGCCCGTCGGCGGTGAACAGCTCCACGGCGTCGAGGTCGACCGCGAGCAGCGCCGGACGCAGCTCCAGTGCCCGGCTCAGCGCGTCGTCGCCGATGGCCCGGGTGCCCAGGTGGACGTCGCCGGACAGGACGCACACCACGGCGCTGCCGACCCGTACGGTGTCCGTCTTCAGGTCGGGCGCGGGCAGGGGCAGGTTCGCCGGGTCGGTGCTCATGGCCGCCTCCTGCCCCGGTCCTGCGCACACGTGTGCACGGCGGCGAAAGCCGCCCTGCAGGTCCCGCGCGCCCGTCGGCGAGGCTTCCGGGACCCGGTGGGGCCCTTCCAACGTACGCCCCCTCGGAAGGACCGGCACGGACCCGTGAGGGAGGCCCGGGAAGGGGTAGACGGCGCTCATGATTGCTTCCACTCCTCACCTCGCGACTCCCGTTCTCGCGGCCGAGGGTACGCCCGCCCTCCTGCTGATGGCCGTCGGCGTCCTCGTGGCCGCCCTGCTCGTCGCCGCGTTCTGGTACGGCAGCCGCCGCGCGGCGCGCCGCAGGGACCCGGGCGCCCGGGCGGTCGACCAGAACCCGCAGGCCGTGGCCCGGCGGAACTCCTGGCAGGAGCCCGACGCGGGCCCGGCCCACGACGACGACCGGTGACGCGCGGCCGCGCGTGCCGCGGCCCTGCCTCCGCCGCCGGCTCCGTTCATTCCAGCCGGCGGCGGTCCTCGTCGGTCCAGGCCCGCGTGTCCCGGGGCTCGACGTACGGCTCCTCGTCCGCCGGACGCCCGCCCGCCACCGCGCGCTGGCGGGACAGTTCGGCGTCGAACTCCAGGCCCAGGAGCACGGCGAGGTTGGTGATCCACAACCACGCCAGGAAGATGACGACGCCCGCCAGAGTGCCGTACGTCCTGTTGTACGAGCCGAAGTGCGCCACGTAGAACGCGAAGCCGCCCGAGGCGGTCATCCAGATCACCAGCGCCAGGACACTGCCCGGGCTGACCCACCGGAAGCCGCGGCCCCTGGCGTTCGGGGCGGCCCAGTACAGCAGCGCGATCATGGCGGTGACCAGCACCAGCAGGACCGGCCACTTCAGGGTCGACCACACCGCCAGCGCGGTGTCGCCCATCCCCAGCGCCGCGCCCGCACGCCGGGCCAGGCCACCGGTGAACACCACGATCAGCGCACTGGCGACGGCCAGCCCCATGAGCGTCACGGTCAGACCGAGCCGCAGGGGCAGCACCCGCCACACGGGCCGCCCCTCGGGCATGTCGTAGACGGCGTTCGAGGCGCGGATGAACGCGCCGACGTAGCCGGAGGCCGACCAGACCGCCACCACCAGCCCCACGACCGCCAGGAAGGAGCCGGCACCGGCGTGGTCCCGCAACCGCTCGACCGCGTCGGTGATCACGTCCCGTGCCGCGCCGGGGGTGAGCGCCCGCAGCTCGTCCAGCACCTGCCGGGTCGCCACGTCGCCCGCGACGCCCAGGAGCGACACCAGCACCAGCAGGCCGGGGAACAGCGCCAGCACCCCGTAGTAGGTCAGGGCCGCCGCCCGGTCCGCCAGCTCGTCGTCCGTGAACTCCCTCACCGTGCCGCGCACCACCGCCTTCCAGGACCGGCCGGGGAGCAGCGACGGCCGGTCGGGCGGCCCGTGCGCCGGTTCCCCGGATCCCGTGTCCGACGGCGGGCGGCCGTCCCTGTCGTCAGCTGTCCCGTTGGCCTTCATGGTCGGCGCATGTCCCGTCCCGCCGCGAGCATGCCTCCTGCCCGCGCCGGACGCGGTGCCCGGCGACCGCCCGGGTGACACTGGGGGAGTGGCGGACGACGCGCGCCGCACGCAACGGCGGCTGGAACGGACCATCCTCGACCTGCTGGAGCGCCGCGGGCCGGGCACGACGATCTGCCCCTCGGACGCCGCGCGGGCGGTGTACGCGGCGGACGACGACGGCTGGCGCGCCCTGATGGAGCCGGTCCGCCGCGCGGCCCGCCGACTGGCCGCGGCGGGCGAGGTGGAGATCACCCAGCACGGCCGTCCCGTCGATCCGGACCGGGCCCGGGGTCCGATCCGCATCCGCCGCACCCGCCGCACCCCCTGACGCCCCGACAGCACGCCGCGCGGCCCGTACCCGCTCCCGCCTGCCGCGACGGCGCCGTAGGGACCGCTCCTGCCCGGCCTCCTCAACTCGTGCCCGCCGTCGCGGGGTTTGAGGTCCCGGAAGGCGGCCATACGCGGCAGGAGGAAGACATGACCAACACACCTGACGACGACACACAGACGAAGGCGGACCAGGGGAAGCCCCCGCGCCCCGCCACGGTGATCCTTTCGGCGATGCGGCAGCTGTCCCAGCTGCTCGGCCTTCCGGCCGAAGCCGTCAGCTCGTGCGAGCGGGCCGAAGACGGCACCTGGAAGCTCTCGGTCGAAATCGTCGAACTGCCACGCGTCCCCGACACGATGACGCTGCTGGCCTCCTACGAGGTGGAGGCCGACGCCGACGGAGAACTCATCGGCTACCGGCGGGTCCGCCGCTACGAGAGGGGCCGCGCGGACCGTCGCTGAAGGCGGACGCCCGTCCCTGCCCCCGAAGAAAGGGAAGCGGAACAATGACCGTCGTTCCTGCCCAGCCCGCACCCGCCGCGTCCGGCGGCGGCTCCAGCGGCCTGTACGACGTCCTGGAACTGATCCTCGACCGAGGCCTGGTCATCGACGCGTTCGTACGCGTCTCGCTGGTCGGCATCGAAATACTCAAGATCGACATACGGGTCGTCGTGGCCAGCGTCGACACCTACCTGCGGTTCGCGGAGGCGTGCAACCGCCTCGACCTGGAAGCCGGACCGCGCAAGAACCCGGGCCTGCCCGACCTCATGGGCGAGCTGACCGAGTCCGGCGCCCGGGGCAAGACCAAGGGCGTCCTCAGCGGGGCGGCCCAGACCCTCTCCGACGCCTTCAGCCAGGCCCGCGAGGAGGGCACGGAGGAGAAGAGCGAGAGCCGGCCGCGCCGGCGCGCCACGGCCCGCCGGGAGGAGAAGGAATGAGCACCTACGTCTACGGCATCACCCGCGCCTCGCAGAAGCTCCCGGGCGCCATCGAGGGGATAGGCGAGCCGCCCCTCCCCGTCCGGTCCGTCCGGGCCGGCCGGCTCGCCGCACTGGTCAGCGACGCCCCCGCCGAGCTGAAGCCGAAGCGGCGGGACCTGCTCGCCCACCAGAGGGTGGTCATCCAGGCCCAGGCCGGCGGCCCCGTCCTGCCGATGCGCTTCGGCGGCGTCTCACCCGACGACGACACGGTCGGCGCGATCCTCTCGGAACACGAGGAGTCCTACCTCGAACGTCTGGAGGCCCTGGTGAACCGCGACGAGTACAACGTCAAGGCCAGCCACGAGGAGGACGCGGTCCTCCACTCGGTCCTGGCCGCGGATCCCCAGCTGATCGCCCGCCACCAGGCGATGCGCGCGGCGGGCGGCGGCACCCACGAGGAGAAGCTGCTCTTCGGTGAACTCGTCGCGCGCGCGGTGTCAGCGCGCGAGCGGGCGGACGCCGCCCTCATCGAGGAGGCCCTGACCCCCCACGCCGAGGACGTGCGCCGGGGACCCGACAGCGCCGGCTGGCTCGCCAACTGCTCCTTCCTCGTCGACCGCGACCGCCGCGAGGACTTCCTCGCCGCGGTCCGCGCCCTGCACGAACAGCATCACCACCTGCGGGTGCAGGCGACCGGCCCGCTGCCGCCCTACAGCTTCGCCGAGGCGGGCTGAGGCCATGGGCCTGCTGAAGGAAGTCCTGCTGCTCCCGGCCGCACCCGTACGGGGGACCGCCTGGGTCATGCGCCAGGTCCTCGCCGAGGCCGAGCGGCAGTACCACGACCCCGCCGTCGTCCAGCGCGAGCTCGCACGGCTCGTCGCGGCCTTCGAGGCGGGAGAGATGGACGAGTCCGAATTCGACCGCCGGGAGGACGAACTCCTGGCCCGACTGGAGAGCAGGTCGCGACCGACATGACGAACCGCACCGCCCTGGGCCTGGCCGTCGGCGCCGGCTACCTCCTGGGCCGCACGAAGAAGGCCAGGCTCGCCCTCGGCCTCACCACCCTGGTGCTCGGCCGCAGGGTCGCTTCCGGGCCGGCCCTTCCCCTGGTCGGCGGCCTGCGGGACCGCCCCCGGGTGAAGGAGCTGCGCGACCAGCTGCGCACGGACCTCCGCGGCGTGGCACCGGCCGCCGTCGGCGCGCTCGTGGACCGACGGCTCGACGCCCTCGCCGACCGCCTGCACGACCGCACCCTCGACCTCCAGGACCGTCTCGCGGACCTGACGGGCCGGGACGACGACACCGGTCGGCAGGCCGCGGACGCGGACCCGGACGCCGACCCGGACCCGGACGCCGACGCGGAAGCGGTCGCCGACGCCGACGGGCCCCGGAACGCCGACGCCGACGAGCCACAGGGCGGCGACCGCCGCCCGCCGCGCAAGCGCGCGGCCCGCAAACAGGCGCCGTCGGCCGGCCGTTCCCGCCGCAGCGGCTCCGGCGAGGCGAAGGGCGCGGCCAAGGGCGCCGTGAAGGGTGGCGCGAGCGGCAGCCGGGGAGACGGCGGCGATGCCTGAGACAACCCTGCTGGCGCGACTCGGGAACAGCCCCGCGGCGGACCGGGTCAAGGACGAACTGGAGCACTACCTCGCGGTCCGGGCCGCATGCCTCCTGGCGGGCATCGGCCGGGCCCTGGGGCGCGCCACGCTCCTCCTCGAAGCCGAGGACGAGCCCGGTCCCGCCCGCCCCCGCGGCCGTCACGGAAGCCGACGCCCCTCATGACCACACCCTCGGGCCTGCCCCGGCTCGGCGACGACGGTGGCGGAGCCAACCTCGCCGACATCCTCGAACGCGTACTCGACAAGGGCGTGGTCATCGCCGGCGACATCCGGATCAACCTGCTCGACATCGAACTGCTCACCATCAAGCTCCGCCTGGTCGTCGCCTCGGTGGAACGCGCGAAGGAAATGGGCATCGACTGGTGGGAACGGGACCCCGCCCTGTCCTCCAAGGCGCGTGACGGCGAGCTGGGCCGTGAGAACGCGGATCTGCGCCGGCGCATCGCGGCGCTCGAAGCCCGCCGGGAGGAACACCCGTGAGCGAGGAACTCCTCTACGTGTACGCCGTGCTGCGGACCGGCCCGCAGCTCCCGCGGTCCCTCGTCGAAGCCGACACCGGCCCCGTCCTCGGCGCGGGCCTGCGGCTCGTCGGCCATGACGGCCTCACCGCCGTCGCCGAGCCCGTGTCCGCCGCCGACTTCGACGAGGGACCGCTGCGCGCCCGCCTGGAGGACCTGGACTGGCTCGCCGGAGTGGCCCGCGCCCACCACGGGGTGGTGGCCCGCGTGGGACGGCTGGCCACCACCGTCCCGCTGCGGCTGGCGACCGTGTGCCGCGGCCCGGAAGGGGTCCGGCGGATGCTGGCCGAAGGCCGCGTACCGCTCACCCGGGCCCTGCGCCGGCTCGCGGGCACGGAGGAGTGGGGCGTCAAGCTCTACACCGAACCCGCCGCTGCCGACGGCCCGGCCGCCTCCCCGGCCCCCTCGGCGGCGGGCGGCTCCGGCCGCGACTACCTGCGCACCCGCGTCGCGGCACGACGGGCGCGCGACGACCGCGACGACCGGGCCCGGCAGACCGCCCGCACGCTCCACGACGACCTCCGCGCCAGGGCGTCGGGCGCCGTCACGCACCCGCCGCAGCACGGCGCGCTGTCGTCGGCCCCGGGCCGGAACGTGCTCAACGCCGCCTACCTGGTCCCCACCGCGGACCGGCGGGCGTTCCTGGACGGCGTCCCGGACGCGGACTCGCTGCCGGCGGGCCTGCGGATCGAGGTCACCGGCCCCTGGGTCCCGTACTCCTTCGCCCACGGTCCCGCGGATGCCGCGGAAGCCCCGTGAGCGGGACCCGGGACGTCGCCGAAACCGCCGACGTCGCCCTCGTCGACCTCCTCGACCGCCTCCTGGCGGGCGGGGTCGTGCTCGTCGGCGACATCACGCTGCGCATCGCCGACGTCGACCTCGTCCGCATCGACCTGAAGGCGCTCGTCAGCTCCGTCGGCGACACCGTGCCCGCACCCTGGGAGGAATGAGAGATGAGCCGACCGCAGCAGCTCGACCTCGACGCCGACACCGTCGAACGCGACCTCGCACGCCTGGTCCTGACCGTCGTGGAACTCCTGCGCCAGCTCATGGAACGCCAGGCGCTGCGCCGGTTCGAGAGCGGCACCCTCACCGAGGAGCAGGAAGAACGCCTCGGCCTGACCCTGATGCTCCTGGAGGACCGCATGGACCTCCTGCGGCGCCGGTTCGGCCTGCGCCCCGAGGACCTGAACATCGACCTGGGCCCCCTGGGAAAGCTCCTGTGAGGGGGGTTTGCCGCCCGGGGTTCGGGTCACACGCGGGACATGACCGAATCGGAGAAGAACACCAGCAGCCGTTCCACGTCGCGAGGTTCCTCCAACGGGACCGCCACCAGGACCCGGGACCGGGCCGCAGCCGCGTCCGAGGACACCGCGGGCGCCCTCGCCTCCCTGCCGGCGCCGCTGGGGGAGAAGACGGTCGCCGCCGCGAAGGCCGTCCGGGGTTCCCTGGGCCGGGCCGGCTGGGTCTGGACCGCCGTCAGGGCCCGCAAGGCCGCGGCGGCCGGTGCCGCCACGGCCACGGCGGCCGTCGTGACGACCGCCTACACCCTCGGACGGCGTTCCGGCCTGCGACGGCGCGGCCCGCTGTCCCGGCTCACGGGCGGCCGTCTCTGAACGGGGCGTCCGCCCGGCCTGGTTGGTACGGGCCGTGAGCGCATGGGCCATGGGGGCCACGAGCGGGCTCCGGGGACCGGCGCAAACCGGGGTGGAACCGTCGTATCCACTCCCTGCGTCATGATCATCAAGGTTCCCGGAAGAAGACGAGGTCCCCATGCCCATGCCCCCGGCCCGCCGTAGCGTGCTGGCCGCCGCCCTCGGCGCCGGCACCGTACTCACCGCCGGCCCCGCCCCCGCCGCCGCTGCCTCGCCCGTACCCGCCGCGGGGGTCGGCCCGCGGGTCGCCCGGGCCCTGGCCGCACTCGAACGCGAGCACGGCGCGCGGCTCGGGGTGTACGCCCTGGAGACGGACACCGGACGCACCGTCACCCACCGGGCGGACGAACTCTTCCCCATGTGCTCGGTGTTCAAGACCCTCGCCGCCGCGGCGGTCCTGCGCGACCTCGACCACGACGGCTCGGTCCTCGCCCGCCGCGTCCACTACACCCAGGCGGACATCGACAGGTCCGGATACTCGGAGTGGACCAAGCGGGCGGCGCACCTCGCGAACGGCCTGACGATCGCCGAGCTGTGCGAGGTGAGCATCACCTACAGCGACAACACCGCCGCCAACCTGCTGCTGCGCGAACTCGGCGGCCCCGATGCCGTCACCCGCTTCGCCCGCTCCCTCGGCGACCCGGTGACGCGCCTGGACCGGTGGGAGCCCGAGCTGAACAGCGCCGAACCGGACCGCGTCACCGACGTCACCACCCCCCGGGCCATCGCCCGCACGTACGCCCGGCTGGTCCTGGGCGACGCGCTGGGCCGGGCGGACCGCGGGCTGCTGACCGGATGGCTGTGCGCGAACACGACGAGCGGCGCGCGCTTCCGGGAGGGGCTGCCCGCCGAGTGGCGGCTGGGCGACAAGACCGGCGGCGGCTCCTACGGCACGAACAACGACGTCGGCATCGTGTGGCGGCCGCACGGGGCTCCGCTGGTCCTGGCGGTCCTGACGACCAAACCGGCGCAGGACGCGAAAGCGGACGACGCGCTGGTGTCCGGGGCGGCCAGGGTCCTGGCGAAGGCGTTCGCCGACCCGGGACGCTGACGGGGGACGGGCGCCCCCGCCCACCGGAACCGGATGGTCCGTCAGCCCCGGCCGCCGGACTCCGCGACGGCGCCCGGGTCCGGGGCGAGGGCCAGGAAGTCGTCGTGGGTGCGGACCCGGACCCCGGGCCGGTCCTCGGCCAGCGCGGCGATCATGGCCGCGGCCAGGCGGCCCGCCGGCACCGGCCGGTAGGGGCGGGCGGGCCCGGCCAGCAGGGGGGCCAGTACGGTCGCGGCGGAGCCGCCGAGCCCCTCGCCCCGGCGGTGGGCGGCACGGCGGCCGAGGATGAAGGAGGGCCGGAAGAACTCGGTCTGCGGGTAGCCCAGCGCCGTCACCTCCGCCTCCATGTCCCCCTTCACCCGGAGGTAGAAGGCGCGGCTGCCCGATCCGGCGCCGACCGAGGAGACGACGGCGATCCGGTCGGCGCCGGCGTCCCGGGCCAGCCCGGCCACCCGTACGGTGTGGTGCTGGTCCACCTCGCGGAAGGCCTCCTGCGAGCCGGCCTGCGCGATGGTGGTGCCCAGCGCGCAGTACACGTCGCCCCCGGCCGGCCCGGGCGGCAGGTCGTCGGCCCGGAGCTTGGCGAAGTCCACCACCCGGGCGTCCAGCCGCGGGTGTTCGAGGCCGAGCGGGCGGCGGGCCAGGACGGTGACGCGGTCGTAGCGCGGGTCGCGCAGCAGCCGTACCAGCAGTTGTCCGCCGACCAGTCCCGTGGCTCCGGCCAGGAGCGCGCTGCGGGTCATGGAAGTCCTCTCCGCCGCCGGCGGCCGGCCCGCCGGAGTCACCGCAGCATGTCACACCGGCCGGCGCCACCGGCCGTGGTCCATGTGGGACCCGGCCATGGGGCCCATGCGCAGCATGCCGCCGTCCACCGCCCAGGAGGCGCCGGTGACGTAGGAGGCCTCGGGTCCGGCGAGGAACGCGATGACGGCGGCGACCTCCCGGGCGTCGCCGGGCCGTCCGGCCGGGATGCCGGGCCGGTCCCGGGTCCGCACGTCCACGTCCTCCTGCCCCGTCATGGGGGTGGCGATCTCCCCGGGTGCCACGGAGTTGACGGTGATGCCGTGTTCGGCGAGTTCGAGGGCCATCACCTGGGTGAGGAGCCCCAGCCCGCCCTTCGCGGCGCAGTAGGGGCCCGCGCCGACCCTTGGCTGGTGTTCGTGGACCGAGGTGACGTTGACGATCCTGCCGCCCGTTCCCTGGCGGATCATGTGCCGCGCGGCCCGCTGGCCGCAGAGCAGGGGACCCACGAGGTCCACGTCGAGCACCTGGCGCACGGTGGCCAGGTCGAGCTCCAGGAAGGGCGTGGCGGTCCCCGTGCCCGCGTTGTTGACGAGGACGTCGAGGCGGCCGAGCTCGTCGGCCAGCCGGTCGACGGCGTCCGCCGCGCCGGGCAGGTCCGTCAGGTCGAGCCGGGCGAGCGCGGCACGCCGCCCGTGTGCCCGGACCTCCTCGGCCGTTCGACGGGCACCCGCCTCGTCCTGGTGCCAGGTGATGCCGACGTCCAGCCCGGTCGCCGCCAGCCTGGCGGCCACCGCGCGGCCGATACCGGAGTCGGCGCCGGTGACCACGGCGGTGGCGGGGGCGAAGTCCAGAGGACTGATCATGTCAGGGTTCCCTTCCGACCGAGCCGCCGGCCGGGAAGCCGCCCTCCTCGGTCACACCCTTGCGCGCGTGGACGTCCCCCTTCCACCCCTCGTTCCAGTATGTGCGCGGGGACCCGGACCCGCCCGTCCTGCCGGTCTCCGGCCCGCGGATCCGGGCGGGTGGGCGAAGCGCTCCACCTCACCGCGGCCCGGAGCGCATGCGCGGGGGAGGGCTGGGCAGACGCGGGCCATCCGGAAGTTCGACCGATAGGCGGCGGTGTGCGAAGCGTAGGTGTGGAAGAGGAACTCCTGCTCGTGGACGCGTCGAGCGGCTCGCCGCTCGCGGTCTCGGGCGCCGTGCTGGCGGCCGCGGAACGCTCCGCCGGGCGCCACGGCGGCCACGGCCGGGAGGACCACGAGTTCGAGAAGGAACTCCACAAGGAACAGGTGGAGTTCGCCACCAAACCGCTCACCGAGATGGGCGAACTGCGGGAGGAGATCACCCGCATCCGGGGCGAGGCGGCCCGCCACGCGGCCACCGCCGACGCCCGGGTGCTGGCCGTGGCGACCTCACCGCTGCCCGTGCGGCCGTCGCTGAACGCCGGACCCCGCTACCGCTGGCTGGGCGAGCGGTTCGGACTGACGGCCCAGGAGCAGCTGACGTGCGGCTGCCACGTCCACGTGTCCGTCGCCTCGGACGAGGAGGGCGTCGCCGTCCTGGACCGCATCAGGCCCTGGCTGGCCGTCCTGACCGCGATCAGCGCGAACTCGCCGTTCTGGCAGGGCGAGGACAGCGGCTACGGGAGCTACCGCAGCCGGGTCTGGAACAGATGGCCCTCCGCCGGACCGGTCGACCTCTTCGGATCCGCGGACCGCTACCGGGAGCAGGTCCGCGCGATGATCGACACCGGTGTGCTCCGCGACGAAGGCATGATCTACTTCGACGCCCGCCTGTCCGCGAGCTACCCCACCGTCGAGGTACGCGTCGCGGACGTCTGCCTCGACCCCGAGACCACGGTCCTCCTCGCCGCCCTCGTCCGCGGCCTGGTCGAAACCGCCGCCCGCGCCTGGCAGCAGGGACAGCCGCCCGCCCGCATCGGGACCAGCCTCCTGCGCCTGGCCTCGTGGCGGGCCGGCCGCTCCGGGCTGGACGGGCCCCTGCTGCACCCCGAGACCATGCGCGAGACACCCCCCGAGCAGGTGGTGGACGCCCTGTACCGGTACGTGCGCGAGGCGCTGCTGGACCACGGCGACGACGAACGGGTCCGGGAGGCCATCGCCCACCTCCACGAACGGGGGAACGGCGCCCGCGTCCAGCGCCGCCTCCACGCCGAGGGGCGCCCCCTCGCCGCCGTCGTCGCGGAGTGCGCGCAGATGACCCTCGGACGGGCCGCCACGGCGTAGCTCCGGCGGCCGCGCCGCGCGGAGTGCTTGAGTGGAGGCCCAGTCCCGTACCCACCCGGAGGAGATCCCATGGCCACCGAGAACCACCGGACCGACGAACAGGCCCGGCGCATGCGTGAACAGGCGGAGGCGCTCGAACTGGCGGCCGGCAAGTCCGCCGACGAAGCCGAACGGGAGGGCCTGATGGACGAGGCCCTGCGCATCCGCAAGGACCTGGAAGACCGCCACGGCCCGGAAAGCGCCACGATGGACCCCATGTAGTACGCCCCCGGTCAGCGCGGGCGGGGGGCGAACCGGTCCGGCAGGTCCGCCCCGCCCCGGACCGGGGCCCCCTCCAGCGTCCGTCGAGGGCGGCGTGTGACGATGTGCGTCCACTTCGAGGAGGCGCTGGTGCCGAGCAGGGGCGCGCGGTGGGCCGCGGCCGCGCTGACCGCGGTCTGCGCGGTGCTGCTCCTGGGCCCCGGCGCGCCGGGCCGTGGCCTTCCCCCGGCCAGGCCGCTGCCGCCCGGCGCCGCCGAGGAGGTCGTACCGGACCGCGTCGGCACGTGGAACCTCTGCAACCCGTGCGGCAGCGGGCTCAACTTCGGCCGGGCGACGGAGATCGCCACGTACGCCCCGCAGGTCATCGGGCTGCAGGAGGCGTGCGTACGTGACGTCGAGCAGATCCGCGGGTACCTGGAGGAGGTCTACGGGCTGGTCTACCGGGTCGCGTACGGGCCGGTCCTGCGGAACTGGAACCGCTGCGGGGGCCTGCCGTGGCGGCCGGGCGGCTTCGGCCAGGCGATCCTGTCGGCGGCGCCGATGACGGACCGGGTGAGCGTCGAATACCCCGACGGCGGTTCGGAGGACCGCGGCTACCTGGCCGTCACCACGCTGGTGGGCGGCCGGCCCGTACGCGTCTTCAACACCCATCTCGCCCAGCGCCGCCAGGAAGGGGTAAGGGCGGGCCAGGTGGGCGTGCTCGCCGCGGAAGTCGCCCGCCACGACCGGGCGATCGTCCTCGGTGACTTCAACGCCGTGCCGTACGCGCCCGAACTCGGCCCGCTGTGGGCCCTGGCCACGGACACGGACCCCGGCTGTCGCCCCTCGGCAGCCGGTACCGGAGCCTGCGCGGCCACCACCGACTGGAACAGCAAGTTCGACTACGTGTTCCTGCGCGGCATCAGCCCGCGTACGCACCGCGTCCACCCCAGCCCGTACTCGGACCACCACCTGCTGCACACCGAGCTGGACCCGGCCCGGGTCAGATCGTGACCGGGCCCTTGGCGGTGGCGAACTCGACCGAGACCAGGCCCGGTTCCTCGTCCTCGACCCAGGTGACGTCGATCTGGTCGAGGGGGTGGTCGGCCGGTTCGCCGAGGAACTCGGCGATGGAGGCGGCGTCCCCGGCGATGGAGACCCCGTGGATGGTGGTCGAGGTGCGCGGGCCCGCGCTGGGGCGTTCCTCGGTGGGAACCAGCCACTGGAGGAAGTAGGGCAGTTGCGGGTCCTCCATCAGTTCCAGCAGGCCGATCTGCTTCCACCTCAGGTCGAACCCGTCGGGGCGGACGCGGTGACCCTCGGCCGAGGTGCGGCCGAGCCGTGCCTCGACCGGGGTGATGTCGTCGACGGAGACCACCCAGCCGAGCCAGCCACCGCCCTCGGCGGCGCGGCGGGCGACCGCCTGGCCGAAGGGTGCGCGGTCGGCGGCGGGGTGGTCGAGTGTGGTGACGACCTCGACGTAGGTGCCGCCGCTCAGCGGGAGGATGAAGTTGCGGGTGCCGAACCGCGGGTGCACGCCACCGTCGACGAACCCGGCGCCGAGTGCCGATCCGATCCACTGGACGGTCGAGACGAAGCTGTCGCGGGCCACCGCATAGGACACATGATCAAGTCGCACCGCCGCATCATCACCCGAGGGCCCGCGCAAATCCCGGCGCCACGCCCGCCGCCGCGCCGCGTCCGCCGCGGATTCAGCCCTGGAGGGGGAAGGGGCGGTCGGTGCCGGTGAGGTGACGGACCCCGCCGTCCCCCGGCCGCCCGCTACGCGGGCGGGTCTCCCGCGTCGTCGCCGTTGGCGGGCCCGTGCGGGGACGGGTGCTCCGGCGAATGGAAGCAGGCCGTGATCGCCTTGCCGCCGTGGAAGACGTGGGCGTCCCACCGGTCTGCGAGGGCGTCGACGATCGCGAGGCCGCGGCCCGAGGTCGCCCCGGTGGAAGCCGCCCTGGGGGAGGGCACCTGCGGGTCGTCGTCCGCCACGCTCACGTGCAGACAGCTGCCGTCCCAGGTGAGGACCAGGTGCGCACTGCTGTGCGCGTGGACGTGGGCGTTGGTGACCAACTCGGACACGGTGAGCAGGACGGAGTGGACCGTGTCGGGAGCAGTCGCGGTCCACGGCAGGGTCTCCAGGTGACCCAGACACCACCGGCGGGCCTCGCGGACACCCCGGTGGACGGGGAACGACCGGGCCCAGCCCACCGCTCGAACAGCCACGGCGTCGTCCTCAGCCGCGGCCGGCCCGGTGGCGAGGACGGTGCCCCTCGCCGCGGGTGACCAGCAGCAGGGCCGTCAGCATCGGTGCGATCAGCAGGATCATGATTCCCACGGCGGTTCCCTTCCTCGTGGCCGGCACGTCCGCGGCCGGTCCGGTGTACCGGCGTGGCGAGGCGCCGGCGTCTGCGCGTGTTTCCGCCGCGCCCCGGACGAAACCCCCGAACCCGCGCCCCGATCAGGTGCATACCGGCGCCGCGCGGGCAGATGCGTAGGGACCTGGCAGGCCCGAGAAAGGACGGACACCGTGGCACGACCGAGGATTCTCGTGGTGGGAGCCGGATTCGCCGGCGTCGAGTGCATCCGGCGGCTGGAGCGCAGGCTCGCGCCCGCGGAGGCGGACATCGCCCTGGTCACCCCGAACTCCTACCAGCTGTACCTGCCGCTGCTGCCCCAGGTGGCCTCCGGCGTGCTGACCCCGCAGTCCGTCGCCGTCTCGCTGCGCCGCAGCAGCCGCTACCGGACCCGGATCATCCCCGGCGGCGTCGTCGGCGTCGACACCCGGGCCAAGGCCTGCGTCGTACGCAAGATCACCGGCGAGTTCGAGGAACACGCCTACGACCAGCTGGTCCTGGCGCCCGGCAGCATCACCCGCACCTTCGACATCCCCGGCCTGGCCGAACACGCACGGGGCATGAAGACCCTCGCCGAGGCCACGTACCTGCGCGACCACGTCATCTCCCAGCTCGACCTGGCCGACGCCAGCGAGGACGAGGAGGAGCGGGCCGCGCGGCTGTGCTTCGTCGTGGTCGGCGGCGGGTACGCCGGCACGGAGACGGCCGCCTGCCTCCAGCGGCTCACCCACCACGCCGTGAAGCGCTACCCCCGTCTGGACCCCCGCGAGATCACCTGGCACCTCCTCGACCTCGCGCCGAAGCTGATGCCCGAACTCGGCGACTCCCTGGGGCGGACGGCCCTGGACGTCCTGCGCCGTCGCGGCATCCAGGTCTCCCTCGGCGTCAGCGTCGCCAAGGCGAGCGCCACCGAGATCGCGCTGACCGACGGCCGGGTCCTGCCGAGCAGGACGCTGATCTGGACGGCCGGGGTCGCCGCGAGCCCGCTGATCGGCACGCTCGACGCGGAGACCGTGCGGGGACGGCTGCTGGTGACCCCGGAAATGACCGTGCCGGGCGCGGACGGGGTGTTCGCACTGGGAGACGCCGCGGCCGTGCCCGACCTCGCGGCGGGCGAGGAGGGCGCCATCTGCCCGCCCACGGCCCAGCACGCCCTGCGACAGGGGCGCACGCTCGCGGACAACCTGATCGCGACGCTGCGCCGGCAGCCGCTGCGTCCGTACGTGCACAAGGACCTGGGGCTCGTCGTCGACCTGGGCGGCACCGACGCGGTGTCCAAACCGCTCGGCATCCCCCTGCGCGGGCTCCCCGCCCAGGCCGTCGCCCGCGGCTACCACTGGTCGGCGCTGCGCACGAACGTCGCCAAAGCCCGCGTGCTGACCAACTGGCTGCTGAACGCGACGGCGGGCGACGACTTCGTCAGGACCGGGATCCAGCCGCCCACGCCGCCGACCCTGCGGCAGTTCGAGCACACGGACGCCTATCTGTCCGCGGATCAGGTGAGGGCCCGCACGGCGGCCCTGCGCGCGTCCGGCCCGGGGGCGGCGGGGTAGGGCGTCCAGGCCCGCCTGCCGGGCCGCCGGGCGTCTGCGCCCTCGCCGGCGTGGGAGGGCGGACCGTACGGCAGCCCGGGCCGCGCCGCCGAGGCCGCGGAGCCCGGGCAGCAGGCCGGCCCCGGGGCGCGGCGCGGCGGCCGTGTTCCCGGGGCCGGGAGGCGGGGAGCCGGCCCTGCTGTCCGTCCGCCCCGCGGCGTGACCGCAGGACGCCGTCCCGGCGTCAGCGGGTCACCCGGACCCGGCGTCCATCAGCAGGGAACGGCGCTCGGCGGGCGTGAGGCCGCCCCGGACACCGTGCGGCACCCGTCCGGCCAGGGCGTGCCGGCGGCACGGGACGCGGACCGGGCAGTCCCGGCAGACCGCCTTGGCCGCTTCCTCGCGCTCCCGGGCGGCTGCGGCCTGCTCGTGGGCACGCCGGGTGAAGACGTCCCGCGCGGCCGTACGGCACGGCCCGTCGAGCGGCCCGGCGTTGCGCGGCCCGGAGTTTCGCGGCGGCAGGAGTTCGTCCGTTCGGGAGATGTCGCTCACGGGCTGGGCGTCCTTCCGGCAGGGGCGGCCGTCGTGGCCGCGCTCTGCACCCGCGTATGACCGGCATACGCCCGATCATGCGCCCCGGCAGCGCCGGAGCCGGGGGACGGGGGAGCCGCGACCAGGGCCGCCACGCCCACGGCGCAGCCGCTCACCACGGTGGGGTTCACCCAGCCCGCCGCTGGCTCGCCACCGTCCGCGCCGCCCGGGCTGTCCGAGCAGACGACGGACACCGCGCCGGTCATGGCCGCGGCGAGGATCAGTGGTCGCGTGCCGCCAACTGGCCCTGCACGTAGGGGTCGGCCTCGGTGGTGTACGGCCCGCCGTGGCCGGCCAGGAGCTCGGTGATGCGGTACCACTCCGCCAGCGCCGCCCGGGCGGGCGCGTCGGCCTCGGCCGCGTCCCCGACGGCCTCCAGGACGCGGTCGCGCGCGGCGGCCGCCTGATGGTGTGTCATGCCCTCCGCCTGGACCCGTACGCGGTTGCGGGCCTCGACCTCGCCCGGCGAGGGCTCGTGCGGCTGGAGTTCCGTCTCGACGACGGTCTCGGTTTCGTCTGACATGCCGCCACCTTCCGTTTTCCCGTGGACGCCTCTACCCCGCGAACCGACGGGCAACCGCCCCGCCCCACGGCGCCGCTGGGCCGCTCACGTCCGAGCGGCACAAGGGGCGGCCCGGCCGGTGGTGGCCACCCCTCCGCCGCCGGGACGTGGGGGCCGTCAGGTGTGCAGACGGCTGTTGGTGCCGTCGTGGCTGTCGGCGGCCTCGTCGTCGAACCAGTAGTCGCCGGCCGCGAGGTAGCGGAAGGAGTGGGCGCTGTGCGCGGGGAGGGCGACGGTGGCCGCACGGGTTCCGTCGCCGCGCGGGGTGAGGGGGTGGGCGGCGGGATTCCAGTGGTTGAAGTCGCCGACCACGCTGACCGGCCCGTCCGGGACGTCGTCGGGCAGGACGAAAGTGACCTTGGTGCGGCCCTTGAGCTGCTTGCGTTCGAGCATCGAGACCTCCACGGGTGAAGACGGCAACGCCGCATCCTCGACCCGCGCCCGCCTCCCGCGCGGCAGGCGCTTTGGCGGCCTGCCGAGGCCACCCGCCCGGGGGACGGATCCGAGGGCCAGGTGGCGGCGCCGGAAGGCCCCGGCCCAGCGCGGTACGGGCCGGCGCGGGCCGCCGTACGTGCGCGAGTACCCGGAGATCTCCGGCTCCCGGCGTCCCCACGGGCCGCCCCGCGACACGCGGTTCCACCGGGCGTGGCCGGCCCGTCGGCGGGCCCGCGGTGGGCTAGGAAAGGGGGATGGACGGCGGGACGGGAAGAGCGGTGGGTTCGCGGGACGAGCGGGAGCCGGGCGGTCCCGGGGCACGGTCGCGGGGGCCGGACCGCAGGCGTGTGCTGGGCGTGGCCGCCGGTCTGGCGGGCGCCTGGCCGGCGGGGACCGGGCCCGCCGGGGCGCAGGCCCGCGGCGGGCGGACGGCCGCGCGCACCACCCCCGGCGCAGGCGCGCTGGACGTGCCGGCGGAGAATTCCCTGCCCGGTGACCCCGGTTGGCGCGTCGTGCGGCCCGGCGCCCCGCACGCGGTCGAGGGGTACGCGAGCCGGACCAGCGTGGCGCCCGGCGAGCCGTTCGACCTGTACGTCTCCACGCGCTCCGGCTCCTACACGGTCTCGGCCTACCGGATGGGCTGGTACGCGGGCGCGCGGGCCCGGCTGGTGTGGCGCTCGGCCCCCGCGCCCGGCACCCCTCAGAAGGCCCCGGTGGTCGACGGCCCCACCCGCACGGTGCGCGCCGACTGGAGGCCGTCGATGGCCGTGGACACGACGGGCTGGCCGGAGGGCTGCTATCTGCTGCGGCTGGACACCGCCGACGGCCGGGCCCAGAGCCTCGTGCCGCTCACCGTCCGCTCCCGCACGACGGCGGGCCGCCTGGTCGTGGTGAACTCCGTCGCCACCTGGCAGGCGTACAACCGCTGGGGCGGCGCCGACCTGTACCGGGGCGGGACCGGGAAGAAGGACTCGCGTTCCCTGGCCGTCTCCTTCGACCGCCCCTACGCGGCACGCCACGGTGCCGGACAGTTCTCCTTCTTCGAGGCCCCGCTCATCGCCCTCGCCGAACGGACGGGACTGCCGCTCGCCTACGTGACCGGTATCGACGTCGCCCGCGAACCCGGCCTCCTGCTCGGCGCCACGGCCATCGTCTCCCTGGGCCACGACGAGTACTGGAGCCCGCGGCAGCGCCGGCACGTGATGCGGGCCCGCGACCGGGGTTCCAACCTGGCGGTCCTGGGCGCGAACTGCTGCTACCGCCGCGTCCGGTTCGAGCCTTCGTCGGTGGGTCCGGACCGGACGGTGGTCTGCTTCAAGGAGGACTACGAGGCCGACCCCGGCTACCGCGCGGGCCTGCCGCCCACCAACGAATTCCGCCGCGCCCCGCTCCCGCAGCCGGAGAGCGAGCTGCACGGGATGATGTACGACGGCTACCCGGTGGACGCCCCGTACGTGGTGGCCGCCCCCTCGCACTGGCTGCTCGCCGGCACCGGAGCACGCTACGGGGACGCGTTCGCGCACCTGGTCGGCGTCGAGTACGACCGGGTGCACCCCGACTTCCCGGCACCCGGTCCGATCGAGGTCATCGCCCGCTCGCCCGTGATCTGCAAGGGCCGGCGCACGACGGCCGAGTCCGCCTACCTGACCCTGCCCTCGGGCGCGGGGGTCTTCACGGCCGGCACCATGAGGTGGGTGGAAGCCCTGGACGCGACCGGCAGCGGGGGCAAGGCCAACCACGGGATGGACGGGCGGGCGGGGGCCTTCACCAGGGCCGTCACCGAGAACCTGCTGAGGGCCTTCAGCCGGGGCCCGGCGGGCCTCACGCACCGGCCGGTCTGAGCACGGGGCAGCCGTCCCGTCCCGTCGGCCGTCCCGTCGGCTGTCCCGACCCCCGTCCCGTCGTCAGCGACGCCGGGCGCACAGGGCCGCGTCCACCGCGCCCTGCAGGTGGCGCAGGCTCTCGCCCTCGGCCGCCCAGGTCGTGGTGTACACGGTCACGGTCCCGCGGCCGGCCGTCGCGCGGCCCCCGCCCACCGAGTTGCCGGGCAGGTCCCCGCCGTGGCCCCAGTAGACGCCGCCGCAGCTGAGCGGGATCGAGGCGATGCCGTAGCCGTAGCGGCTGCCCGCCGGGTAGACGTCGCGCCCGCCGATGTCGGTGGTGTCCTGGGTCATCTGGCGCAGCGCCCAGGCGGGCAGGAGGCGGCCGCCGAACAGCCCGTCCCAGAAGGCGTTGAGGTCCTTGGGAGTGGAGACGAGGCCGCCCGAGGCGCCGAACTCGTAACCGGGCAGGTCGGTCACGTCCACCCGGCCGGCCTCCGGCGCGGCGGGGTGGACGCCGTAGTTGCGGGCGTGCGGCCCGCGCAGCGACAGCTCGCCGCGCGCGGGCCAGTAGGTGTCGTCCAGGTGCAGCGGGCGCAGGATCGTGCGTTCGACGTACGTCCGGAATCCGACACCCGACGCCTTGTCGATCACCATGCCGAGTGCCAGGTAGTTGGTGTTGGAGTAACCCCAGTCGGTCCCGGGCTCGAAGACCGGCTTCTCCTTGAGGGCGAGGGCCAGGTAGTCCTCGGACGTGCCGGGCGGCCGGGTCCAGTCGACCAGCACGGCGTACTCCGGCAGCCCGCTGGTCTGCTTGAGCAACTGCCGTACGGTGATCGGGCGATCGGCGAGCTGCGGCACGTACCGGCCGGCGCGGTCGTCGAGCCGTACCCGCCCGTCCGCCACCAGGCGCATCACCGCTGCCGCGGTGAACGCCTTGGTGTTGCTGGCCAGCCGGATCCGCCCCCGCTCGTCGACCATGGGCCGGCCGGACTCCCGGTCCGCGACACCGGCGGTACGCGTGGTCCTGCCGTCGTACGCCAGCGCGCCGGGGACCCCGTCGCTGTTGACGAGCAGGTCCAGCTGTCCCTGTACCGGGTCGGCCGGCCGGGCCGCCGCCTCGGGGACGGTCGCCCCGAGGACCGCCGCGGCGAGCAGGACTACGGTGGCGATGGGCTTGCGGTACATGTGCTTCCCCCGGGTCGTGGGCCCTTGCGGGCGTCAGTCGCTTGATGACGACTCTGCCCGCCCGCCGGCGCAAGATCATTGAGCCTGGCCCCCGGAACGGCAGGGAGGCCACCCCCCTTGACACATCACGGCCCGTCAGGTCGTCACGACCGGCGGAGTGCGGCGCGGCCCGCGTACCGGGCCGCGTCGCCCAGCTCCTCCTCGATGCGGATCAGCTGGTTGTACTTCGCGGTGCGGTCGGAGCGGGAGAGCGAGCCGGTCTTGATCTGACCGCAGCCGGTCGCCACCGCCAGGTCCGCGATCGTGGTGTCCTCCGTCTCGCCCGAGCGGTGCGACATGACGGCCGTCCACCCCGCCGCGTGGGCCGTGGCCACCGTGGCCAGCGCCTCGGTCAGGGTGCCGATCTGGTTGACCTTGATCAGGACCGAGTTGCCGGCCCCGGTCCGGATGCCCTCGCGCAGCAGCGCCTCGTTGGTGCAGAACAGGTCGTCGCCGGTGAGCTGGCAGCGGTCGCCGACGCGGGCGGTCAGCTCGCGCCACCCTTCCCAGTCGTTCTCCGCCATCGGGTCCTCGATGGAGACGACCGGGTAGGCGTCGATCAGCTTGGCCAGGTAGTCGGCGTTCTCGGAAGGGGTGCGGCGCACCCCCTCGCCCTGGTAGTCGTACACCCCGTCGCGGAAGAACTCCGACGACGCCGGGTCCATGATCAGGGCGATGTCCGTGCCGGGGCGGTAGCCGCTGCGTTCGACGGCGGTCACCACGAAGTCGAGCGCCTCCTCAGCGGTGCGCAGCGAGGGCGCGAATCCGCCCTCGTCGCCGACGCCCGTGGAGTGCCCGGCGGCCAGCAGGTCGCGGCGCAGGGTGTGGAAGACCTCGCTGCCCATGCGGACGGCCTCGGCGAAGGTCTCCGCGCCGACGGGCGCGATCATGAACTCCTGGAAGTCCAGCGGGTTGTCGGCGTGCGCACCGCCGTTGACGATGTTCATCATCGGCAGCGGCAGCAGGTGGGCGTCGGCGCCGCCGAGGTAGCGGTAGAGGGGCTGGCGGTGGGCCGCCGCGGCCGCCTTGGCCGCGGCGAGGGAGACGCCGAGTACCGCGTTGGCGCCGAGCCGGGACTTGGTGGGCGTGCCGTCCAGGTCGACCAGCAGGGCGTCGAGGCCGGCCTGGTCAGCGGCGTCCCGGCCGCGCACGGCGGCCGCGATCTCCCCGTTGACGTGTGCCACCGCGCGGTCGACGCCCTTGCCGTGCCAGCGGGCCGCGTCCCCGTCGCGCAGTTCCACGGCCTCGCGGGCGCCGGTGGACGCGCCGGAGGGGACGGCGGCGCGGCCCAGGGAGCCGTCCGTCAGGACGACGTCGACCTCGACGGTGGGGTTGCCCCGGCTGTCGATGACGCGGCGGGCCGTGACGGTCTCGACGGTGGCGTCGACGGTCGCTGCTGCCTGTGCGGACATGGTGTTTCCTCCCCGTGGTCAATGCCGTGGCCCCGGCTGCGACAGCGCTGGCGCTGGGCCCGACGCGAAGAGACTCTACAGCAAAGCTGTTTAGTTCTGCTGTGCAGTTTGGCTGTACA
The DNA here is from genome assembly GCF_039535215.1 of Streptomyces racemochromogenes. Taxonomy (GTDB): domain Bacteria; phylum Actinomycetota; class Actinomycetes; order Streptomycetales; family Streptomycetaceae; genus Streptomyces; species Streptomyces racemochromogenes. Next base: position 7,203,461 of record NZ_BAAAWT010000001.1, read on the forward strand.
GCATGGCTGTACAGGTCGGGTGCACACCTGCTGTGCCACCGGGGTAAAGTGCCCTATGCACACCTCGGAAGCCGCCGCCATCGCCGCCGAACTGCGTACCGCGATGGGCAAACTCACGCGGCGCGTCAAGCACGAGGACCGCATCCCGCTGGGCCAGGCCGCCGTACTGGGCTCCCTCGACCGCAACGGCCCCATGACCACCAGCGACCTCGCCGCCGACCAGCGCGTACGCCCGCAGTCGATGGCGCGGGCGGTCGGGCTGCTCATGGAACAGGACCTGGTCACGCGTCGGCCGCACCCCACGGACGGCCGCAAGTCGCTGGTCGAGCTGTCGGACACCGGCCGGACCGCCCTCGAAGCCGAGCGCGGCCGCAGGGCCGGCTGGCTCGCGCAGGCCATCGAGGCCGAGCTGACGGACGAGGAACGCGCCCTGCTCGCGCGGAGCGCCGCCCTGCTGGAACGCCTCGCCGCCCATTAGGGCCCCCTGCGCCGCACCGCCGCCGCGCCCCCCGCCTCCGCGCCCGCGCACCGCGGCAGGCGGCCGCGCCGACGGCCGTGCGACAGGCCGGGCCGACGGGTGCTCATCCCGACAGGTGCAAAGCGCGGTATCCCGGGTAGACGCGGCCCATGATCGTCCCAGCTGCCCCTGCGGCCCCGTGCCACCCGTCCCCGTTCCCCGCGCCAACGGGACCGCGGCCGTGACCAGGCCGCGACTCCGCGCCGCCGGACGCCCGCTGCCGACCCGGGAGGCACTCGTGCCGAGCACCGCCCTGACGTACACCGACCCCCTGCCCCGCCTGATCACCCTGCCGGGCGTCTACCGGCCCCAGGCCGACACCCGCATGCTCCTCGACGCCCTCGCCCGCGAGCCCCTGCGCCCCGGTGCGGAGGTCGTGGAGATCGGCACGGGCACCGGTGCCCTCGCACTGCGCGCCGCGGCCAGGGGCGCCGACGTCACCGCGGTCGACGTGGCCTGGCCCGCCGTACTCGCCGCCCGGCTGAACAGCTGGCGCCAGAGCCTGCGGCTGCGCGTCCTGCACGGCGACTTCGCCGCCCGGACCCGCGGCCGCCGTTTCGACCTGGTCCTGGCCAACCCGCCCTACGTCCCCTGCCCCGACGCCGCCGTGCCCACGAGCGGCAGCCGGCGCGCGTGGGACGCCGGCCGGGACGGCCGGGCCGTCATCGACCGGATCTGCGCGGCCGCCCCGGGCCTGCTCCGGCCCGGCGGAGTACTGCTCATGGTCCACTCCGGGATGTGCGGGGCGCAGGAGACCCTGGCGTTGCTGGCCCGGCACGGACTGACGGCGCAGGTCACGGAGCGGGCCTGGGTGCCGTGGGGACCGGTCCTGCGTTCGCGCCGGGCATGGCTCCAGGGGCAGGGCCTCGCCGAGGACGGCGCCGAACAGGAGGAACTCGTGGTCGTCCGCGCGCGGGCCACCTGACCGGCCCCACCCGCCGGACACCCCGCCGGACGACGGGACGACCCCACCCGAACGACAGGAGCCGTCGATGACCGCACCCGCCGCAACCCCCACCAGGACCTCCGGGGCCGGCCCCCTGCCGGACGAGGGGCGAGGACCGCTGTCCTCCGCCGTGCTGGACGCACTGCGCGGCGGCCGGGCCCCGTACCACGACAGCGCGGAGCCCCAGCGGGCCGACCCCTTCGGCGAAGACCTCCAGCTCGCCCTCTACCTGCTGTACGAGCTGCACTACCGGGGCTTCGCGGGTGTCGACGACGCCCGCGAATGGGACCCCGACCTGCTGCGCCTGCGCCGGGCCCTGGAGGAGCGGTTCCTGGGCGCCCTCCGCGCGGACACGGCCGGTGCGCCCGCCACGGCGCGGGAGGCCTTCGCCCCGCTCCTCGTCGAACCCGTGGACCTCAGCGGCAGCCTCAGCCACTACCTGGCGACCGAGGGCGAGCTGTGGCAGCTGCGCGAGTACGCGGCCCTGCGCTCCCTGTACCACCTCAAGGAGGCCGACCCCCACGCCTGGGTGATCCCCCGGCTCGTCGGCCGCGCGAAGGCCGCCATGGTCGCCATCGAGTACGACGAGTTCGGCGCCGGCCGCCCCGAGCGCATCCACGCCCGCCTGTTCGCCGACCTCATGGACGACCTCGGCCTGGACACCGCGTACGGCCACTACCTCGAGCAGGCTCCGGCGCCCGTCCTCGCCACGGTCAACCTGATGTCGCTCCTCGGCCTCCACCGGGCCCTGCGCGGCGCACTGGTCGGGCACTTCGCGTGCGTGGAGGTGACCTCGTCCCCCGGGTCCCGCCGCCTCGCCAAGGCCATGCGCCGCTGCGGGGCCGGCCCGGCGGCCGAGCACTTCTACGCCGAGCACGTCGAGGCCGACGCCGTGCACGAGCAGGTCGTCCGGTACGAGGTCATCGGGGGACTCCTCGCCGACGAACCCGGCCTGGAGGCCGACGTGGCCTTCGGCTGCGCGGCGACCCTCCTCCTGGAGGACCGCCTCGCCGCGCACATCCGCTCCGCGTGGGAACGGGGCAGCTCCGCCCTCCGGAACCGGACCGGGCCGACGGGCCCCGCGGGAGGCACCGGGCGTCGGGCGGCCGGCGGAACGGCATGAGGAAGGGGTGCCCCGGGCCTCGCGCCCGGAGCACCCCCGATGCCGTCAGCGCCCGGAGCACCCCCGATGGCCGTCAGCCGGCCCCGGACCCCTCGGTGTCCCGGCATTTTGCCCCGCCGACCCGGCCCAGCGCCCACGGAACTGGGAGACCCCCGACGGGCGCTCACCGGATTCGCTCCGCTGACCGCCCTGGTTGGCGCGCGGGCGTACATGTCCCCGCAGACCGCCTTCCGGCTGCTCCAGCCCATCGACGCCCAACTGGCCCTGAACGACCTGGACGCCGCGGCACACGGACTCCAGCAGGCCGTCACCCTCACCGGCGTCCTGCCGCCGGGTCTGGTCCGCCAGTACCGCCGGAGGTTCGCCCCCCACAGCGGCCACCGGCTCGTCGGACCGCTGTGGTCGTTCCTCGCCACCGCCTGACGAAACGTTCCGCCCGGCCCGCGGCTCCCGGTCCTCTACAGGCGCTGCCAGAGCGCCGGGACGTTCGGCGGCTCCCAGCCGACGACCGCGGTGTGCGCCTGCAGGCAGCGGTACGCGAGCCCCGCGTACGTGGCCCCGTCGCCGGCCCGGTACGCCCGGCCCGGGGTCCAGGTGCCCGTGGGCGGCGGTGTCGTCGGCGGGGGAGTGGTGGGCGGGGTCGTCGGGTCCTGGGGCACGTCCAGGACGAAGTCGAAGCTGCCCTCCTGACCGGGTCCGGCCTGGCGCACGTTCATCAGCAGGCGGCTGTCGAAGAGGGTGTCCGTGCTGTTGCGGGGCTCGCCGGGGAAGTACAGCTGGGTGGTGACCACCCGGTGCCCGGGCGCCTGGAGTTTGACGTGCAGGTGGCGGGTGCGCCCGGGGTAGAGCCCGGGAACGACGGTGGTCAGGCTGAAAGAGCCCTGTGCGGTGCTGAACTGGTGCCCGCGGAAGCGGTAGCCGCTGTTGTCGTACGCCCCGTTGTGGTCCGCCTGCCAGAAGTCGAGCAGCACGCCCGGGATCGGCCGGCAGGCCCGCCCGAAGACGTATCCGGTGACGGTGAGCCGGGTGCCGGGCGTACCGCTCGTGACCAGCGAGTCCCGCAGCGGGGAGTTGGGCTTGAAGTACGGGCCCTCCATCTGTTCCACCGTCGGCTCGTCGCCGTCGTGGCAGTCCGGGGTCGGGGCGAGGGCGGCTCCCCCCGACGCGGCCTGGTCGCGGGCGAGTGCGACCCGCCCGCCGATCAGCAGCGGGGCGGCGCCGAGCGCGGCGGCGGCGCGCAGGACGGTCTTGCGGCTGACGCGGCGTCCGCTTGCCGCGGGTCCGGGTGTTGCGGTGGGCTCCTCCGGAACGGGCATCGAGGCCTCCTCGGCTGGAAGGGTGGGGGTGGGGGCGCGCGAGGGGGGAAGGACGGACCCTGGCGGGGGCCCGCCCGTCCCCGGCGGGCCTCGGGGTCCCGATCGCGGCCAGCAGTCAACCTACGGGCCGTCGGGGTGCGCGGCGATGGACTCGATCCGGGGATCGTGGTGATTTCGACCGGCCCAGTTGCGGAACTCGCCCGGCGACATCCCGGTCTCCCTCCGGAAGAACCGGCAGAAGTACGCCGGATCCGAGAAGCCGGTCAGGTGCGACACCTGGCGCACCGCCAGGTTCGTGCCGGAGAGGAGCCGTTTCGCCTCCAGCGTCTGCTGCTGGCGGATCAGGCTGCCGGGGGAGCGCCCCGTGGCCCGCCGCACCAGCGTCTGGAAGTGCCCGGCGGACACGCCGAGTTCCCGCGCGTACCAGCCCACCGACCGCCCCGTCCCGCCGGCCTCGCAGAGCAGCCGGCCGAAGGCCGCGGCCAGTTCCGCGGCCCGGTCCCGCGCCGGAGCCGGCGCGTCCGGCGCGGCGCCGGTACCGCCGGGGATACGTGAGGCCCGGGCGATCAGGATGTGCAGGCAGGCCCGCAGCACGTTCCGGTACCCGGGCCGCAGCTGCCGGTACTCGCCGCCCATGTCGGCCAGGAGCGCGGCGATCGGCGCGGCCTGGTCGCCGGCCGGGTGTCCGGGCCGGGCGGCCAGCGCCCGCAGGGCGGCCGCGTCGTCCGCGTGGGGCAGGAGGAAGTCCTCGTTGAAGAGCACCACGTGGCCGGTGAGCCCGTCCGCCCCGTCCCAGTGGTGGACCTGGCCGGGGGTGATCACGCACAGCTGCGGGGGCTCCACCGGCCGGCGGACCAGGTCCAGCACGTGCGCGCCGCTCCCGCCGGTCACGTAGACGATCTCGTAGAACGTGTGCCGGTGGGGGAAGGCGGCGCGTGACAGCGGGCCGATGGTGTCGAAGGTCCCGATCGCGAAGGGCAGCAGGTGGGGGAGGGGGACCTCGAGGCGGTGCAGCGGGAGATCGGGCAGGGGGGTGTTCCGAAGCGCGTCCATCCCCGCAGTCTCCGGCCGGCTCCCCAGCTGGTACAGACCATTCACGGCCTTCTGCCCTCCGCCGTCCGCTGCCCGCCGTCGTCCTGTCAGGGCCGGTGGTCCTCCTGCTCCGCGGCCTCCTTGAGGGCGTCGAGCCAGGTGACGAGCGAGGCGTCGAGCGCGGCGGCGAGGTTGTCCCGGTCGGCGTCGACGGGTTCGCCCGCCCAGGACTCCCGGGTGCGGACCACGACGCCGTCGCCGTCCTCGGTGAAGGTCCACTCGTGGATGCCGGTGATGCCGTGCGCGGGACCGCCCCAGAGGATGCGGTGCGCGGTGTCGACCGCGTAGACGGTGGAGTCGATGGACATCCCCGCGGTCATCCAGTGGAAGGTCGTGCCCGGGGCGACCGGGCCGTCGAGGCGGGCCTCGGTGACGGCGGACAGCCATGCGGGCCAGCCGCCGATGTCGGTGTGCAGCTGCCAGATCCGTTCGGCCGGGGCGCCGATCCGGATGGTGTGGTCGGCGATGACGGGGGCGTTCTCGTCGATGGTCGTGGGGTACGTCACGGGGTGATTCCTCGCTTTCGGGAGCCCGGGCCGCCGCCGAGGGGGAGAAGGCGGCGGTCCGGGCGGCTGGGGGGTACCGGGCGGTGCGCGGTCAGGCAGGTCAGGCGGGCAGGCCGGTGTCGGGGATCCAGTCACCGTGGATGCCGGCGGGTACCCTGCGCGGCAGTTCGACGGCGGCGACGGTGCTCAGGTCGCCCGCGTCCAGGACCAGCAGCTCCGACGCGTCGGCCGCGACGTCGCTGACGACGGTGAGCAGGTAGCCGTCGTCCTCCGCCCTGCCGCCCTCGGCGGGTACGAAGACCGCCTCTCCGGGCATCCGCTCCTCACCGTGCGCGAGCAGCGTCTCCCGCCCGGTCCGCGAGTCCAGCTTGACGGTGTGGTAGCCCGACAGGCCCGCGCCCGGGAACGCGATGGCGTAGCTGTAGCGGTGGTCCGAGCCGGTGCGGGCCTCGTTGATCGACGGGAACTCCGTGACCAGTTCGCCCAGGGACTCCGCGGTGACCTTGCCCGTGCCCGGGTCGATGACCCACCGGTGGAAGGTCGAACCGGCGTCGGGGCTGGTGCCGTGACCGGGGGCGCCGACCCACCACTTCCACGAGCTCTCCCACGCGGACCGGTCGAAGCGCGGTGCTTCGAGCACGATCCGGCCCCGCGGATCGGTGTACGCGTTGGCGACGTGCAGCAGCGCGGCCTGCTCGGGCGCCTCGTACCAGACGGTCCTGCCCCCGGCGCGCGGCATCACGCCGATGCGCAGCGGGACGTCGTCGTGCCAGCGGTAGGGGATGCCGGAGTGCTCGGCGTGGTCGAAGACCACCGGCGAGTTGATGAAGACGACGTGCTCGCGGGTGATCGCGAAGTCGTGCATCAGGGACGGTCCGGAGCCGTCGACGACCTCGGAGCGGACGATCGCGCCGGAGGCGTCGGCCACGTAGTACGTCAGGAACGGAGCGAAGGGGCTGTAGCTGAAGAAGTGCAGTTCGCCGGTCCGCGGGTCCTCCTTCGGGTGGGCGGTCATCGAGGTGGTGAGCTTGCCGCCGAAGTCGTGGACGCCGATCGTCTCGAGGTCGGCGCTGACCTCCCAGGGGAGGTTGGCCTCCTGCAGGGCCAGGTAGCGGCCCCCGTGGAAGATGATGTTGGTGGCGGCGGCGCTGACGTCGAGTTCGGTCCCGGTGAAGGGGACGCCGTCGAGGAAGGGGGTCCGCACCCAGCGGTTGCGGTACCACTCGGCCCGCCCGTCCCGCAGGCGCACCCCGTGGAGCATGCCCTCGCCGCGGAACCAGTGGGTGGGCGTGACGCCGGGCTTCGGGTTGTGGCCGTTGCGGAAGTAGCGGCCGTTCAGCTCGGGCGGGAGGGTGCCGCGCACCTTCAGGTCCCGGCCGGTGATCTCGTCGGTGACGGGGGCGAAGTGGTCGCTGATGTAGGGCTTGGCGAGGGACATGGTCAGGCCTTTCGGGTGGAGAGAGCCGAGATGAGGAGGGTCAGGGCGGCGCAGGCCAGGAAAGCCGCGCCGGAGGAGGGGAGCAGGGTCAGGAAGGACAGGCCGACGGCTCCGCCGACCTGCCGGCCGGCGTTGACCAGCCCGCCTGCCAGACCGTTGTCGGCGGCTGGCACGCCCGTGGAGGCCGCCGCGGTGAGCCGTACGAAGGCGGTTCCGAGGCCGGCGCCGACGAGGAGCGTGGGGCCGAGGAGGTCGGCGAGGAAGGTGCCGTCGGGCGGGGTCCGCGCGAGCCAGGCCAGTCCGGCCGCGAGGGCCAGCAGACCGAGGGGGAGCACGCGGCGGGAGGAGACCCTGCCGGTGAACCAGGAGGAGAGGGTGATCACGAGGGCGAGCGGCAGCTGGGTCAGCCCGGCCTCCAAGGGCGAGTAGCCGAGGGAGCGTTGCTGGTAGAGGGGCAGGAAGTAGAACAGCCCGAGCCAGACCGCGCCCAGCAGCGCCATCAGTACGTTGGGCGCCGCGACCACGCGCATCCGCGCCGGCAGCAGCGGGGCGGCGGACCGCCGCTGGAGCACCGCGAACAGCCCGAGCAGCGCCGCACCGGCCACGGCCGCCGGCCAGGGACCCGACAGGCCGTAGGTCAGGGCGACGAGCCCCGCCGTCACCGTCACCGTGCCCGGCACGTCCAGGGTTCCGCCGCGCGGCCGGTCGGCGCCGACGAGCAGCCAGGTGGCCACCAGTACGGCCGAGGCGAGGGGCACCATCACGAGGAACACCGCGCGCCAGCCGTACAGTCCGGTGAGCAGGCCGCCCAGCAGCACGCCCGCCGCACCGCCGGCACCGGAGACCGCGCCCCACACTCCGAGCGCGGTGCCGCGCCGGTCCGGGCCCGGGTAGAGGGACAGGACGAGGGCCAGTGCGGTGGGTGCCAGCAGGGCGGCGCCGGTTCCCATCGCCGCCCGGAAGGCGATCAGCGCCGCCGCCGTGGGTGCCAGGGCCGCGCCGAGGGCGGAGAGGGCGAACAGGCCGGTGCCGAGCAGGAACACGCGGCGCAGCCCGTACACGTCGCCGGCCCGGCCGCCCGGCAGCAGCAGCGCGCCGAAGACCAGGACGTAGGCGTTGACGGTCCACGCCTGGCCCGTGTCCGACAGGTCCAGCCCGGCCCGGATCTGCGGCAGGGCGACGTTCACGATCGACGTGCTCAGTACGACCAGGAACTGGGCGGTGGCCAGGACTCCCAGCGGTAGCCACCCGGTGGTGGCGGTTCGTCGCAGTGCGGTGCGGGTCATGGGTAGACCTTCGCAACGGGCGGCCACCGCTCGCGTCGGTGGTCATCACCTACACGGCCCCGCGCGCGCGACCGTAGGCGAACCCGTCCGCGCGGCAGGACCGTGATCACCCCGGATTCCCCAACGGAGCGCGACCGCATAGGTTTTCGGGCATGCCCACGACTTACACGGATGTGCTGATCGGCCGTCAGGACGAGACGGGCCGCCTCGACGCCCTGCTCCAGGCGGCACGGGAGGGCCGGGGCGGCGCCCTCGTCCTGCGCGGCGAGCCGGGGATCGGCAAGAGCGCGCTGCTGCGGCACCTGGACCGGTCCGCGGCCGGATTCCACGTCGTACGGGCGTCCGGCACGGAATTCGAGAGGGAGCTGCCGTTCGCCGCACTGCACCAGCTGCTCACGCCCGTGATGGGCGGGCTGACGGCGCTGCCCGCGCCGCACCGCAAGGCACTGGAGATCGCCTTCGGCCTCGACACCGGCGCCCCCGATCCGTTCCTGGTCGGCATGGCGGCACTGGGCCTCCTGGTGGAAGCCGCGCAGGAACGCCCGGTCCTCTGCGCCGTCGACGACGCGCAGTGGCTGGACCACTCCTCGGTCAGGGCGCTGGCGTTCCTGGCCCGACGCGTCTCGGCCGAGCCGGTCGCCCTCGTCTTCGCCGCCCGCGAACCGGGCCTGCGCCCCGAACTGGAGCAGCTGCCCGGCCATGCGCTCCGCAGCCTCGGCGAGGCGGACGCGCGGGCGCTGCTGGCCGTCGCGGTCCGCGCCCCCCTCGACGAGCGGGTGCGCGACCGCATCCTGGGCGAGGCGCGCGGCAACCCCCTCGCGCTCGTGGAGCTGCCCAGGACCGCCGGACTCGCCGGCATGGCCGGCGGATTCGCCCAGCCCGGCACGGTGCCCGGAGTGATCGAGCAGAGCTTCCGCTCCCGGCTGGAACTCCTGCCGCCGCCGGCGCGGCTGCTGGTCACCCTCGCAGCCGCCGAACCGATCGGCGACCCCGGCCTGCTCTGGCGCGCCGCCGAGCTCCTGGGCATCGACGCGACCGCCGTCGCGCAGTCCGTACCGCTGGTCGACTTCGGCACCCGCATCCGCTTCAGCCACCCCCTCGCACGCTCGGCGGCCTACCACGCCGCCGCACCGGACGACCGGCGCCGGGCGCACCAGGCGCTGGCCACGGTGACCGACCCGCGGACCGACCCCGACCGCAAGGCCTGGCACCGGGCCCAGGCCAGTGCCGGCCCGGACGAGCAGGTCGCCGCCGAGCTGGAGGCCTCCGCCACCCGCGCCCGGGAACGCGGCGGCATCGCCGCGGCCGCGGCCTTCCTCGAACGGGCGGCCGAGCTCACCGCCGACCCCGCCCGACGTGCCCAGCGGATCCTCGCCGCCGCCGAGGCCACCCTCTCGGTGGGCGACTTCGACACGGCCGCCGGCCTGCTCACCACCGTCCGCACCGGCGATCCCGGCCAGGAGGCCACGGCCGACCTGCTCCGCGGCAGACTGTCCTTCGTCCGCCGCCGCGGCGACGAAGGCCCCACCGCGCACCTCCTGCGCGCCGCCGCACGCCTGGCCGTCACCGACCCCGACCGGTCGCGCGAGTGCTACCTGGACGCCTTCGAGATGGGCCTCCTCCTCGGCGGCCTCGGCGACGTGGCGGCCGCCGTCGCGAAGGCCCCGCCCAAGGACGGCGCGCCGACCACCGCGGCAGCGGTCCTCACGGGTCTGACCAGCCTGGTCGCCGACGGACACCGGGCCGCGGGGGAGATCCTCGGACCGCTGGTCGCCGACACCGACGACGAGGTGTGGGCCCGACGGCCCTCACTGGGCTTCATGCTGGCGACCGAACTGTGGAACTTCGACACCCTTCAGGGCGTCGCCGCCCGCGCCGTCGCGGCCGGCCGCGAGTCGGGCTCCTTCCACGCCCTGCCCATCGCACTGGCCATGCGGGCCACGGCGAAGGCGCACACCGGCGACTTCGGCTCCGCGACGGAGCTGATCTCCGAAGAGGAGGCCATCGCCGACGCCACCGGGGCGGCACCGCTCGTCTACCCGCGCCTCCACCTGGCCGCACTGCGCGGGCGCCGCGCGGAGGCCCTCGAACTTTTCGCCTCGGTCGGGCACCGGATGAGCCTCAGCGTGCAGTGGGCGACGGCCGTGCTCCACAACGGCCTGGCCGACTACGCGACCGCACTGCGGGCGGCCGAGCGCGCCGTCGACCACGGCGCGGTCGGCACGGCGGGACTCGCCCTGCCCGAACTGGTCGAAGCGGCCGTCCGGTGCGGCGAGCCCGAAGCCGCCGCCGAGGCCCTCGCCGCCCTCCAGGAGCGCACGCGCACCGGCCGGCACGCGTGGGGTCTCGGCGTCGAGGCCTACGCGCGGGCCCTGGTGACCGAGGACGAGTCCGCCTACCAGGAAGCCCTCGCCCTGCTCGGCGACGACCGGCTGGTCGTCTACCGCGCCCGCGCGCACCTGCTCTACGGGGAATGGCTGCGCCGCCAGGGCCGGCGCCGGGAGGCCCGTGCCACGCTGCGGCAGGCGCACGGGTCGCTCTCCGCCCTCGGCATGGAGGCCTTCGCCGAGCGGGCCGCCGGCGAGCTGCGCGCCACGGGCGAGCAGGCCCGCAGCCGTACCTCCGAGGCCTCGGACCAGCTGACGATGCAGGAGGTGCACATCGCGCGCCTGGTCGCCGACGGCGCCACCTCCAAGGAGGTCGCCGCGAAGCTGTTCCTCAGCCCGCGGACGGTCGACGCGCACCTGCGCAACATCTTCCGCAAGCTCCAGCTCACTTCACGCAGGCAACTGCGCGACCTGCCCGGCATCCGTTAGCCACAGGGTGGTCGCCGCAGCCTCCGGTCCGTTGACCGACGCCACGGGGCCCGGCCAGCAGAGTCCGTACTTCGCCCGGTAGGCGTCCGAGACCCGCTGGACGAGCCCGGCGTCGCTCACCGGCCGCAGGACGACGGGCAGCCGTCCCGAGGCGGCTTCGATCCGGGCGTCCGCGCGGCCCAGGACCCGGCGGTACCAGGCACTGCGCCGCCCGAACGCGGACCGGACGTAGGCCCGCTCGTCGACCCGCACCATCCAGAGCGTCCTGGCCGACCACCGGCCGTCCGCGTGCCGTGTCCACAAGATGATCTCCATGGGGTCCTCGAAGGTGTCCATGACCCCACCATCACGGCCCGGCCCGCGCCTACGCGTCGGTGGTCATCGCCTATACGGGGCTCAGGAAGGCCGGGGTCCCGCCGCCCGGCGGAGCCGGTTGGCGATGGCCAGACCCAGCCCCTCCTCCGCCGGCAGGGAGGCCACGATGAGGTCGCACCCCCGCTCGTCCAGCTCGCGCAGGAACCCGTACAGCCCGCGGGCGTAGGCGTCCGGCGAACCGGGCACCTCCACCACCGCGTGGGCCTTCACGTCGGCGGCGTCGAAGGGCCGCGGCAGCAGGAGGCCCACCCGGTGCCCCTGGTCCCGGGCGCGTTCCGCCTCGGCGACGACCGTCCCCGGCTCCACCAGGACCACCCGCGCGCGGGGCGCGTAGTGCGACGGATGCTGGCCGGGCACGCGCACCTGGCTCGTCGAGGGGACCGCGAGCGGGAAGCCCAGGACCGCTTCGAGGTCCTCGCGCGTCACCCCGCCGGGCCGCAGGATGGCGGGAACGTCCCCGGTGACGTCCACGATGGTCGACTCGACGCCGACCTGGCAGGGGCCGCCGTCCAGCACGCAGTCCACGGCATCGCCGAGTTCCGCGCTGACGTGGTCCGCCGTGGTGGGGCTGACCGACCCGAAGAGGTTGGCCGAGGGGGCCGTCACCCCGCCGCCGAAGGCCGCCAGCAGCTCCAGGGCCACGGGATGGCCGGGCACGCGCACGGCGACCGTCTCCAGCCCGCCCGTCGCCTCCAGGGGCACCCGGCGGCCGCGCCGCATCACCAGCGTGAGCGGCCCCGGCCAGAAGCGCTCGGCCAGCAGGCGCGCGGTCGGCGAGACCTCCTCGACCCAGTCGTCCAGCTGCTCCGCCCCGCCGATGTGGACGATCAGCGGGTGGGAGGACGGGCGTCCCTTGACCGCGAAGATCCGGTTGACGGCATCGGCGTTCTCGGCGTCGGCGCCGAGACCGTAGACGGTCTCGGTCGGCAGTGCCACCAGGCCGCCGGCGCGCAGCACACCGGCCGCCGCGGCGATATCAGTCGTTCTCGTCGTCACCCGCGCGATTCTCCCACCCCGGCGCACCCCCGCGTCCCGCGCCCCCGGGTGCCTCCCGCTTTCGAGTGCGCCGGAGCCGGCCGGCCCCCGGCCGGGGCGGACACCCGATCGGCCCCCCAGGACGGGGCCTCGGGCGCGGGCGATGGGACGCTGGGGGGTGAGGAGGCGCGTGCGGTGGCTGTCATGGACTCCCTGGTGCTGTTCGCCCCGTTCTTCGTGCCCGTGATCAGCGGCCTGGTGGGCGGGGCCAGCCTCCTCATCCGGGACCGGCGCGAGGCACGGAGCGCCGACCACCATTACCGCCGGCAGCTGGAGAAGGCGCAGCTGGAGATCCAGTTCATCACCGGCTGGATGCAGGCCAGGGACCAGGTGGGCACCACCGTCCCGAACCCGGACCGGGATCCGGACCGGGGCCCGGACCCGGCCGGCTGGCTGGACGACTGCTATGCCTCGGTGCAGCGGGCCAAGACCGACACGGGGGCCCGCCACCGGACGGGACCGGTGTCCCTGCGCCGCCTGCTCCTGCTGGGAGGGCTGAGCGGCCCCGCGAAGACCATGCGGGTCGTGTACTGGATCTCCCTGGCCCTGTTCAACGCGGCACTCGCCTGGTGGGTGAACGCACTCGTCGCCGGCGTACCAGGCTTCATGCACGAGCAGGGCGTCAGCGAGTCCGAGGAGATCGGTTCGTACCTGGCGGTGGCGTGCTTCTTCTTCGTGGTGTCGGCCGTCATGTGGGTATGGACGGTGCACCTCGGCGCGGCGGAACCGGAACAGGTCTACCGCAAGCGCATCGACTCGGACGCCTGGGCCCGGGAGGAGCGCCGCAGGCGCGGGGCCGCCGCCCCCGCGGACACCGGCCCCCGCGGGCCGGCGGCCTGATCCGCGCGCCGCCAGGCCCCGGGCGTGTGAGGTCCGCCGGACCGGGCAGTCGCAGGAGTACGCAGGACGGCCACGGCCCAAGCCCACGAGCACCCGGAACGAGGAGCACGACATGCGCGAGCACGAGAAGAGGCACCACGAGACCACTCGGCCCTCGAAGGCCGAGGGCGAGAGCGGAGATCGCGAGGCGCGCGAGGAGGCCGAGGACGCGGTCGTCCCCGGCAGCGCGGACGGCGAGGCCGGGGACGCCCTCACGCCGAACACCGACGCCCAGCGCCGCACCGCCCGGCGCGGGTCCCGGCACTGAGCCGCCGGCGCCCCCGTCCCGCCCCCCGCCTCAGCCGGCGCCGCCGGCCGGCTCGGTCGCGTAGCGGCTCATCGCCTCGACGTTGGCCCGGGGGGTCAGGGGCCGCCCGGCGGCGAGTTCCTCCTGGAGGTCCCGGAAGTACTGCACGTACAGGTCGGGGGTGAACGTGCTGAGCATGACGGCGGGTTGGCCGGTCAGGTTGGCGAAGGTGTGCGGGGCACCGGGCGGAACCACCACGAGCGTGCCCGCGGCGGCGTCGTGGTCCTCGTCCCCGACCGTGAACCGCACCGTCCCGGACAGGACGTAGAAGCCCTCGTCGTGCCCCGCGTGGCGGTGCTGCGGCGGTCCCTGGGTGTGCGGGGCGAGGACGGACTCGGCGATCGCGAGCCGGTGCCCGGTATGGCTCCCGTCCTCCAGGATCCGCATGCGCGTACCGCCCAGAACGATGGTCTCGCCGTCACCGGGACCCACCACCGACACGGCGGGGCCGGTCCGCGGCGCGTGTGCCTGCTCTTCTTCGGTCATGCCCACCAGTGCACCGCCGCGGGTCCGCCCGTGTCCAAGACCCGTCCTGCGCGGCCGATACCCCATGGGTATCGTCGCAGCGTGGAGCTGAGGACCCTGCGCTACTTCGTCGCCGTCGCCGAGGAACTCCACTTCGGCCGGGCCGCCACCCGGCTGCACATCAGCCAGCCGCCCCTGAGCCGCGCGATCAAGCGCCTGGAGGCCGACGCCGGAGCCCTGCTCTTCGCCCGCTCACCCGCCGGCGTCACGCTCACCCCGGTCGGCGCGGTGCTCCTCGACGAGGCGCGGGCCCTGCTCGACCACGCCGACCGCCTCCGCGCCCGCGTGAGCGCCGCGGCCGGCGCCGCGACCCTGACGGTCGGGATCCTGGGCGACGGCACCGATCCCGGGCCGTCCAGGCTGGCAGCCGCCTACCGCCGGACCCACCCCGGCATCGACGTCCGCGTCCGCGACACCGACCTCACCGACCCCACCTGCGGTCTGCGCGCCGGAGTGGTCGACGTCGCGCTGACCCGCGCGCCGTTCGACGAGACCGCCCTGACGGTCCGTACGCTGCGCACCGATCCGGTCGGCGTGGTCCTGCGCGCCGACGACCCGCTGGCCCGCCGCGCGCTGCTGCGGACGGCCGAGCTCGGCGACCGCCGCTGGTTCCGGTTCCCGCCGGGCACCGATCCGCTCTGGCAGTCGTACTGGAACGGCGGCACACCGCGCGAGGGTCCGGTGGTGCGCGCGGTCCAGGAATGCCTGCACGCCGTGCTGTGGAACGGCACGGTCGGACTGGCCCCCCTCGGCCACGACCTGCCCCCGGAGCTGGCCGTGGTCCCGCTGACCGGGATGGCGCCGAGCCGGGTGGTGGCGGTGTGCAACGCGGGCGACACCAACCCGCTGATCCGTTCCTTCATCGAGACGGCGGCGGCCGCCTACCGTCACTGAGCGCCGCCGGCCGGCCCTGCCGCCGCTCGTGAACCCGCCCCCACCGTGCGACAGTGGCCCCATGACGTGGTCGCCCGATCCCGACGCCCTGCGCGGACGCGTCGCCGTCGTGGCGGGCGCCACCCGCGGCGCCGGCCGGGGCTTCGCGGCCGCACTGGGCGAAGCGGGCGCGACGGTGATCTGCACGGGCCGCAGCAGCGTCAGGGGGCGGGACGGCTCCGACTACGACCGGCCGGAAACCATCGAGGAGACCGCGGACCTGGTCTCGCGCCTCGGCGGCACCGGCATCGCGGTCCGGGCCGACCACCTCGACCCCGAGCAGGTGCGCCGCCTGGCGCGAGGCCTGCGCGACGAGTACGGACACATCGACGTCCTGGTCAACGACATCTGGGGGGCCGAACTCCTCAAGGGCGGTCCCGAGCGGTGGAACACACCGGTGTGGGAGCACGACCTCGACGACGGCCTGCGCATCCTGCGGCTCGCGGTCGACACGCACCTGATCACCGCCCACCACCTCCTGCCGCTGCTCGTCGTCCGACCCGGAGGCCTGCTGGTCGAGGTGACCGACGGAACGACCGGCACCAACGCGTCCTGGTACCGGATCTCCGCGTTCTACGACCTGGCCAAGGCGGCGGTGAACCGGCTCGCGTTCTCCCTGGGGCACGAGCTGGCCCCGTACGGGGCCACCGCCGTCGCCATCACGCCCGGCTGGCTGCGGTCGGAGATGATGCTCGACAACTTCGGCGTCACCGAGGCCACGTGGCGCGAGGCCCTGGCACCCGACCGGCCCGGCGGTCTGCCCACCGCGCCCGAGGGCTTCGCGCGGTCCGAGTCGCCGCGGTACGTGGGCCGCGCGGCGGCGGCCCTGGCCGCCGACCCCGAACGCGCCCGCTGGAACCAGAGATCGGTCACCTCGGCCGAACTCGCCCGGGCCTACGGGTTCACCGACATCGACGGGACCCGGCCGGACGGCTGGCACGACCGCTGAGCCGGCTCCGCCGTAGTCCGGTCCCTCCCGCCGGAGTTGGGCGCATTGCCCCGATCATCCCTGTCTCGATCCTGCGGGCTTCCTTAGGGGAACCTGAAGAACCCCCTCCGCGGCGCGATGTGCCCTGGTCACCGGCCTAGGCTCGGCGTACTTCCCGTCCCCTCTCCAGTGAGGTGTTACCGGCATGAGCCGCAGCCGTACCCCCGCGACCCCGTCCCGTGCAGAGGCCCGCCGGAAGAAGGCGACGCGTACCCGCGTCGTCCTGTCCGTCACTGCGGCCGCCGCCGTGGTGGCGGTCGGGGTCGCGGTGGCCGACTCGGGCGGTGACGACCGCAAGGACCAGCGGGCTTCCGGAGCCGCGTCCGACGCGGGACCGTCGCAGCCGAAGACGGACACCGCCGATCCGGCCCCCGCCGGCAGCGCCTCGGCCTCGGCCTCCGCCTCGGCGAGCGCGAGCCCACGTACGAGCCCCAGCGCGAGCGCGAGTACGAGTGCGAGCCCCGGCTCCTCCGGGCCGGCCGCCCCCGGCGACGGCACGCGGCCCGAGAGCGCGCCCGACGCCTCGGGGGCCGAGCGGCCCGCCAAGCCGGCGCAGGGCTCCGCCCCCACCAAGGGCAGCGGCTCCGGCGGCTCTTCCGGCGGCTCGGGCTCCGGCTCGGGCTCTGGCTCCGGGACCGCCAACCCGGACGCCGAGTCGGCCGTGCTCGCCCTCGTCAACAAGGAGCGGGCCGCCGCCGGATGCGGTCCCCTGACGGTCAACGCGAAGCTCAGCTCGGCGGCCCGGGCGTACAGCGACACGATGGCCCGCAGCGGCGTCATGTCGCACACGGGCCCCGACGGCTCCACCATGACGAGCCGGGTGGAGGCGGCCGGTTACAAGTGGTCCGGCCTCGGCGAGAACATAGCCCGCGGACAGGGCGACGCCGACGCGGTCATGTCGGCCTGGATGAACAGCTCCGGCCACCGCGCCAACATCCTCAACTGCTCCTTCAAGGAGATCGGGATCGGCGTCCACAAGGGCGACGGCGGCCCCTGGTGGACCCAGGACTTCGGCACCGCGAGGTAGCCCGTCCCGCGCGCTCCCCACCCGCCTCCCGTCCTCCCGCTCCCGAAGGCCTCCACGCGCCCGCGCCGCGGGTCCGTGGACGTCCACGTCCCCCTGCCCCGGCGGTCAGGGGGACGTCGGCGTTCACCGGGCACCGCCCCGCCGCCCGACCGTTCGCGCACCGACGCCGGAACGGGGGCGCCGGTTACGCGCCGCGCCGGGCGTCGGCCACTATGGGGCCCGTGCCCCGAACTCCGCGCTACCTGCTCATATGGCTGTCGTGCACCGCCGCCAGCGTGACCGCCGTCCTCGCGACGGTCCAGTTCGTGGTCGGGTCGACCAGCCACAAGCCCCCGGCCGCGCGTTCGGCCCCGGTCGTCATCGACACGCCCCCCGCCTGGCAGGCGGGCAGCCCCGGCCCGACGCAGGCCTCCCCGACCGCGAGCGCCTCCACCAGCCCCTCGCCGTCCGTGACGCAACAGCCCTCTTCGGCACCCCCCTCGCCCAGTCCCGTCCCCGCCAAGGCCGCCACGCAGACCCCGCCGACCGGCGCGCCCCGGCCCGGAGTCGACTGCGAACGGGGCGGAGCGGGCCTGCACACCGTTCCCTCGCAGGGCGGGAAGGTCACGGTCCGGTACGGGAGCAGGGGCGTGTGCCTGATCTCGGCGGTCCCCGGCCTGGGTTTCAGGACGACCACCTCACAGGCCTCCGACGACACCCTCACCGTCACCTTCAGCAACGATGGCCACCGGTCGGAGATCACGGCGACCATCACCCCGTCCGCCAGGGCGAGCGTCCGCGAGAGCTCCTTCTGACGGCCCACGCGCCCCCGTCGGCCGGTCGCGGTGAAGCGGGAGGTGAGCGGTTCCTTAGGGCAACCTGAAGATCACCCCGAGCCGGTTCCACGGCGCCCCGGCGGCCCTATGCTCGCGTCAGCCGAGCGGCCGTCGGCGCCGGGGCACGAGCCCGGTGCGGCGCCGGACCCGGCTTCACCGAGCCGGACGCGTCCGGCCGTCCCGTCGTCCGAACCTGCCCTGGGGTCTTCGCCATGAGCTCTCGCACGCTCCGATCCGTCCGCTCCGGACGCCGCACGACGTCCTCTCCCTCGCCCCTCGCGCGGCGCCTCCCGCTGGTCGCCGCCGCCGTGGTCGTGGCCGGGCTGGCCACCGCGTGCGGGCCCTCCCCGGCGCCCGCCGGCTCCGCCGTCCAGGCGGGCACCGGGACGCCGGCTCCGGAGCGGCCGGCGGACGGGACGGCGCCGGGAGCGTCCCCCGAGGTGTCCGCCACCCCCTCGGCCCTGCCGTCCGGCCCGGCCTCCGGCTCCGCTTCCGCCTCCGCCCCGGCGTCCGCGTCCGCCGCCGGCTCGCCCCAGGGCACCGCCCGCAGCGGCGGCGCAACGGGCTCGGGAGCCGTGTCCGGTTCCGGTTCCGGTCCGGGTTCCGGCGGCACCAAGCCGGCGCCCGCCACCCCAACGCCCGCGCCCGCCAGGGTCCCCGGCCCCGGCTACGACGGTTCGGCCGACGCGCGGGCACTGCTCGACGCGGCCCTGCGCGCGGCGAAGTCCGACGGCCGGATGGTCCTGCTCGACTTCGGCGCCAACTGGTGCGGCAACTGCAAGGCCGCCGACAAGGTGTTCGCCCAGCCGGCCACCACGGCGCTCCTCGCGGACGACTACCACCTCGTCAAGGTGGACATAGGCGGCGACAACTCCGCCAACTCCGCCCTGCTGCGCGAGTACAGCCCCTCGGGCGGGACCTACACGATGCCCGTGCTCGTGGTCGTCACCCCGTCCGGCACCACGCGGGTCGACACCCATGCCACGGGCAACCCGCCGCTGACGGCCGACGGCATCAACACCTTCCTGCGCAAGTGGGCCCCGTGAGACGGCGCGTACGCACGGCCGTCCCGCTCGGCGTCCCGGTCGGCGTCGGCCTCTCGGTGGCCGCCGCCCTGCTGCTGACCGGGATCGCCACGGACGGCACGGGCGACGGAGCCGCGGCGGCCACCGGCACCCGCACCGTCGCCGCCGTGCCCGCGGCCGCGGCCGCGGTCGCGGCCCCGCGGGCCCGCCCCTCCGCCCCCGCGCTGACCGGCAGTGACCTGGACGGGAGGCCGGTCTCGCTCCCCGCGCTCCGCGGGGAGGTGGTCGTCCTCAGCGTCTGGGGTTCCGGGTGCGGACCCTGCCGCGCGGAGGCCGACGACCTGGCGCTGCTCAGCGGACAGCTCCGGGGCGAGGAGGTCCGCTTCCTCGGGATCAACACCCGGGACCGCGACCGGGATGCGGCACGGTCCTTCGTACGTGCCCACGGCCTCGGCTTCCCCAGCCTCCACGACCCCACCGGCGCGCTCCTGCGGCGTTTCCCGCCGGCGGTGCTCAGCCCGCGGACGGTCCCCTCGACCCTCGTCCTGGACCGCCGGGGCCGGGTCGCCGTGGCCATCGGGGGCGCCGTCAGCGCCGAGCAGCTGCGGCCCCTGGTCGCCCGTCTGGTGGCGGAAGGATGACGGACACCCGCCTCCGGCGCACCCTGCGCACCGCGGGCGTCCTGCTGCCCCTGGCCGCGCTCGTGGCCTGCGGCGGCGCCGATCCCTCCGCCCCCGCGGCCGACGGCCCCCCGGCCACGGCGCGCTTCTCCGAGAACGGCGTCACCGTCACCCTCTCGGTCTCCGGCTGGCAGCCCGCGAAGGGGACCGGCACCCTCACCGCCGTCTTCACCCCCGAAGCCGCCGGGTTCCACCTCTACAGCACCGCCCTGCCGGCCGCCGGCGTCGAGGGCGTGGGCCGCCCGACCGCCGTGGCCGTCACCGGAACCCTCGCGGCGGACGGCCCGCTGACGGCGGCACAGACCGAGCGGACCGTCCGGCTGCCGGGGGTCGACACCCCCGTCCCGGTCTACCCCGACGGCCCGGTCACCACCACCCTCCCCGTCCGCGCGTCGGGCAGCGGCGGCGCGACCCTGCTGATCGGCTACGCGAGTTGCAGCACGCGGGACGGCTGCACCATCCCGGTGTCCGGCCACCCCGTCCGGATGCGCGTCACCGACGAGGGGCCGGCCTTCGTCACGCCCTGACCGCCTTCCCCACCACACCGAACCTCTAAGGTGTCCGCATGCCGAGCGTCCTGGTCGTGGAAGACGACCCCAGCATCCGCCAGTCACTGATCGAGGTCCTGGCCGAGCAGGGGTACGCCGTGCGCAGCGCCGCCGACGGCTTCGGCGCGCTGCGCGAGGTCACGCAGGCGCCCGTGGACGCGGTGGTCCTCGACCTCGGACTGCCCGACCTGGACGGCGGGGACGCCCTGCGCATGATCCGCGGCATCTCCTCCGTACCGGTGCTGGTGGCCACCGCCCGCGACGACGAGTCCGAGATCATCAGCATCCTGAACGCGGGCGCCGACGACTACCTGGTCAAGCCCTTCTCCGGGGGCCAGCTCCTCGCCCGCCTCGCCGCCGTCCTGCGGCGCACCGCCGGCACGGCCCCCGCCGCCGGCGGTACGGCGGGGCCCGCGCCCGCGCAGACCGGGGATCCGCTGCGGCCCACCGTCGTCGGCGAACTGGCGGTGGACCCGGGCGCGCGCACCGCACACCTGGCGGGACGGGAGCTGCGCCTGACCCGCCGCGAGTTCGACCTGCTGGCCTTCCTCGCGCACCACACCGGACGGGTCGTCTCGAAGCGCCGCCTGCTGACCGAGGTGTGGCGCGAGCCGTACGTGGACGACCAGACCGTCGACGTGCACCTGTCCTCCCTGCGCCGCAAACTCGGCGAACGGGCGGCCGCCCCGCGCTACCTGCTGACGGTGCGCGGGGTCGGCATCAAGCTGGTGGCACCGCGTTGAGACGCTCCCTGGCCGGTGTGGCCCTCGCCGTGACCTCCATGGTCGCCCTGTCCTTCCTCATACCGCTGGCCGCCCTGGTGATGTCGCTGGTCAAGGAGCAGGGCGTGTCGGCCGCCCAGCAGCGCGGCGCCGCCCTGGCGCCGGTGCTCGCCCTCACCACGGACCCGGACGCGCTGCGCGAGGCCGCGGCCGGCCTGGACGCCGCGGACCGGCTGACCGTGCACCTGCCGGGGGCGGGAGCCCCGGCCCGTTCCAAGGCTCCCGGCGCGCTCCTCGAACGGGCGCAGCGCGGGCGGGAGTCGATTTCGCAGGAGGTCCCCGGCGGGTGGGTCTGCCTCCAGCCCGTGGTGCTGCCGGGCGACGAGGTCGCCGTCATCGAGAACTTCGTGCCCGAGGCGGAACTCACCCGGGGGGTGGCGCAGTCATGGGCCGTGATGTGCTTCCTCGCGGTGGGACTGATCGCCGGCTCGGTGCTGGTCGCCGACCGGCTCGGCGCCAAGGTGGTCCGCTCCTCGAAGCGGCTCGCACAGGCCTCGCGGGCGCTCGGACTGGGGGACCTGGACGCCCGGGTGGAACCCATGGGGCCCCGGGAACTGCGTGACGCGGGCGTCGCCTTCAACGCGATGGCCGAGCGCATGAACGAACTCCTCGCCGTCGAACGCGAACTCGTCGCCGACCTCTCGCACCGGTTGCGCACCCCGCTGACCGCACTCCACCTGGCCTCGGAACGGATGGCGGGCACACCGGAGTCGGCCAGGGTGGAGGCGGCCGTCTGCGAGCTGGAGACCGAGCTGCAGGCCATCATCGCCGCGGCGCGCACCCCGCTGGCCGTGGGCCCGATGGGCCAGGGCCTGCTCGGTGCGGAACGGCCCCCGGGTGGCGGGGCCGCCGCGGCGGCAGGCGGGGGCCCGAGCAGCGAGGTGGCGGAGGTCGTCCGCCGCCGGACGGCCTTCTGGGCGGTCCTGGCCGAGCAGCAGGACCGTTCCTGCTATCTGGACGTCACCCAGGAGCCCACGGCCGTCGGCCTCCCCGACGACGACGTCGCCGCCGTGGTGGACGCCCTCATCGGCAACGTCTTCCGCCACACCCCGGAGGGCACCGCGTTCGCCGTCGGCGTCCGGCGCACGGCCCAGGCCGTGGAGCTGGTCGTCGAGGACGGCGGCCCGGGCATCCCGGAACCGGACCGGGCCCTGTCCCGCGGCAGCAGCACGGGCTCCACGGGACTGGGCCTGGACATCGCGCGCCGGGCCGCGACCGCGACCGGCGGCACGGTGGCCGTCACGCGCGGACCGCTCGGCGGGGCGCGCATCGCGGTGACCTTCGCCCTGGCCGCCCCGCCCCCGTCGGGCCACCGCACCCGCCTCGCCCGCCGCCGCAGACGCTGACGGATCCGGCCGATGGCGCCGAGGGGAGGCGCCGAGGGGAGGCGTCGAGCGCGGCGAAGGGCGCTGCGACGCCGGACTACAGGGACGCGACGGTGAAGTGC
This sequence comes from Streptomyces racemochromogenes, assembly GCF_039535215.1. Lineage (GTDB taxonomy): Bacteria > Actinomycetota > Actinomycetes > Streptomycetales > Streptomycetaceae > Streptomyces > Streptomyces racemochromogenes. Next base: position 7,225,867 of record NZ_BAAAWT010000001.1, read on the forward strand.
CGCACCCGGAGCGGGGCCACGAGGTACTCGTCCTCGCCGGGCAGCACCACGGGCCGGTCGCGCCAGTGCTCGCCGGCGAATCCGACCAGGTCCCGCTCGCTGTGCCAGCGGCTGACGTACAGCAGCGCGTCGGGCGGCGCGAGCAGCACCTCGTGGTCCACCAGCCCCGGGTAGCGGCCCGGAAACCCGCGCACCGCGGAGACGATCATGTCGTGGAACGCCTCGAACCGGTCAGGACGTACGCGTGCCTCGCTCACCCGTATGATCACGGACCTCAGGGTGTCACGCACCCCTGCCGCGGCGCCACCGTCCGGGGAGCCCCACCCCGGGCAGTCCGGCGCCCGCCCGGCCCGGTGTCCGCATGCCGGTCCCGGTGTACGCCGCCGCGGCGACCTCGTCATGATGGGCCCCATGACGCGAAGCGACGCCCAGCACACCGACTCGCCTGCGATGGCCCTGCTCAAGGAGGTGGGGGCGGAGACGACCAAGCACTCCGGCGGCACCCTCCTGACCCACCTGCTGCGCGTCGAGGGGCTGCTCGCCTCGTGGGGCGCCCGGCCCGTACTGCGGACCGCTGCACTGTGCCACGCCTTCTACGGCACCGACGGGCTGCCGCTGGTGCTCCTGGAGCTGTCCGAGCGCGACCGCCTCGCCGGGGCGATCGGTACGGAGGCGGAGGAGCTCGTGTACTTCTACGCCAGCTGCGACCGCAAGGCCTCCTACCCCACCCTCGCCGCGCCTGACGGTGCGGCGGTGACCTTCCGGGACCGGTTCACCGGCGCGGAGTTCACGCCGTCCCCGCAGCGGCGTCGCGACTTCGCCGAGCTCACCGTGGCCAACGAACTGGACCTGGCCAAGGTGAACGATTCCTTCCGCGAGCGCAACGGGGCTGCCCTGCTGGAGCTGTTCACACGCTGGGCGCCCCTCCTGTCGGAGCCGGCCCGCCGCGAGGTGACCGCGGTCCTCGGCTGACGCTTGGCCGTTCAGTCCCGGCCGCCGTCCCGGGCGTCCAACGCCGTGATGACCGCGCCGCTGCGCAGGGTCGCCGTCAGCGTGGCCGGGGGAGCGGGGGCGGGCGGTGCCGGGACGGCGAGGCTGCGTCCGGGCGTGCGGGTGCGCAGTGATCCCGTGGCGGTGATCCCGGTGACCTCCCGGCTGCCCGCGGCGAGTTGGTAGTCCTGCCCGGAACGGGCCCGCCAGACCGTCGTGGCGAGGAGGTGCTGCCCGAACCGTCCGCAGGCGGCCGTGGAGCGGGCCTCGGTCACGGCGAGGGAGGCCCCCGTGGGCGGACGGAGCCGGATCCGTACGTCCCCCTGCCCGGTCCAGTGGGTGGCGCGGGTGCAGGACCAGACGGCCCGCCCGGCGCCCTCGGGAAGCTCCGTGAGCGCGAAGTCCCAGAGGTTGACCGCCCTGACCGCGCGCCCGTCCACCGCCTCCAGGGTGCAGGCCTCCTGGGCCCAGCGGGCGAGGGCGGCGGGGCCGGTGGCCTCGCGGGGCTGGCGGGCCGGCGGGGCGTCGGCGCCCTCCGCGGGCGGGGTGTAGGTGAGGTGGACGGTCAGGAGCCCGCCGCGGTCGGCGAGGAGGAAGGCGTGCTTCTCCACGATGCGCGGTGAGGACGCGACCTCCAGCACCGGCTGGGGACCGCAGCCCGCCCCCTTCGGAGCGTCCCCGCCCGGGAAGGCGGTGGTGACGGTTCCGTCGGGGCCGATCGGCAGGGGCCGGACGGGCTGGGCGGGGGCGGTGAGGTCCCGGGTTCCGGCGGTGGCGATCCACGGGGCGAGCAGCCGGCGGGCCGTGTTCCCGTCCCGGGTCAGGGTGAAGGCGGCAGCCGTCGTGACGTTGGCGTCGTCGGTGCGGGCGATGTCCAGGCTCCGGCGGCCGCCGCGCTCGGTGTAGCGGACGACCCGGTCGGCGTCGAGGAACACCACCACGGCCGTCCCCGGTTGGGGATCGCCGGCGAACAGCAGCTGCGGCGGATGTCCCGGCGGCTCCGCCGAGGCCGTAGGCGCGACGGTGACGGCCGTACCGGCAGGCGGTGCGGCCCAGGTGCCCAGGGCCCTCGCCAGCAGGGCCCGGTCCCCGGTGCGCGGCCCGCGGGCCGGCCACGCCGTGAAGTCCACCCGGCCGGTGTCCGACCAGGCCCGCGCCGGCACCCGGACCAGGCGCGCGGGGTCGAGGGCGGCGCGGGCGGCGGGCGCCCCCGCGTAGCCGACGGGGAGCCCGGGGCCGGGCCCGGTGACGGTGGCCCGGGTCAGCGCGGCGGCCAGCAGCAGGACGGCGGCGACGGCCCAGGCGGCCCGGACGCGCGTGCGGCGCAGCAGCAGGTCGGTGGGCCGGGTGTGGACGTCCGCCGGGTGCGAGACCGTTTCTCCGCCGGGCCCCGGCCCGTCTGCGGCGCCCGTCCGCTCGTGACGGCCCTCCCCGGCCCCGGCCCCCCCGGCCGCGAGGGCGGCCCGTACCTCGCCCGCCGGATCACCGGCTCCGGCCCGCGCGAGCACCTCGGCCGCCGCGTCCTCCTCCAGCCCGTCGAACCGGCACAGCACGTGCGCGGCACGGGCGTACGGGGACAGCCCCGCCAGTGCGCGGGCCGCCTCGTCGAGCTCCTCGGCGCTGGGCCACATCCGCAGCCCCCACACCCACGGCAGGAGCGGCCCGCGCGGCCCCCGACCGGCCGAGTACCGCACCACCTCGGCCCGTACGGCGGCCAGCACGTCCCCGCCCCGCCGCGCCCGGCGCCCCGCGGCCCGCAGGGAGCGCTGGACGCCGCGGTGGGCGCGCAGCAGCCGCGCGTGCCGGTCGAGCTCCGGCGGCAGCACCAGGTAGGCCAGACGCAGCAGTTGGGGGTAGCGCTCGTTGATGACCGCCTCGGCCTGGCTCAGCCCGGACGCGGAGCGTTGACGTCGTCCCACGCTGCGGACAACGAAGGAATCATCATTTGGTCACATGCCCGCGCGCCTAGCGGCGTACGGCGGCGTGTTCGAGGACGCTGCGGACCTCGGCGGTGATCGCGCTCTCGTTGCGTTCGAACTCGGGGCCCGTCAGCAGCTGGGAGTCGGCGGGCAGGCCGGTGAGCACGGGGGTGTGGAGGTGGCCGCCGGGCAGTTGCGGGGCGAGCTCGGCGCGCAGCCGGTTGGAGCGGTAGGCGACCTCGTTGGAGAGGTAGCCGCCACCGCCGCCGGCGACGGCGCGCGAGCCGGGCGTCGGGCCGTCGGTCCGGTCGACGGGAGCGGTCCCGCCCGCGGGTATCTCGGTCACGTCGGAGTTGAGGAGCACCGGGTACGGGGCCTGCACGGCGGCCGTCACGGCGTCGGCGGGCAGCGTGGTGCGGATGAACTCCGGTCCCGGGCCCAGGCCGGGGGCCGTCACCGGGTGCTCGCGGGTGCCGCCGGACAGGGCGCGCACGTTGTCGGGGTACGGGTCGGCGGACCGTGCCCGCCCCGCCCAGTCCTCCAGGGTGAAGATGCCGGGGTAGCCTTGGCTGACGGTGGTGATGACGTCGGCCGCGCCGGGTCCGGCGGCCAGGCGGGGGGCGAACGCCCGCTCCACGATGCCGGCGTCGAAGTCGGCGTACCGCACGGGCAGGACGACGGCGCGGATCTCGGCCCGGCTGCCGTCGGCGAGGGTCACGTGCCGTCCGTTGAGCTGGAGGGCGGCCGACCCGGAGGGGTTGGCGCGGCGGATCTCCGCGTCGAGCCCGAAGGGGTCGAAGCCGCTGATGAAGACGCGCCGCACGCCGGGCGTGGCCCGGAAGGAGTTGTCGGTGAGGCCGCGCGAGGCGTCCTCGAAGCGGGCGCGGAGCGCGGCCCGGTCCACGGCGAAGGCGGGCTGCCAGCGGGCGAGCGCGGAGGTCATGGAGAGCCGCGCCCAGTACAGGGGGCGGTCGTCGCCGGGGGCGAGGTCGCCGCCGGGCCGCTGCCCCTGGGCGCGCCGTACGGACGCCTGCCACAGGGCCTCGCCCCAGGAGTCGAGGAGCCGTTCGGCCTCGGCGGGGGTGTGGGCGGTGCACAGGGCGGCGGGGAGGCGTCGTACGAAGTCGCCGAACCCGGCCCGCTCGACCAGGGCGGTGGTGCGGGGGTCCGTGAGGCGTGCCTGTTCGGCGTCGAGCGGTACGGACGCCGGGGCGCGGCAGGCGGGGGCGGAGCCGTCCGCGTGCGCGGGCGAGGCGAGGGTGACGGGGAGGACGGTGACGAGGAGGGCGGCGGCCGACGCCGCACGACGTAAGAACATCATGCGATGTGACATTACATAGAGGTCGTCACCCCCACCAGGCACACCTGAGACAGCCGCCCGGCCGATCCGCCCCCGGCGGACCCGCCTCGCCCGGCCCGGGCTTCGAACGGTCGGACCTGCCCCGCTACCCGTCGGGGCACGACGTCTACGCAGACAACGGCCCCGGGGATCAACCGAACCTTGGTTGGCGCTGAGATTGATCTTCGTCGTTTAGCACAGCTCCGAGATGCGGTGGCAGGTTTCTCTGGAAGTCCGGTGGGCTCGGATGACGGGTGGCTACCGTCCGCCGGGTGCCGGTGGAATTTCTTACTGATGTGCAGGCGGCGGCGTACGGACGGTTCGTGGAGGAGCCGACGCGGCCGGAGCTGGAGCGGTTCTCCTTCCTGGACGACGGACACCCTGCTGAACCTCGACGCCGGGGTGAAGCCGGACATGGTGGCCACCGACAACGCCTCCTACTCAGACATGGTGTTCGGCCTGTTCTCCTTGCTCGGCTACAATTTCTCGCCCCGCTTCCGTGACCTGGCCGACCAGAGGTTCCGGCGGGCGGAGCTGCCCGGCGTGGACACCGGCGGGTACGGGCCACTGGAGCCGCTGGCCTGCAACAAGGTGAACCTGAACAAGGCGATCACGCACTGGCCGGACTTGCTCCGGGTGGTCGGCTCCCTGGTCACCGGGCAGGTCCGCGCGTACGACCTGTTGCGGATGTTCGGCCGCGAGGGACGTCCGACCCCGCTGGGTACCGCGTTCGCCGAGTACGGGCGGATCGCCAAGACCCTGCACCTGCTGCGCGTGGTCGACCCGGTCGACGACACCTACCGGCGGCAGATGAACCGGCAGCTCACCGTGCAGGAGTCCCGCCACAAGCTCGCCCGGGACATCTGTCACGGCAAGCGCGGGCAGATCATGCAGGCGTACCGGACGGGGCAGGAGGACCAGCTCGGCGCGCTCGGGCTGGTGCTGAATGCCGCGATGCTGTGGACGACTCGCTACCTGGACGCTGCCGTCGAGGAGTTGCGGGCGCTGCCGGCCGAGGAGCGTGAGCACGCCGTCCTGGACGAGGATGTCGCCCGCGTCTCGCCCCTCAAGCACGCGAACCTCAACGTGCTCGGCCGCTACAGCTTCCGCTCCTCCACCCCGGTCGACGGCGGCCTGCGCCCGCTGCGCGACCCGGGTGCGCCGGAGCTGGACGAGGACAACGACGACGGGCAGGAGTGAGTATCAGGAGCCGGCCAAGCCTGACCCGTGACTGGTGTTCAGGGATCGCTCCTGCGGCAGAACTTCGCCTGAAGTAGATCGGTGAAGATATCGATGGGGTCGTCCCAACCGCCGTTGCTCCAGTCGCCGTTGACGTTGGTGGTGACCATCCGTTCGCCATCGCGAGCGCCGTAGGCGTAGGACCACGATCCGAAGAGCGCACCCCCCATGCCCCAGACCGTTTCCCCGCAGGGCAGTCTCACTGAGGAAACGCCGAGGCCATACGCGGCGTTGGGAATCCAGTCGTGGGTGGGCACGGTGGTGAACATGTCGCGTTGTTGGTCCGGCGGCAGCATCCGGCCCCCCAGCAGGGCGCGGAAGAACCGGTTGAGGTCCCCGGCTGTGGAGATCATGCCGCCGGCCGCCCAGAACATGGATGAATCGAGCTCGGTCGCGTCGTGGACCGGCGCGCCGGAGTCGGTCTGGAACAGCTTCGTGTAGTGCCGGGAGTGTGGCCCGTGGATCGTCGGGTCGCTGCCGTGCGGCAGGTATGTACCAGCCAGGCCGAATGGGCGGGAGATCCGTTCTTTGATCTCCTCGGCAAGCGCGCGGCCGGTGGCCCGTTCGATGATCATGCCTGCGAGGACGTAGTTGGTGTTGGAATACGCCCAGCCCGAACCCGGTGCGAAGGTGTGCGGATGGGACATGGCGATCTGCACCAGTGACTCGGGCGGGTGCGTCTCGTAACGGTTCAGTGCTTCCTGGTCATCGGTGTAGTTGAAGATCCCGCTGGTGTGGTTGAGTAGCATCCTGATGTTCACCCTGGCACCGTCGTGGTGCTGGCCTTGGACCACGCCGGGCAGCCACTCTTCCATGGTGTCATCCAGGCTCAACCTGCCGTCCGCCACCAGCTGCAGCATGACGGTGGCCACGAACGTCTTGCTGATGCTGCCGACGCGGAACCGGTCCTGCTGTGAACGCTTGCGGGCGGTTTGGGTGTCGGCCACTCCTGCGGTCCCGAACCACTGCCGGTCGCCGTCGCAAACCTCAGCCAGAATGCCGGGAAGTCCGCCTTGAGTCACAGCTTTCTGAAGTAAGTGCTGGACAGCCTCGTAGCCTTCGGCCCCTGAGGCCGGCGCGGACTCAGATACCGCGCCCCCTGCTGTGGCCGGTTCGACGCCCGGCCGACCGCTGTCTGTATGAGCGGTGTGGTGGTGCACGTGGTCCTCCTTCGTCGTGTGTGACCTGTAGATGACCGCCCGGACCCTCTCCACAGCGTGATTCATCGCCCACCGGCTCTCACCAGGGGCTCAGTGCCCAGCGCAGCGTGCGATCCGTCGCGCACGCCCACCGGGTCCACAGCACATCGCGGCAAGGGCACGGCCGTGGGCGAACTGTCTGGGTCAGCTGCTTCAGATGTCACTGATCCTGGCTGTTGAGCGTCTGCCGCACGCGGTCCGCCAGCTCGGCCTGATCGATACCGGCCAAGGCGAGAGCACGTGGCACGGTGCCGATTTGCGCCTGGAGGATCCCGAGCAGCAGATGCGCTGACCCCAGGTCCTTCTTGCGAGCGGAGGAGAAGCTCCGCTCCAGTGCGAGTCTGGCGGACGCACCCATCTTGGGCTGCTGGGAAGCGTGGCTCGGCCCGGGAAGGTCATAGGCGGCCGGAGACACTCCAACCATGCTCAGGCTGTGCTCGAACTCTCGATCCAGTGCCTCGCGGACAGCAGCGCGATCGAGCCCGACCGAGGCCAGGACCTGCTGAGCAGTAGACCCCTGATCGGCGGCGAGCGACAACAGAAGATGGTGCGCGTCGATCGTCGCCGACCCATCATCCTGAGCTTCGGCCATCGCCCGCACGATGACCGCATGCAGGTACTTGTCAAACGCGCTCATCGCCGCGCCTCCTCAGCTTGACTCCGGCGGCGATGAGCCGCTTGGCGTGCTTCTTGTGGACGGCTTGGCGGGTGACACCGAGCGCCTCGGAGACCTGCGGCCAGCTCCAGCCCGCCCGCATGGCCTGCTCCACAGCGGAGTCCTCCAGCTGATCGGCAAGACGCCGCAACGCAACGACAGCCGCCAGAGCGTCAGCAGGCTCAGAGGGAAGGGAATTTTCGCCGACGGACATGTAAGCAACTGTAGTTGACTAACCCAGATAGTCAACCTGAGTTGCTAATGACCGGGGCGGGGTGCAGCTATCCCGTCAGAGGTTCATGATTACGGGCCGTCCTGTCGGCAAACGAACGAATGACGACAGGTGCGGCAGGCATCCAATGAACCCGGACTTTTCGGGCCTGTCGGCGGCGCGGATCCAATCACATCCGATGGCGGCTGATGACAGGGTTTGCTGACGGCTAGGGTCGAATGCGACCACCAAAACGGGGAGCGGCATGGCCAACCTGGTCTACAAGCGGGTGTCGACCGACCAGCAGTCGACCGACCGTCAGAACCTCGTCCTCGACGAGGCCGGGATCGACGACCCGGTCGTCTTCGAGGAGGACGCCGGCACCTCCAGCCGCCTCCACCCGCTTGAGCGACCGAAGTTCAGCGAGCTACTTACGTACGCGCGGCCGGGCGACACCGTGCATATCTCCGAGATGTTCCGCCTCGTACGCGGCACCGGGCACATTCTCGATGTGCTCGATGTCCTCCACCGCGACCGTCTCGCTCTGCGCATCCACGACGGCGCGTTCTCCGCGATGGACCTCACCGCACGCCACCCGCGCACCGGCGAGCTGCTGTCCACCGTGAAGTTCATGGTGCAGACCCTCGCGGCCGCCGGCGAACTCCAGCGCGACCTTCAGCGTGAGCTGACATACGACGGGCTGCGGGCCGCCGAGGCCAAGGGCAACAAGGGCGGACGCCGCCCGGCCGTCACGGCAGCGAAGGCCGCTGCCGTGCGCGCCGCGTACCTGGGCGGCCAGTCCATCGCCGCCCTGGCTCGAGACCACCACGTCAGCCGGGGGGCCATCCGTACCGCCGTCGCCGACCTCTTGCCCGAGCACACCATCGTCGACCAGGACGCTCCGGCTCCGGAGCTGCCGGTCCTCCTCGACATGCCAGGCAAGGTCGCGGACTTCCTCCGCGCCACCGAGCTGGAGCCCACCGAGCGCGCAGCGCTCGACCAGGGCGTGACCGTACGACGCGGCCAGGGCTACACACTGCGCGTCACCGCCGCGCCCGCAGTCCACCGCCAGCTCCTCACCCGCTGCCAGCCCCTCGACGGCACTCAGGGCACCCCGGTGGTCCCGGCGCAGCGCAAGGCCCGCCGCGAGTACGAGAACCGCGTCAACGCCCTCAGGCTGCTACAGCCGGGCCTTGATCAATCTCAGCGCCAACCACGGTTCGGTTGATCCCCGGTGCCGGACAACGCCCGCGTGGCGCCGGGCGACACCTGGACCGACGCCGTCCCGGTGTCACCCGATGGCGGGTCACCAAGCCGTCCGGCAGCCGGGCCCGCGCGCCCTGCGCTACGTTCACCGCCATGGACATCCTGCGCGACAAGATCAGCCGCGGCTTCGACCTGCTGGACGCCGACGGCGACGGGGCCCTGACCGAAGCGGACCACGTCATCATGGGAGACCGGGCCGCCGACCAGCTCGGGTACGCCCGCGGCTCCGCGGAGCACACCCGCATGGTCCACGCCTACGTCGGCGTCTGGCGCGACCTGCACGCCCCGCACGTCGGCCCCGACGGCCGCCTGGGCAAGCGGGAGTTCGTCACCGCCACCCTCACCCTGGCCGGCGACCCCGAGGCCGCCGCGACCACCGTGGGCGCGCTCGCCCGGGCGTTCTTCGCCATCGCCGACGCCGATGCCGACGGCCGGGTCAGCAGGACGGAGTTCGACGCCTTCCAGCGCAGCCACTTCCCGGCGATCGGGCAGGCGGACCTGGACGCGGCGTTCGCCCACCTGGACCGCGACGGCGACGGCTCCCTCGACCCGGCCGAGTTCGAGTCCGCGGTGGTCGAGTACTGGTCCAGCACCGATCCCGCCGCCCCGGGCAACTGGTGGATGGGACGGCCCGACGCCCCGGCGTGACGCCCCCCGCCAGCGCGCCCGTCCTGCTGCCCGGACTTCGCCGCTCCGCGGCTCTCCGGGTCCCCCAAGTGACAGCGGTGCGTGGGGCGTCAGGGACGGCCCGAGTGGAGGGCCGCCAGGCTCCGGGCGTGGTCGAACGCCGCCGCGGCATCCCGCGCGTCGGTCCAGGGAGCGGCCCCGCACCAGCCGCCGATGAGCCGGAACTGCGCCAGGGCCTCCGCGTACCGCCCCGTCTTCACGAGTACGGCGGCGTACAGGTGCCGTATCGCGGGAAGCCGGCGGTCATCCTCACGAGCCTGCGCCAGGTCGGCCCCGACGCGGGCGAGCGCGGCCTTCGTGACCCAGGTGCGGTAGGCCGCGTCGCCGTCCTGGAGGGTGGCCTCGTACACGGCGTGCAGGTAGACGGCGGAGAGCAGGCTCCCGGCCGGAGCGGACGCCGCCGCCTGCTGGGCGAAGTCGAACATCAGCCGGTGGGAGCCGTGCCACTTCGCGCACCAGTACTGGAGCGCGTGCCAGTGCGCGTCGTAGTGCAGCGGCGCACGGCGCGTGACCTCGTTCCACAGGCCGCGGAACTCGTCGTGGGACAGCCCGAGTCCGCGCGCGGCGGCGACCATCGTGACCCACGGGGACGGATCCCGCGGCGCCAGCCTGGCCGCCTCCTGGGCCGCGTACATGGCGGTCGGCAGCAGCTCCCCGAACAGCGCCATCTGCTCGGCGGAGGTCTGGTCGACGGTCTTCTCGCCGCGCGCCGCCCAGGCGCGGAGCAGCAGGGCGTGGGCGTGGACGACGACCGGGTCCGCGTCCTGCGGCCGCTTGGCGCGCCAGACCCGCAGCCAGTGCTCGTCCTCGACGGCCAGGTCCGCGAACACCTCGACGACCCGCCAGCGCTCCGCCCAGTCCTGGCGTTCCGCGGTGTCCGCGAGCAGTCCGGCCGCGGGCTCCCACGCGCCGTGCAGGGCGGCCTCGACCGCCGCGCGCAGCGCGGGCTCGTCAGCGGGCGGGCCGGAGCGCCGGCAGTCCAGCCGCTCGCGGGGGACGAGACCGTAGGCGGCGGCGTCGAAGTTCCGGGCTTTCCTGTTGCGAACGGCGAGACGGGTGGTGTTGAAGATCGCCCAGACGAGGACGGCCAGACCGACGGCGGTGATGAGGTTCGTGAGCACGAAGCGTCATCATCCCTGCTCAGGGTCACGACATGCGAACGCTGCGGCAAAGCACCGGACTCGTTTCGGTCTCGGTTCACTCAGCCCCGGGCCCGCGCCGCCGACCCTCGGACCGCGCAGGTGGGTTGCTCCAGCGGTTCACGAGCGGTTCACCGGACGCCCCCCGTCCCAGGTCGGCGATGACCTCGCGGGCCGCCCGGGAGCCCGAAGCGAGCGCTCCCTGGAGCGATCCCGTCGCGCGGTGGTCACCGCAGACGTACCGGCCGGGGGCGAACCGGCTCGTGCGGCTGAGCAACAGCGGCGGCGCCATGGCGGGCAGGGCACCTCGTACGGTCACGCGGTGCACCGGCTCCCAGGTCCCGGTGTCCGTGCCGTACGCCTCCGCGAGGGCCTTGAGTACGGCGGCCTCTTCCACCGGGCCCGGCGTGCCGAGCACGGAGGTCGACACCAGGCTCCTGCGGTCACTGGAGTAGCCGGGCTGGACCTCCGTCAGGACGCACGAGTTCAGGAACCTGCGGCGGGAGTCGACCATCAGGGTCGGTTCCGGCAGCGGGGACCGCTCGACCGCGTGGTAGAGCGTCGTGACGATCCGTTCCCGAGGCGGTGCCAGGCCGGGCAGCAGGCGCGCCGCCGCACCCGCTCCGGTGGCCACGACGACGGCTCGCGCACGCAGTTCCCCGCTCCCGAGGACCACTCCCCGCGGCCCCAACTCCGTGACCGGCGACGAGGTGAGCAGCACCCCCGGGGGCAGGCCCGCGGCGAGCTGCGCCGGCACCGCGCCGATGCCGTCGCGGGGCAGGCACAGCGTGCCGCGCAGCATGCTGCGCCAGACCAGGTGGAAGAAGCGGGCGGAAGTCTCCAGGGAGTCCTCCAGGAAGACCCCCGACAGGAAGGGCCGGAAGAACGTCTCGACGAAGTCCTCGGAGAAGCCCGCCTCGGCCAGGGCGGTACGGGTGGTGACGTCGGGCCGGGCCCGCAGCCGGGAAGCGGGGGAGAGCATGGCGCGGGCCGAGAGCGCACCGAAGGCCAGCAGGTCGCGCGGCTTCACCCGTCGGCCGGTGAGGAGGCCGATCCCGTCGCGCGGCCGCCGCGTGGGATCGGTCAACCGCAGCCGGCCGGCGTCGGTGTGCACCAGCACCCCGGGGGTGAACGGGCGCAGGAAGAGGGCGGGCAGGTCCAGGCGGCGCCTGACCTGCGGGTAGCCGGTGTTGAACACCTGGAAGCCGCGGTCGGTGATGAAGCCGTTGACCCGGTCGGTGCGGACGCGGCCGCCCACCGATTCCTCGGCCTCCAGCAGGCGGACGTCCAGCCCGGCCGCGCCGAGATCCGCGGCGCAGGCCAGTCCCGCCGCTCCCGCACCGACGACCACCACGTCGTGACGGAAGCCCGGTCCCTCGGCCATGGATGCCCCCAACTCCCTGCCCGCGGAACGGGCACAGCGATTGCGGCCAGGCTACGCACGGGAGGCCGGGCCCCGGCGTCGGCGCGCCGGTGCTCCGACACAGGACGCGCCGCCTCCCGCCAGGCCGCGCCGGAACCCTCGCGAGCCGGCCGTACACGGCGACCACCACCGGAGAGCGCACACAAGGCGACGGGTCCACTCCGCATGGTCATGAGTGAACCGGCGTGCCGGGGGCAGGCGCCGATCACGCGTGCCGCCCCCACGGCGGAGGGAGATGACCATGAGCCCGGCCGTTCCCCGGGACCCCGAGACCCTCAAGCAACTCATCACCCGCGAAGTGACTCTCCTGCGTGCCGCCGCCGGCCGCTCGGCGGGCGCACGGCCGCGTCCCGCCACCCCGGCCGAGATCGCGGAGTCCGCGTCCCTCCTCGCCTGCTCCTGCGGTGCCGTCGCCCAGCGCAGCCACTCCTGCGCGGAGGGTAACGGGGACCACGACCCGTGGGCCTGCGTCTGCGCGACCCTCCCGGCCATCCCCGTCTCGGCGGCACTGCTGGCACCGGTCACCGACGACGACGGGATGACCGAGGACTTCGTCATCCGGGCCGGCAACCACATCCGCTCCGTCGAATGGCTCGACGCCCCCGACCGGCAGGTCGGCAAACGGCTCCGCGAGGTGCGGCCGGGTGTGGACGGCAGCGGGCTGCTGGACTCCCTCAAGGAGGTCCTGCACACCGGCCGTGCGCTGCGGAACTTCCCGGTGGACTACACCGAGCGCCGTCCGGACGGCCTGCACCGCACCAAACTCCTCTACGACGCCGCGTCCTGCTCCGGCCAGGTGATCGCGACCTGGCGCCCCGCCCACAACCCGGCCGAACTGATGTCGCTGGAGGCCCAGTACATCGCTTCCATGGGCTGGGCCCACTTCGACCTCCTCTCCGGCGAAACCACCTGGTCCGAGGGCTTGAGCACGATCTTCAGGACCGCTCCCGGCCGCCCCATGGGCCTGCTGGACCTGTACGACGCGGTGTTCCTGGAGGACGTACCGCGCTGGGGCCGGCTGCTGCGCGCCCTGCTGGACGGGGAGGAGCCTCCGGGCTCCGACATCCGGTTCAGCGTGTACGGCGACGTCCGTACGCTCCACGTCATCGGCCGGCCCGTCATCTCCACGGACGGCCTGGCATGGGCCCTGCACCTCATCGCACGCGACCTCACGCCCGTCATCCGCGGCAGGCAACGGCTCGCGGCCACCCGTCGGCAGAGCGAGCGGCTCCGCGAGGAGGCCGCCGCCGAACACCGTGTCGCCGCCGCGCTGCGCGAGGCGCTGCTCCCGACGCACTCCTCGGAGATCGCCCGGCTCGGATTCGCCGTGGCGGCCGCGTACCTGCCGGTCGAGGAGGACGCCGCGGTCGGCGGTGACTGGTACAAGTGCCGCGCGCTGCCCGACGGACGCATCCTCCTGGCCATCGGCGACGCCTGCGGTCACGGGCTCGGAGCCGTCGCGCGCATGGCGCAGCAGCGGCACGCCCTGGCCGGCCTGGCCCACACGCCGGGCAGCGACGCCGGCCAGCTGACCACCTGGCTCAACGAACTCGTGTGCGCCGACGCCTCGGCCGAGACGGCCACCACCGTCATCGGACACCTCGCCGCCGACCGCCGACTGGTGTGGGCCTGCGCCGGACACCCGGCGCCGCTCCTCCTGCACGACGGCGCGGCCACCGCACTGGACACCGGGCACCGGGGGCCGCTCCTGGGCGAGGCGTACGCGACGGCCGACGTACCGCTGGAGCCGGGCGACCTCCTGCTGCTGTACACGGACGGCCTGGTCGAGCGGCGCGGCGAGGACATCGAGACCGGCATCGACTCCCTGCGCGAACACGTCGCGGACTGCGTCGGCGGCGACGCCCGCCAGACCCTCGACGCGGTGGTCGCCCGGTACGCCGGCGACCGGCTGGAGGACGACACCTGCCTGGTGGTCGTCGAAGCCCTCTGACACCGCGCCCGCCCGGAACGGCGGCGGGCGGGGGCGGATCCGTCGCCGGGTCTGCCCGGACCGCCCCCGCCCCGTGCGCTACTTGACGAAGCGCCAGGTGACGTCGATCCTGCCCTTGTCGAGCGGGGCGAGGGCCTTGAACGCCCCGGGCGTGAGGTCGAGGCCGTGCCTGCCCGCGCCCGGCGCCTCGTCCAGGACCGTCGCCGTGATGGACTTCCCCTTGTACGTGATGACGACCTTCCGCCCGCACTGGCTCGACGGGTACCCGCCGCCGAACGTGCCGGAATCGAGCGCGACGGCGAGGTCACTCTCGTTGATCACCTTGCCGCACGCTCCCAGACCCGGCGAGTAGAAGGTCGCCCTGCCCTTGTACGTCACACTCGGCTCGCCTGGCTGCGCGGACGCCGTCGGGGTCTTGCCCGGCTTCGGGGGAATGGTGGTCCCGCCCGGCTGCGGCGTGCCCGACGGAGAGGTCGTCCTGCCGGGCTTCGGGGGCGGTGCCGTCGTCCCGCCCGCTTGCGGAGCGAGGACGGTGGCGGCCGGCTCGGCCGCCACGGTGGCGCCCGGCTTGGCGGCGACGGGGCGCCCTGGGCGGAGACGGTGGCCTCGGCGGTCTCCGAAGCGGAGGCGGTGGCGACGGTGATGGCGGCGCCGGAGCCGACGGCGAGCACGGCAACCGCGACGGCAGCCGTGGCGATTCTTGCTTTCATCGCTCTCTCTATCTCTGGATATCGCGTTCAGGGGCGAGCCCGCGGCAAAGCCGCGACGGTGCGCCAACGCGGACGGCCGCATACGGACAACGCCCTCGCCGACCACCGGAATCGGCCGGCGGTCACAGCCGGCCCAGGATCACGAATGCCGCTAACACGCCGCTAACGTCCGGCGGTCGCCCCGACAGCCGGCCGGCCGAGACCCGGGCTTGACGCACCTTGAGACGGTCTCCACGACACCCGAGCGCTACCGCCGGGCGGTGGTCCCGTGTCCGGCCCGGAGCTGGAGGCGCGACTGGGAGCCTCCCGGATGGCGGCCACTGCCTAAGGTCCGTCGAGGAAGGCGTCCAGGGCGGCCAGCAGCTGCGCGATGTCCTCTTCGGTGGTGTGCAGGTGAGGGCTGATACGGATCGCCGTGCCGCGCGGGCCGGTGAACACGTCCGCCTGCTCCAGGGCGTTCACCAGCCGCTTCTGAAGGCCGCCGGGGACGGTGACGCCGAGCATGTGCGGCCCGCGCGGATCACTGACGGGCAGCCCCCGCGTGCGGGCAGCGGCGGCGATGCGGTCGGTGATCGTCCCGAGGGTGGCCGCGACCCGCGGGACCGTCCACCGCGTCAGCTGTTCGAGGGCGGCCACGGCCATGGGAGTGAGCTCGAACGCCGTGCGCTGCCCCACGTCGAAGCGGCGCGCCCCGGGAGCGTACGTGCCGCGGTAGTCGATGAGCCGGGCGAAGTCCTCGGAGTCCTCGCGCAGGATCCAGTTCTCCTCCAGCGGCCGCCCCTCCTGCCACCGCGGAGCCACGTACAGGTAGCCGAGGCCGAAGGGGCCGAGCAGCCACTTGTAGCCGACCGTCACCAGGAAGTCGGGCCGCAGGGCACCCACGTCGAGCGGCATCGCCCCCGCGGACTGGCTCGCGTCGACCACCAGGGCCGCACCCGCCGCCCGTGCGGCCGCGGCGACCGCGTCCAGGTCCAGCAGCGCACCGTCGGTCCAGTGCACCTGGGGCACCGACACCACGGCCACCCGCTCGTCCACCGCGGCCAGGACGGCCTCCGTCCAGCTCTGGCCCCGCTCACGCCGGACGGTGAGCATACGAGCCCCCGTGGCCTCGGCGAACCGCCACCACGTGTAGATCCCGGACGGGTACTCGTCGGCGAGGACCAGGACGCGGCTCCCGGGGGCAGCGGTCAGGTTCGCCGCCGCGACCGCCATGCCGTAGCTGGTGGCGGGCACCAGCGCGACATCGTCCGCCGTGGCCCCGATCAGCCCCGCGAACAACTCCCTGCGCCGTTCCGCCCCGGTGAACCAGTCGGCGGCCTGGATCCGCCAGGGCTGCGCCCGCCACCCCAAGGCGGCACTGCCGGCCGCCAGGCCGGAGCGCAGGGTCGGCGCCAGACTGGCCGTGTTGAAGTAGGCGATGCCCTCCGGGACGTCGAACAGAGCACGGGCCGGGGACAGCGGCGCGGGGCCGGCGGACGCGTTCATGGAGGCCTTTCGGACCGGCAGGACGTCGACGCGCCCAAGCCTGCCCCACTGACCGGAAACGGCGTGGTCTCGGCTCGTCCGCCACGGACGCAATCCCACAGAAGCCGTACTCCGCCATATGGAACGCACGCTCGAAGTATCATCCCCGCAAGGTCCTTCGGCCGGTACTTCCCGATTTCCGCAGTGGCGTAGTCGGACGGAGGCATCCCTGTGGAGGACAGAGGGCGATGAGTGTGGCTGAGAGTTGGTCGCGTGTGATGAGTCTGCTTCGGGAGCACGCGCCGGCCGATCACGCGGATCTGCCCGGGCCCGCTACGGAGCAGATGCTCGCGGCAGCCGAGGAACGGATGGGGATCTCCCTGCATGGGGACCTGCGGACGTGGCTGTTGCAGAACAATCTGGATCTGCCGGAGGGAGATTTCGACGACGAAGTGCAATGTTGCGGTTTCGACGGGTTCCCCGACGAGGGGAGTTTCTTTCTGGGTATCCGGGCGATGGAGAGGCTCTACGCGAACCGTTCCACGTCCTGCGGATTCGACCCGCCGGACCAGCCGGACCACCCGTTCTGGCGTAACGAGTGGATCCCGTTCCTGTCGGACCAGGACGGCTGGACGGGAAAGTTCATCGACGCGAGGGACGGACGTATCGGCAGATGGTTCGTGGGTGAGCCCACGGTCACCGGCGAGTACGCGTCACTGGCTCACTACTTCGACTCCGTGGCCGAGATGCTGAAGAGGATCGGCGCGGGGGACATTCCGGTCTGTTCCGTTGCCGAAGGGCGACTTGTCTGGTCGTGAGAGGGTTCCCCACTGGTGACGGCCATGGCCCATCCGTCCTCCCCCTGGAAGGGCAATGAGGAAGCCGCTCCGGCTGTCGCCGACACGGACTCAATTCAATCTTCGACGTCCTCGCCTCCTGGCCCGGAAAACAGCGCCGAGGACATGTCCTCGCCAGGTAAGTCAAGACTTACCTTCACGGAAGGTTCACCGTAGGGTGTGGCCCGAACCGAAGGAGCCCACCTGTTGTCGAAGACAAATGCCCACGCCGCACGGGAAGTTGCATCGGAGCGGGAATATGTGTCCTCCTTGTACGAGCTGCTCGCCGAGCGCCTTTCCGAGGCACGCGCCACCCGGGCGAGTGTCCTGAAGGCCCCGGCGGACAGCGCCGGGGAGGCATACGAACGGGAAAACGCCGCCGAGCGTCTGGCCAAGGAAATCGGCAGGCTGGAAGGCGCCGATAAGGGACTGGTATTCGGGCGGATCGACCGGACCGACGGCACGGCCCTGCGCATCGGGCGGATCGGACTCCACACGGAGGAGGACGACCTGCCGCTGCTCGTCGACTGGCGCGCGAACGCCGCGCGGCCCTTCTACGAGGCGACCCCCGTCCACCCGATGGCCCTGCGCCGGCGCCGGCACCTGCGCCTCGAGGAGCGCACGGTCGTCTCGGTGAGCGACGAACTGCTCGACGGGACCGTCCCGACCGTCGAGGACGTGGTGGGGGACGGCCCGTTGACCGAGGCCCTGTCGGCACGGCGTACGGGCAGGATGCACGCCGCCGTCGCGACCCTGCAGGCCGAGCAGGACGAGATCGTCCGCTCCGCCCACCGCGGGGTGACCGTGGTGCAGGGCGGTCCCGGCACCGGCAAGACGGTGGTCGCCCTGCACCGGGCGGCGTACGTCCTGTACGCGTTCCCGCGTGCCGCCGAGGAGGGGGTCCTGGTGGTCGGCCCGAACTCCCGGTTCCTCGACTACATCTCCCAGGTCCTCCCCTCCCTCGGCGAGAACGACGTCGTCCTGACGACCTGCCGGGAACTCGCCGCAGTACCCGCGGACACGGTGGCGGAGACCGTCGAGACGGCGCGCCTCAAGGGCGGCTCCGACCTCGCCGACGCCCTGGCCGGCCTGCTGCGCGTCCACCAGGCCCCGGCCGGCGGCTTCACCGTGCGGGCCGGACGGCAACTGGTCCGCCTGACCGGCGAGGAGGTCGCCGCGGCACGCGACGCCGCCCTGGCGGCCGTACCGGGGCACAACCCCGCCCGCGAGGTGTTCACGGAGTTCCTGGTCGACGCCGTCGCCGACGCGATGCGGCGGGACATGGGCGACCTCCTGGAGCGCATCGACGCCGAAGCCGCCCTGATGACGGGCATGGACCTCGACCGCTTCACGGGAGCCGACCGGCGCCGCGCCGAAGGCGCCGCCGACCCGGGTCCGGCCCACGAACTGGACCTGGACGCCGTCCGAGCCGACCTCCTCGACGACCCCGGCGTCGACCGGGCGGTCGAGGCGCTGTGGCCGCGACTGGTACCCGGCGACCTCGTGAAGGCCCTCCTGACGGACCCGGACGCCCTCGCCGAGCACCTGCCACGGCTCACCGCCCACGAGCGGTCCCTCCTGCTGCGCCGCCCGGACGACCAGTGGACCGACGCCGACCTGCCGCTGCTGGACGAAGCGGCCGGCCTGGTCGACGGCCCACCCGAGCGGACGTACGGGCACGTGGTCGTCGACGAGGCACAGGAACTCACCGCCATGCAATGGCGGATGGTCGTCCGCCGCTGCCCAGCGCGGGCGATGACGCTGGTGGGCGACTTCGCCCAGGCCGGCCCGGTCGCGACGGCACGCGACTGGAAGGAAGCCCTGGGTCCCCACGTCGGACCGCGGTTCCGACTGCACCACCTGACCGTCAGCTACCGCACCACGCAGCAGATCCTGGAGAGCGTACGGGACCTGCTCACCCGGATCGCACCGGACCAGCAGCCCACACGGTCGCTGCGCACCGGCGAGACCCCCCGCACGACGGCCACCCCTCCCGACAGGCTGGTCACCACCGTCCTCCGGGAAATCCGCGCCCAGACCAGCGCCCACCCGGGAGAACTCCTCGCAGTGGTCTGCGCCGACACCAGGGTGGGGGAGCTGACGGCCCGGGGCATCGGCGACCTCGCACGCATCGTGCCGGCGTCCGAAGCACGCGGCCTGGAGTTCGACGGGGTCGTCGTCATGGACCCGGAGGAGATCACCGCCGCCCGCCCGGGCGGAGAGAGGGACCTGTACGTGGCCCTGACCCGCGCCACCAAGCGCCTCTGCACCATCACCGCCCGGTAGCCCGGCGACCCGGTCCGCGCAGCGCGTCGAACGGGTGTTCCACGCCGCGTCGGTCCGTACCCGTGAGCCCGGCACACGAAAGGCTGGCTCCATGCGCAAACTGATCTACGGCATGAACGTGACCCTGGACGGCTACATCGCCGCGCCCGGCGACGACATCGGCTGGAGCGTGCCGAGCGACGAGCTGTTCCGGTTCTGGTCCGACCAGTTGCAGGCGACCGAACTGTCGCTGTACGGCCGCAAGCTGTGGCAGACGATGAGCTCGTACTGGCCGGCCGCCGACCGGCAGCCTCACGCCACCCCGGCGGAGATCGAGTTCGCGCGCCGCTGGCAGGACATGTCGAAGGTGGTGTTCTCCTCGACGATCGACGACGTCGACTGGAACACCCGACTGTTCAGCGGTGACGCGGTCGCCGAGATCACCCGGCTCAAGGCCGGGGAAGGCGGCCCGATGGACATCGCCGGCGCGACACTCGCCGGGGCGGCCATGCGCGCCGGGCTGATCGACGAGTACGTGCTGGCCACCGCGCCGGTCCTGGTGGGCGGCGGCACGCCGTTCTTCACCGCGCTGGACAACTGGGTGAACCTGAAGCTGGTGGAGACGCGGACGCTTCCCTGCGGGGTGATCCTGACCAGGTACGAGACGAGGCGCTGACAGCGCCCCCGGGCTGAGGGCCGGCCCTTGAGCCGGCCCTCACGGGGATCAGTGCTCGCAGAGGGAGAACTCCCGCTCGTAGAGCTGCTCGTTGTGTTCGGCCACGAAGAACTTCCGTTCCTGCATCAGCTGTTCGCGGTACTCCACGGCCTGCTCGAGCGTCATCGTGGAAGTGGCGGCCCACGGCTGCTGCGGCGGGACGTCGGACGTCGAGACGATCGTCGTCGAGGGGTCCACGAGGAAGAACGCGAGGATCTTGCGGTGCCCCGGGCGGCTGGGGTCCGCGAGGCGGAACGAGCCGACGCGGTGCTGCAGGATGTTCGGGAACGCCAGGCAGCGCCCCGCCGGCGTCGCCGCCGATCCCAGCACCTGGTTGAGCGCTTCCTCGTTCTCCAGGCCGTAGACCTCGCGCACGCCCTCGTCGTCGTTCTGTTCGTAGTCCGGGTCGTCGAGCGCGGCGCGGAAGCTCAGGCTGCTCCCGGTGATGTTCTCGCTGTCCCAGTAGTAGATGCCGGTCGAGACGATCCGCTCGTTCAGCATTCCCTCGACGTGCCAGGAACCGCCCGCGTACTCGGGCTTCTCCGGGGTGAGATGAATGCCGGCGAGCTTGACGATGACCTGGAGGCGGCGCCCGCGCAGGTCGACCCGCGCGGCCTCGTCGGGCAGCGTCGGCGCAGTGAACTCCGGCGCGTCCGGGACGACCGGGCGGCGGGTCTCCCACCAGACGTCGTGGGCCTCCTCCCAGGCGCTGCGGGCGTCCGCGTAAGCGGCGTCGTCAGCGAAAGACGACCTGACCGGATACTCCGGCTCCGATTCGTACCACCCGTAGGGATCGGCCTCGATCCGCGGCGGCCGGGGGTGGCGCAGATCGGTGAGCACGTTCTCCCACAGCGGCCGCATGCGCGCGAAGAGCTCCGGCAGGACGGCCGCGAGCTCCTGATGGGCCTCGGGGTGGACGTTGTTGACGTACGAACGGAAGGCGACACGCCCCTCGTCGCTGACCTCGACATCCGTGGGCAGCCACTGGAACTTCTCCGAGAACTCGTGCTTCGAGTACTGGTTCGTAGGGTTGTGCCAAGCCTCCTCCGGGCCCCCGCTCACCCCCCGTACCAGGCAGAACAGCGAGGGGTGCACCAGATCCAGCACCTGCCCGTCCGAACCCGGATGCCAGTCCCGTTCCGCTTCGGGGACCTCCTCCAGGGGCCGGACCGCCTCGCGCAGCCGGGACCGGAGCCGTTCGTCGACCAGCGTGTCGGACTGCCACACCCCGTCGACGGCGGACACCTCGATGCCCGTCTGGCCGTCCCGCAGCCCGGCGTAGTGCCCGAGCTCGGCGAGCACGTACCGGACCTGAGCCTCGGTGAGCCCCTGGGCGAGCGCCTCCTGCCGCCACCGCGCCACGATGCCGGCATCGTGCATCTTGTCGAACCACCCGGGCTTCGCCCGGATGTGCGCGCTGCACTCCATCATCTCCAGCTCCCGTAGCGTCCGGGCTTTCGCGAAGGCTATGGAACGCGACGCTTCAAAGGGCAACGGAAAGGCAGACAGGCCGGTCAACTCTGATAATCCCAACATTCGGCGAGCGGTGCCGGAAGGATAGCCCAGCGCACCGACACGGCAGCCGGGCCGTCGTACTGCACCAACCCCGGCGCCGGCCCGGAGGAGGAGGGGGTGCCTGCGGCCGAGTACGGCCTGCAAGGACTATTTCCGGCCGGACGGGGGCAGACGCCGAGGGTGACCGCGAAGCCCGGGCCGGTTCCCACGCCCGACGGCCACCACGTGCTGATCGGCGGCCGTCGCTGGCGCGCCACCGATCCGGCCGTTCCCGATGACGCCGGTGCCCGGCTGCGGGCGCATCTGATGGCGGCACGCCGGGCCGTCGCGGCTGCCCGCCGTGCCGAGGACCCGCGGGCCGAGCGTGCGGCCCGGGACCGGGTGCACACGGCGAAGACGGCCCTCGGGGAACGCGGCGTGCCGTGGTGGGAGCAGAGTGCCGACGAACGGCGTGCCCGCTGGACGGACGGGCTGGCCGCGCTCGACGGACCGGGGCACCAGCCGTGACCGCACACCCGCCGCGCATCTGACGACCCCGATCCGCTGATCACCCCCCGACGCACCCGCGCCCTGACGTACTCGGCAGTCATTCGACGCGGAAACGATGCAAGTTGATCGCCCGGTGAGGGCCCGGTGACGCTTGGCCTCATCGCGTCCCCCGGATTCCGGAGGCTCCCTTCCCCCGGGGCGGCCCCCCTCGCACCGGCGGACGCGCCCGGGGCGAGCCGAGGAGGCGGCATGACTGCATCACCCGCAGGCGGCGCGACCGCCGCCGGACCGGCATCCTGCGGCGACGGAACCCGCCCGGAGGACCCGGATCCGGACGCCGAGATCATCGGCCTGCTCCTCCAGGGCGACGAGCGGTGGCTCGCGCTGGCGCACCACCGCTGGAGCCGCCTCGTACACGCCCACGCCGCCCGCGTCCTGGGCGACCCGCGGGAGGCGGAGGACGTCACCCAGCACGTCTTCGTCGCGGCGTGGCAGGGCCGTCACGGGTTCCGGCCGGGCCGCGGCACACTGCCGGCGTGGCTGATGGGCATCGCCCGGCACAAGACCGCGGACGCCCTCGGCGCGCGGACCAGGCGCCTGGACCTCGTGGCCGCCGCCGGCCGGCACGGCGGCGACGGGGAGAGCGCCGGAGGCGTCGAGCAGGTGCTCGACCGGATCGTGGTCACCAGGGAACTCGCCCTGCTCCCACCGCTCCAGCGCGACGTCCTGGCCCTCGCCTACTTCGCCGACCTCAGCCAGGCGCAGATCGCCGACCGCACCGGGATGCCGCTGGGCACCGTCAAGAGCCACACCCGGCGGGGCCTGCACAGCCTCCGCCTGCGCGTGGCCTCGGGCGCCGTGGAGACCGCCGGCTGAAAACCCGCCCATCCGGCAGGGGCGCCGCACCGAATCGACAGACGAGAACCGGGGCCACGGGGGCGGAGACAACTTCCCCCGGGCCCCCAGAGATCAGGGGTGGACTCATGGACCGCAAGAGCATCGCGGTGGTCGGGTCGGGGGTGGCCGGCCTCACCGCCGCCCACATCCTGTCCCGCACGCACGACGTGGTCCTCTACGAGGCGGACGGACGCCTCGGAGGCCACGCGCACACCCACGAGGTCCCGGCAGCCGGCGGGGGAACGGTCGCCGTCGACACCGGATTCATCGTCCACAACGAACGGACCTACCCCCACCTCCTGCGGCTCCTGCGCGAACTGGGCGTGGCCACGCAGGACTCCGAGATGAGCATGTCGGTCCGGTGCGACGGCTGCCGCCTCGAATACGCGGGCGCCCGCGGCCCGTACGGACTCCTGGGCGGCGGGAACCTGCTGCGCGGCCGCCACCTGCGGATGCTCGCCGACGTCCCCCGCTTCCACCGCGCCGCACGCCGGCTGCTCGCCGACGGCGACACGGCCTCCACCCTGGGCGACTTCCTGGGCGAGAACCGTTTCCCGCCCTACTTCGTCAGCCACTTCGCCATCCCCCTGGTCGCCGCCGTATGGTCCTGCGCACCGGCCACCACACTGCGCTACCCGGCCGCCTACCTCTTCCGCTTCCTCGACCACCACGGACTGCTCTCGGTCACCGGATCCCCCCGGTGGAAGACCATCACCGGAGGATCCAAGGCCTACGTCGAGCGGGCCGCCAAGGGCCCGGCCCGCGTCCTGACCTCCACACCGGTCCGCAAGGTCGTGCGCGGAGCCGGCCGCGTACGCCTCGTCACGGACGACGGCGAGACGGCCGAACACGCCGCCGTCGTCATCGCCGTCCACCCCGACCAGGCACTGGGACTCCTCGCCGACCCCACCGAGCAGGAACGACGCGTCCTCGGCGCCTTCACCTACTCCCGCAATCCGACCGTGCTGCACCGTGACACCTCGCTCCTGCCCCGGGGCGCCCACGCCCGGGCGTCGTGGAACTACTGGCTGCCCTCCTGCTCCGCCCGCCCGGGAACAGTGCAGGTCAGCTACGACATGAACCGCCTCCACCGGCTCCCCGCCGGCCACGGGCCGCACATCGTCACGCTCAACCCCGGCGACCGGATCGACGAGAGCACCGTCCTGGCCCGCATGACGTACGAACACCCCGTCTACACGGCCGAGTCGGTCGCGGCACAAAGCCTGCTGCCCACCCTCAACGACGGTGTCACCGCCTACGCGGGCGCCTACCACGGATGGGGTTTCCACGAGGACGGCTGCCGCTCCGGCGCCCGGGCCGCCGCATCCCTCGGGGTGACCTGGTGACCGGCGCCCCCGCTCCGCACGTGCCGGCCCTCTACGCGACCGAGGTGCGGCACGCCCGCTCCCAGCCCGTCCGCTACGCCCTGGCGCACCGGACGTACATGTGGCTGGTCGACGTCGACGACCTTCCGGTCCTGCCCCGCGTCCTGCGCCCGTTCGCCCGCTTCGACGCCCGCGACCACTTCTCGGGCCGTGCCCCCACGCTGCGCGCCGGCCTCGACGCCCACCTCGCCGCCCACGGCGTCCACGGCGCCGACGGCAGGGTCATCATGCTGGCGCACGCGCGCGTACTGGGACACGTCTTCAACCCCCTGACCCTGTACTGGTGCCACGACCGCTCCGGCGGTCTCGTCTGCGTCGTCGCGGAGGTCCACAACACCTACGGCGGGCGGCACTGCTACCTCCTGCGCCCCGACGGACACGGCCGTGCCGAGGTGGCCAAGGACTTCCACGTCTCCCCGTTCTTCGGCGTCGAGGGCGGCTACCGGATGAGGCTGCCCCTGCCCGGCGACCGCCTCGACCTGACCGTCCAGCTCCGCCACCCGGACGGCTCCCGCCCCCTGACCGCCACCGTCCGCGGAACGCGCCGCCCCGCCGGGACCCGCACCCTGCTCGCGGCCCTGCTGCGCAACCCGTGGCCGACCGCCGGAGTGTCGTTCGGCATCCGCCGGCACGGCATCCGCCTCTACCTCAAAGGCCTGCCCGTCCAGCCGCGGCCCACCCGCCCGGCCCGCCCCGTCCAGGAAGACGCGCTGTGACCCTCACCCTCCCCCCTGCCCCCCAGGACGGCACCCGCACCGGCCGCCACCTGGTCGACGCCGGCCTGTGGCCCGACGTGGCCCGCCTGCCGCACGCCTCGCCCCTGCGCACCGCGCTCGCCCGCCGGATCGTGCAACGTGCCTTCGGCCGCCTGCCCTTGCGGGTGCGCATCGCCGACGCCGGGACGCGGATCCCCCGCCAGCCCGACGGAACCCAGGACGGCACGCCGACCCTGACCCTGCGCGATCCCGAAGCGTTCTACCGGCGGATCGGCGCCGACGGCCTGATCGGCTTCGGCGAGTCCTACATGGCCGGCGAATGGGACAGCGACGACCTGGTCGAGCTCCTGACCGTCCTGGCCCGGCACGTGGACGACCTCGCACCGCAGGCCCTGCGCCGACTGCGCAGCCTCTGGGTCCGCCGCAGGCCCCTCTCCGACCTGAACACCGTCGACGGGGCCCGCCGCAACATCCACCGGCACTACGACCTCTCCAACGACCTCTTCGCCACCTTCCTCGACCCCACCCTCACCTACTCCTCGGCCGTCTTCACCTCGCTCCCGGCCGCCGCCGAGGACCTGCCCGCGGCACAGCACCGCAAGATCGACCGGCTCCTCGACCTCGCCGGGACCGGACCGGGCACCAGCCTCCTGGAGATCGGCACGGGCTGGGGCGAACTCGCCGTCCGGGCCGCCCGGCGCGGCGCCCGCGTACGCACCATCACCCTGTCCCGGGAACAACGCGACCTCGCCCTCAGCCGGATCGCCGATGCCGGCGTCGCCGACCGGGTCACCGTCGAACTGTGCGACTACCGCCGCGTCGAAGGCACGTACGACGCCGTCGTCAGCGTCGAGATGATCGAAGCCGTGGGAGCCGCCTACTGGCCCGCCTACTTCGGCGCCCTGCACCGGCTGCTGGCCCCCGGCGGCCGTGCCGTGCTCCAGGCCATCACCATGCCCCATGACCGCATGCTGCACACGGCACGCACCCACACCTGGATCAGCAAGTACGTCTTCCCCGGCGGACTCATCCCCTCCAGGGAGGCCATCGCCCGACAGGGCGCCGCCGCCGGGCTGGCCGTCGTCCACGACACCGGCTACGGCGACCACTACGCGGAAACGCTGCGGCTGTGGCGCGAGCGGTTCCTCCACGAGTCCGCCGCCGTGACCGCCCTCGGCTTCGACCGCGCCTTCCTGCGGATGTGGGAGCTCTACCTCGCCTACTCCGAGGCCGGCTTCCGCTCCCGCTATCTCGACGTACGCCAGCTCGTCCTCACCGCCCAGGGCGGGGCGCACGACGCGGACCGGCCGGGAACGTGAGCGCCGTCGACACCGGAGCGCTCGCCACCGTTCTCGCCGCATCGGCGGGTACGGCGCTCGCCGTCATGCTGCTCACCTTCGCCGTGGCCCTGGTCAAGGGGGTACACAGGATCGTCGACAGCGCCTGGGGGCTGGCCTTCGCCGCCGTCGCCGTCGTCGCCTGGTTCCTCTCGGCCGGCCACGGCGACCCCGCCCGAAGGACCCTGGTCGCCCTCGCCACCGTCGTGTGGGGGCTGCGCCTCGCGGTGCACATCGCCCGGCGCGGACGCGGCCACGGAGAAGACCCCCGGTACGCGCGCATGCTCGCCCGGGCACCCGGCAGCACCGCCCTCTACGCCCTGCGGGTCATCTACCTCCTCCAGGGATCCCTGGTCTGGCTCGTCTCCCTCCCCGTCCAGGTGGCCGTGCTGCTGCCCCGGTCGCCAGACGCCGCGGCCGCGCTGGGGCTCGCCCTGTGGGCCGTCGGACTGTTCTTCGAGGCCGTCGGGGACCACCAGCTCGCCCGGTTCAAGGCCGACCCGGCCAACAAGGGCCGCATCATGGACCGCGGCCTGTGGTCCTGGACCCGGCACCCCAACTACTTCGGCGACTTCCTCGTCTGGTGGGGCCTGTACCTGACGGCCTGCGCCACCTGGCAGACCGCCCTGGCCACCGTCGTCTCCCCGCTCCTGATGAGCGCCCTGCTGATCAAAGGCAGCGGCAAGCGCCTGCTGGAGGCCCACATGGCCGGCCGCCCCGGCTACGCCGCCTACCTGGCCCGCACCAGCGGCTTCTTCCCCCGGCCGCCACGCTCCGGGGACCGGCCACGATGAAGATCGCGACGCTCCTCTGGGCCACCCGGTCTCAGGGCCCGGCTCCCCGCACTTCACCCCGGGCCCCCTCCGCCGCCGTCGTCCTCCTGCACGGCGGACGCGCCGAGGACCTGCGGCCCCCACCGCTGCTGAACCTGCCCGCCTGGCGCATGCGCCTCCTCTCCGCCGCTCTCGCGCGGGCCCTGAGCGGGCGTACGGTCCTCATCACCACCGTCCGCTACCGCCGCCGGGGATGGAACGGCCCCCGCGCGGACGCCGCCCGGGACGCCGTCGCCGCACTCGACCGGCTCCACGAACGCCACGGTGACATCCCCGTCGTCCTCATCGGGCACTCCATGGGCGGCCGCGCGGCCCTGCGGGCCGCCGGCCACCCCTGCGTACGCGGAGTGATCGCCCTGGCCCCCTGGTGCCCGCCGGAGGACCCCGTCGGCCATCTCGCGGGCCGCGAGGTGTACGTTCTGCACGACGAGGCGGACCGGGTCACCTCCGCCCGGCAGTCCTGGGACTACGTACGCCGGGCACGAGCCGCCGGCGCCTCAGCCGTGGCCGTCCGCATGGAGGCGGGCGGCCACACCATGCTGCGCGGCAGCCGCTCCTGGCACCGGCACACCACCGAGATCGTGAAGCACCTGCTCTCAGCGCGCTGAGGCGACCACCTCGGCGCGCGCGTCCGGGTAGAGGGCGGCGATCGCGTCCAGGGCCTCCCGCAGCCCGCGCGGACGCCGCATACCGCCGACGGCGGCCCGTACGGACCAGCCCGGACCGGCCAGGAGGACCAGGGGAGTGGTCCTCGCCCCTTTGAGGCCGAACGCCGTCGACGCCACCTGCCGGGCCAGCACGCCGTCCGCCGTGGAACGGGACTGCGACCACAGCACCACGGCCCTCGGCCCCGACCGGGCGACGGCCGCCCGCAGGGCCTCCGCCGGCACGGCCGCACCGAACATCCGCGTCGGCACCCCCCGCTCGGCCAGACCCGCGGCCAGCGCCTCCAGGGGCAGCGTGTGCTGCTCACCGGGAAGACAGGCCAGCACCACCGGTGCCGCGTGGGCCGCCATCCCGAAATCACCGACGGCCGCCCGCCGCAGCACGGTCGACACGTACCACGACAGCAGGTGCTCCACCTCGACGTACCGGTCATCCGTGGACTCCCACTTGCGGCCCACCGCGTGCAGGGTCGGCACCATCACCTCCTCCCACGCGACCACCAGACCGTGGGCCTCCATCGTCTGCCGCAGCAGGGCCTCCATGGCCGGACCGTCGAGCCGGACCGCGGCACGCGCCAGCCCGCGGCACTCCTGGCGCACCTCACCCAGCGGCAGCCCACCGCCGGGACCGCCGGGACCGCCCTGACGGCTCCGCCCGGGTCCGTCCGGCGGCGGCCCGACGCCCTCCTCCGGCACGGGCGGCGGCGAGGAACCCGCGCGGCCATCCGCAGCGAGGCGGCCGCGCACGGCCAGCGCCGCCCGGGCGGCCTCGGCCGGCGGGATACCGGAAGAGGTGAGCCGGCACATCTCCTCCAGCATCGCGATGTCGCCGGGCGTCCAGCGCCGGTGCCTGCCGCCCTCCCGGACCTCCGGTCCGATGCCGTACCGCTGCTCCCAGGAACGCACCGTCGTGGGCGAGACCCCCAGACGCCGTGCCACCGCGCCCGTCGTGACACCGAGACCTGTTTCGGACATGCCTCCATGCTACGACGCACGATCGATGCGAGTCGGATCACCGCTGCCGCATCCGAAAGGCCGCCGACGGCGGAACAGTCTGTGAAGCAGACAGCCCTCCTGCCCGGGAGACGACATGATCCACGTGACGCGCACGATGCTCGTGCCCCGCCCGACGGAGGACGCGGTGACCTACTTCGCGGACTTCGCCCACACACAGGAGTGGGACCCCGCGACCGTCTCCTGCGTCCGCCTGGACCGGGGACCCCTCGAGCCGGGCGCGCGCTGGCGCAACCTCTCCCGCTTCCGCGGACGCACCAGCGAACTGGAGTACCGCCTCGATGTCCGACAGGCCGACCATCTCGTGTTCACCGGCCGCAACGGAACGGTGCACGTCACGGACGACCTCCGTTTCACGCCCGCGTCCCCCGAGTCCACACGGCTGACCTACGACGCGACCTTCGCCTTCAAGGGCGTCGCCCGTCTCGCGGCCCCGTTCCTGCGCGGAGAAGTCGACCGGCTCGCCGACGACGTCGCCGCCGCGGTGCCCCGTGTCACGGCCCGCTGAACCCCCGCCGGAGGTATCCGTGTCCGCTCGGCACTGGCTGTTCGGGGACCAGCTCGGCCCGCACTTCCTGACGCCGCGCGCCGACGGACCCGCCCCGGACGCGCCCGTTCTCATGATCGAATCCCGCTCGGTGTTCCGCCGGCGCCGGTTCCACCGTGCCAAGGCCCACCTGCTGCTCTCCGCGATGCGCCACCGCGCGGCCGAACTCGGTGACCGCGTCCGCTACGTGCGGGCGGAGACCTACACGGCCGCCCTGCGGGAAACCGTCGGCGACGCCCCCCTGACCGTGCACCACCCGACGTCACGCGCCGCACACGACTTCGTCAGCACCATCGAAACCGTGCGGGTCCTCCCGGCCCGCGGCTTCCTGCTGCCGGGCGCGGCCTTCCGCTCCTGGGCAGCCGGACGGGAAAGGCTGCGGCACGAGGACTTCTACCGGTGGGCCCGCCGCGAACTCGACCTGCTCATGGACGGCGGCGAGCCCGCCGGCGGCCGGTGGAACCACGACCAGGCCAACCGGGAACCACCGCCCAAGGGTGCGAGGACCCTCGGCGCGCCCGCCCCCTACCGGCCCCGCGAGAACGACATCGACGAGGAAGTACGCGCCGACCTGGACCGCTGGGAGCGAGAGGACGGCATCGTCTTCGTCGGGCGGGACGGGCCGCGCCTGTTCCCCGCCTCGCGCCGCGAGGCCCTGACCGCACTGCACCGGTTCATCGAGCACCGCCTGGTGGGCTTCGGCCCGCACGAGGACTCCGTCCTCGCCCATGACCCGGTGATGAGCCACAGCCTCCTGTCCTCCTCCCTGAACCTGGGCCTGCTCGACCCCGCGGAAGTCGTGAGCGCCGCCGAGACCGCCTGGCGCGACGGACGGGTACCCGTACAGAGCGCGGAAGGGTTCGTACGGCAGGTCGCCGGCTGGCGCGAGTTCGTGTGGCACCTGTACTGGTACTTCGGCGAGGACTACCGCCACCGCAACACCCTCGGCCACCGCACCCCGCTGCCCGACTGGTTCCTCGAGCTCGACGCCGACGCCGTCACCGCCCGCTGCCTGTCCACCGTGCTCCGCCAGGTCCGCGACACGGGATGGACGCACCACATCCCCCGGCTGATGCTCCTGGGCAGCTACGCCCTCCAGCAGGGCTGGGACCCGCGCGCCGTCACGGACTGGTTCCACCGGAGCTTCGTCGACGGCTACGACTGGGTCATGCTCCCCAACGTCATCGGCATGTCCCAGTACGCCGACGGCGGCCTCATGACCACCAAGCCGTACACCAGCGCCGGGGCCTACATCCACCGCATGAGCGACCTGTGCGGAGGCTGCGCCTACCGGCCCGCGGACCGCACCGGAGACCGCGCCTGCCCCTATACGACCGGCTACTGGTCCTTCGTCCACCGCCACCGCGCCCGGCTGGCCGCCAATCCGCGCACCGCCCGCGCCGCACAAGGGCTGGAGCGGCTCGACGACGTGCAGGACGTCCTGCGCACCCACCGCCGTCAGACCCGGACGCCGCCGTGACGGCCCCGGACGACACGTACCGGCCTCCGAACGGAAGCCGGCCCCGATGTGCGTGATCCTGGGGGAGGGGCGAGGCCCCACCCCGTTTCCCGCCGCAACCACCCCCGAATGGAGGCTGCCGTGGACAAGACCCCGGGAGCAGGGCGAGCGCCCCTGGCCTGCCTGGTCACCGGCGCCACCGGATACATCGGCGGCCGCCTGGTGCCCGACCTGCTGGCCGCCGGCCACCAGGTCCGCTGTCTGGCCCGCTCACCCGAACGGCTCCGTGACCAACCGTGGGCCGACCGCGTCGAGACCGTCCGCGGCGACGTCACGGACGAGGCCGCCACCACGGCCGCCCTGCGGGGCATCGACGTCGCCTACTACCTCGTCCACTCCCTCAGCGGCGGCCGGCACTTCGAGGAGAGCGACCGGCGGGCGGCCCGCACCTTCGCGCGAGCGGCCGAAGCCGCCGGCGTGGGCCGCATCGTCTACCTCGGCGGACTCGTACCGGCCGACAAGCCCACCGGTGAACTCTCGCCCCACCTGCGTTCCCGCGCGGAGGTCGGCGAGATCTTCCTGCGGTCACCCGTCCCCTCCACCGTCCTGCGCGCCGCCGTCGTCATCGGCTCCGGATCCGCCTCCTTCGAGATGCTGCGCTACCTCACCGAACGGCTCCCGGTCATGGTCACCCCGAGCTGGGTCGGCACCCGGGTCCAGCCGATCTCCGTCCGGGACGTGCTGGGCTACCTCGTCGCCAGCGCCCGCATGCCCGCGGAGACCAACCGGTCCTTCGACATCGGCGGCCCGGACATCCTCACGTACGAGGAGATGATGCGCCGCTACGCGGAAATCGCCGAGCTGCCGCCCCGGCTGATCCTGCGGGTGCCGATGCTCACCCCGAGGCTGTCCAGCCTGTGGATCGGCCTGGTCACACCCGTCCCGCGGGCCCTGGCCCGGCCCCTGGCGGAGTCCCTGCGCCACGAGGTGGTCTGCCAGGAGCACGACATCGCCCGCCACGTGCCCGACGGTCCGGGACACCCCCTGGGCTTCGACGAGTCCCTCGAACTGGCCCTCCAGAGGGTCCGCGAAGCCAACGTGGCCACCCGCTGGTCCAACGCCTCCCTCCCCGGAGCGCCCAGCGACCCGCTGCCCACCGACCCCGCCTGGGCGGGCGGCAGCCTCTACACCGACCACCGCTCGCGGGACACCGCCGCCGCCCCGTCCGAGCTGTGGCGGATCATCGAGGGCATCGGCGGCGAGAACGGCTGGTACTCCGCCCCGCTCGCCTGGGCCGTACGGGGCTGGGTCGACCGCCTGGCCGGCGGCGCCGGCATCCGTCGCGGCCGCCGTGACGCCGCCCGGCTGCGGGTGGGGGACTCGCTCGACTTCTGGCGCGTCGAGGAGATCGAACCCGGCCGCCTGCTGCGACTGCGCGCCGAGATGCGCCTGCCGGGCCTGGCCTGGCTCGAGATGTACGCGGACCCCCGCCCCCGCTCCGGCGGATCCTGCTACCGCCAGCGGGCCCTGTTCCACCCGCACGGGCTCCTGGGGCACCTCTACTGGTGGACCGTGTCCCCCTTCCACGCCGTGGTCTTCGGCGGCATGGCCCGGAACATCACCCGCGCCGCCGAACGCCTGGCCGACCGACCCGAGCCCGAGCCCGGGGCCGGCCCCGAGCCCGCCGAAACGTCCGCAACACCCGACGGCGGCGGAGCGGGCCTGCGGTGACCCCCGACGGCGCCCCCTGGACGGTCGCCCCGGACGGCGGGCGCCCCGACGGGCGTACCTGCGCGCACCTGGCGGCCCTGCCCGCGGCCCCGGAAGCCGTCCTCCCCGTGTGCGCCCCGTGCCGGGCCCGCGGCTGGACCTGGAGCCGGCTGAGGTGGTGCACCACGTGCGGGAACGTCGGATGCTGCGACAGCTCCCGGGGGCGTCACGCCCACGACCACCACGCCCGGACCGGACACCCGGTGGTCCTCTCGCTGGCCCCCGACGAGGACTGGGCCTGGTGCTACGCCGACGAGGTCTTCCTGGTCCGCACCGGCCGGTGAGGGACCCGGCCGCGGCGATTTTCGACGCAGAAGCACTGCGAGTTTCGGGAGGGGCGCCTGGGGGTCACGCTGGTTCCCTCGGGACCGACCGCCCCGATCCCCCAGGAGGAGACATGCGCCTGCGAGACGAATTGCCCCTGGACCACCGCCTGAGCCGCGTCTACGGCGTCGGCGCGGCCCTGTGCGGCCTGCTGCTCCTGCTCTTCGGCTGCCTCGGCTTCGCCGGGAGCCTGACCGCGTTCGGCACCGACGGAACGCGCATCGCGGGCCTGTCCACGAACGGGCTGCTCAGCCTGATCTCGGTCCTCTTCGGGCTGCTGCTGGTCGGCGCCGCGGTGGTGGGGGGCAATCTGGCCTCGACGGTCAACATCGCCGTCGGCGTGCTCTTCGTGGTCAGCGGCTTCGTCCACCTCTTCCTCATCGGAAAAGAGGCCAACATCCTCGACTTCGGGATGTCCAACGTCGTCTTCAGCTTCCTCATGGGCCTGCTGGTCATGACGTTCGGAATGTACGGCCGTGTCAGCGGCGGGCTGGCCCACGACAACCCCTACTGGCGCCGGCGCCACCCCGAGCAGGCGGCACGCGAGACAACGGCCTCCCCGCTCCGGGGTGTTGCCCTGGAGGCGGCACCCGACCAGCTTGCCGAGCGCTGAGAACGCCGCCGCCGGGAGCCGAGCACACGCACCACAGGAGGAACCATGTCCGTACCCCAAGTGCCCCCGGAAGAGACCCCGGAAGCAGAGGGATCGACGGCGTCCGCCCATCAGGAGCGTCCCGACGGAGGACCGTGGGAGCACCCCAGGGCCATCCTCGCCCTCATCGTCCTCGGCGCCGTGATGGTCGCCGCCTTCTTCGTCGTCCGCCTCGCCGGCTGGTAGCCCACCGCCCGCCGCCCGGCCCCTCCCGTACGGGCGGCGGGTGTTCGCCCCGCCGCCCGCAGGAGAGCCCGAAGGGAGAGTCGCCGGTCCCATGCCGTGGCCACCGGTCGCCATCCGCAGACTCCGGTCCCGGGCCGGGGAGCAGCTGCTGCTCAGGATCGCCGGCCCGGAAGCGCACCAGCGCCGTACCCGCATCCACGCGACTCCCGGACCGCGCTGGTTCCGCCCCGGCCGCCCGATCCACACCGTGCACGCGGACGCCTCCATGTACGTCGGCGGCCTCGCCGCACTGCTCTTGCAGTCGCTGCACCCCGTCGCGATGACGGCCGTCTGGGCCCACTCCGGGTTCAGGGGGGACCCCTGGGGCCGCCTCCAGCGCACCAGCACCTTCCTGGCGGTCACCACCTTCGGGACGGAAGAGGACGCCGCGCGGGCGGTGTTCCGGGTGCGGGGGGTGCACGAGCGGATCGCCGGAACCACCACCGACGGCACGGCGTACCGGGCCAGTGATCCGCACCTGCTGGCCTGGGTCCACATCGCCGAGACGGCTTGCTTCCTGCGCGCCCACCAGCGCTACGGCCGCCGGCCCCTGGACCGCGCGGGCCAGGACGCCTACGTGGCGGACATGGCCCGCGTCGGCCGGCGCCTGGGGGTCGAGGACCCCCCGGAGGACCGCGCGGCGTTGGCCGCCCGCCTCGAGGCGTTCCGTACGGAACTCAGGCCGACCGCCGAGTCGCGCGCGACCGCCCGCTACCTGCTGTCGCGTCCGCCGCTGCCGTGGCCCCTGCGCATCCCCTACGCGCTCCTGGCGGCCGCGGCGTCGGATCTGCTGCCCCGGTGGGCCCGGGCCCAACTCGGCCTGCCGATCACGACACGGCTGCTGATGCCCGTGGCGAGGCAGGGCGGCCGCGCCGTGACGGCGGCCATCCGATGGGTGACGCCGCCCCCGCCCCCCTCCGGGGTGGGGGTCAGCGGCGGACCTGGATGAGCTGACGGTTCATCTCGCTCAGGAAGCGCACCACCGTGTGCAGCTCGTCGGAGCCGAACTGCTTCCGCGCGGCTTCGGTGGCGCCGGCCAGGGGGCGGAAGTACTCCCGAGCCGCCTCGCGACCGGCCTGGGCGTAGTGGACGTGGACCACGCGCCGGTCGTCGGCGGCCCTGACCCGGCGGACATGGCCCGCCTTCTCCAGCCGGTCCAGGCAGGCCGTGACCGCCCCGGAGGTCAGGTTCATCTGGGAGCCCAGCCGTCCGGGCGTCATGGGCCCGCCGCCCTCCTCGTCGTGCTCGGCGTCCAGGACCGCGATCAGGGCCTGCACGTCGGTGGGATGCAGGCCCTGGGCGTGCGCGAACTCCTGGACGATGCGGTTGAACTCCGCGTTCATCCTCCTCAGCAGGACCGCGAAGGACTGCAACCCGATCGGGTCGTCGCACGGAAGTACGGGGGGAGGGGTGTCGGCGCTGCGCATCTCCCCAGCATATGATCTCTCACTCATTGAGATACTTCATCATTGAGTGACCGGAGGCGTGATGAACTTCAAGACGAGCACCCCGCGCTGGGCCCGGTGGCTGCTGCCCGTCGTCCTGCTCGTGGTCTGGCTCGGCATCGGCGGGGCCCTGGGTCCCTACGCCGGAAAGCTCGGCGAGGTGGCCACCAACGACCAGGCGGCGTTCCTCCCGCGGAGCGCCGAGTCCACCCGGGTCATCGAGGCCCGCAAGGCCTTCGAGACGAGCGAAGCGGTCCCCGCGATCGTCATCTGGCAGGCCCCCGAGGGCAGTCGGACCAGCGACGCGCAGCAGCAGGCGGCCACCACGGCCGTGGCCGCCCTGGCCGGGCAGCGCGGCATCCCCGGCCCGCCGTCCCCCGCGCTGCGCTCGGCCGACGGGCAGGCACTGCAGGCCGTCGTCCCCCTGGCTCCCGACCTCGGTGACCAACTCCCGGCCGTCCTGGACGAGGTGCGCGCGGCCGCCGGGTCGGTGCCGGGGCTGACCGCGGAGATCGCCGGCCCGGCCGCCACGCAGGCCGACCTCGCGGACGCCTTCGGCGGGATCGACGGGCTCCTGCTCGGCGTCGCCCTGGGAGCCGTACTGATCATCCTGCTCCTCGTCTACCGCAGCCTGCTCCTGCCACTGGTGATCATCATCAGTGCGGTCTTCGCCCTCGGCCTGGCCTGCGCGGTGGTCTACGCCCTGGCCGACCACGGCATCGTGCGCGTCGACGGCCAGGTCCAGGGCATCCTCTCCATCCTGGTCATCGGCGCCGCCACCGACTACGCACTGCTCCTCGCCGCCCGCTTCCGGGAGGAACTCGCGGCCCGCGGGGACCGGATGGTAGCGGCGGCCGCCTCCGTACGCCGCTCGGCCGGAGCGATCACCGCCAGCGCCGCGACCGTCGCCCTCGGGCTCCTCGCCCTCCTGGCGAGCGACCTCACCAACAACAGGGCCCTGGGGCCGGTAGGCGCCGTAGGCATCGTCTGCGCCGTCCTCAGCACCCTGACCTTCCTGCCCGCCGCACTCCTCCTGCTGGGACGCGCCGCCTACTGGCCCGCCACCCCCGGACCGGCCGACGCGACGGCCGAGGGACACCGCGTCTGGCGCCGGATCGCAGCCGTCATCGACCGCGGCCCCCGACGCGTGTGGGTGTCAACGGCCCTGCTGATGCTGGTCCTGGCCGCGTTCTCCCCGATGCTGTCCTCCCAGGGGGTACCGCTCGCCGAGATCTTCGTCAAGGACGCTCCCTCGGTAACCGCCCAGCAGACGCTCGGCCGCCACTTCCCCGGCGGCTCCGGCCAGCCCGCCGTGATCATCACGAACGCCGCCGCCGCACCCGCGGTCCGGGCCGCCGCCGAGCAGACCCCGGGCATCGCCTCGGCCCAGCCGGTGAACGCTCAGGGCCGTCCCGGCGGCGAGCCCCTGGCCGTGGACGGCCGCGTCCGCATCGACGCCACCCTCGAGGCGGCAGCCGACAGCGACGCGGCCAAGACCGCCGTGCGCGAACTCCGGACCCGGGTGCACGCCGTGCCCGGCGCCGACGCCCTCGTCGGCGGCTACACGGCCCAGAAGTACGACACCGAACGGACCGCGGCCCGCGACCGCACCGTCATCGTCCCCGTCGTCCTGGCCATCATCTTGCTCATCCTCGTCCTGCTCCTGCGCTCCCTGCTCATCCCGGTGCTCCTGGTGGCCACCGTCGCCCTGAACTTCCTCGCCACCCTCGGAGTCTCCGCACTCGTCTTCCAGCACCTGCTGGGGTTCAGCGGCACCGACGCCTCGGTGCCCCTGTACGGGTTCGTGTTCCTCGTCGCCCTCGGCGTCGACTACAACATCTTCCTCATGTCCCGGGTCCGGGAGGAGACGATCACCCACGGAGTGCGCCAGGGCGTCCTGCGCGGCCTGACCACCACCGGTGGGGTCATCACCTCGGCCGGCGTCGTCCTCGCGGCCACCTTCGCCGCCCTCATGGTCATCCCGCTCGCCTTCCTGGTGCAGATCGCCTTCATCGTCGCCTTCGGCGTACTCCTCGACACCCTCGTCGTGAGGTCGCTGCTGGTGCCCGCCCTGGTGATCGACATCGGCCCCCGCAGCTGGTGGCCCAGCCGCCTCGCCAACGTCCCGGCCGTCCGGACGCATCACCGCCCCGCCCCGTAGCCGGGGCTGACAGGCCGGCCGCCGCGGCGCGGCGGGACTCGCGTAGGGTCGCCGAATCCTTACCGATCAGGGGAGTTGGCAATGGGGCACACATTACGACGGGGCACCCGCACGGCACTGACGGCGGTGGCGGCAGCCGCGCTGCTGGTGGGCTGCACGGAGGAACCGCGGAAGCCGGTCATGCCCGGACCGACGTCCACGGCGGTGGCCGCTCCCCAGGACGCCGCGGCCCTGGCCGATCGCTACCGGGCGGCCGGCGGAGACCCGGACGTGTACGGGATCCAGGTCGAGGACGGACCGGAAGGCATACCCCGGCTGGTCATCCGGACCCGCAACGCGGATGAGGCGGACGCGATCTTCCGTCGGCAGAACACCTCGGTCACCACCCACCTGACGACGAAGGAGGGGCTGTCCTTCAAGAAGGGCTACTTCATCGACGTCTTCGGCCCCGACGGCAGACTCATCCACCGCATGGACGCCCGCCCCTAGAGCGCCCGATCAAGCCGCTGACGCCCCGCCGATCCGGTCCCCGGCCGGCGGTGGCCTGAAGGAACGCCTGCAGCCGAATGTCCGGCTCGGCCTCGCTGCGTGCGCAATGGTCGACGGCGACGGGGAGCGGCGTCGGCGCGACCACGATGGCCACGGCCATGCGCTTGCCTTCGAGCGCGCTCGAAGCTTTAGCGTCGGGGCATGACCACGACGAACGACACCAAGACATGGATCATCACGGGCGCGAGTTCCGGCCTCGGCCTGGCACTCGCCGAGGCGGCACTCGAGGCCGGCGAGCACGTGGTCGGGACCGCACGACGGGCCGACCGGTTCGACGGGCTCAAGGCGCGGTACGGGGCCCGGTTCCTCGCCGTCGAGCACGATGTGCGCGACACGGCGGGAGCGGCCGCGGTCGTGCAACGGGGGCTGGAGGTGTTCGGGCGCGTCGACGTGCTCGTCAACAACGCCGGCACCGGGCAGGTCGGCGCCGCCGAGGAGATCACGGACGCCGAGCTGCGCGCCATGCTCGAGCAGCACCTGTTCGGCCCGGCCGCCTACGTGCGTGCCGTTCTGCCCCACCTGCGGGAGCGCCGCTCGGGTGCGATCGTGCAGATGAGCAGCCAGGGCGGGCGGATGTCGTTCCCCGCCGTCGGCAGCTACTCGGCCGGCAAGTTCGCGCTCGAGGGCTGGTCGGAGGCGCTCGCGGGCGAGGTCGCACCGTTCGGCATCCGCGTCCTGATCGTCGAGCCCAGTCGCTTCCGCACCGCGTTCAACGCCGCCGACGTCCTCAACACGGCCCAGCAGAGCGCAGTCTACGACGAGGCCACCGGTGCCGTGCGCGCGAACATGGCCGAGGCCCACGGCATCCAGGAGGGCGACCCGGTACGCGCCGCCCAGGTGATCCGCGACGTGCTGGGCACCCCTGACGCGCCGCTCCGGCTCCCGCTCGGTGCCGAGGCGGTTCGCAACCTCACCCGCGTCTACCGTGGTGCGCTCGAGGACGTCGAGAAGTGGGCGTCGGTGAGCGAGTCGGCGGACTTCCCGGGCATGCCGCCCGCCGTACGCGCGTTCTGATCGCCGTACGCTGTGGGCCATGGCCACTGAAGCCCTGATCGAACGCATTCTCGCTGCCAGCGACGCGTCCTCCTCGTCGGCGATCGACGCGCTGCACGAGCTGCTCGACGACGCCACGCCCGAGGCCTCGGCGATGCCCACAAGCGTTGCCGAGGCCGCCCGGCTCGTCGGCCTGTCGACGCACACCCTGCGGTACTACGAGCAGGAGGGACTCGTGCGGCCCGCGCGCAACGCCTCCGGGTACCGCGAGTACTCCGCGTTCGACCTGCGCCGCCTCGTCTTCCTCACGCGGATGCGCCTGTCCGGTATGACCATGTCCGACCTCAAGCGCTACATCCAGCTCGTCGAGCAGGGCCCGAGCACCATTCCGGAACGCCGCCGCATCATGCTCGAGCAGCGGGAGCGGATCACACGGCAGATCCGTGAGCTCGGCCTGGCGCTGGAGACCACCGAGTACAAGATCCGCGTCTACGACGGACACCCGGAAGGCTGACCCCCGCCCGCGCCCCGGCGGGGGTGTCCGTCACAGCCGCGCGTACTACTGCGGCCCTCGTGCGCCGTGTCGGGCGAGTCTGGTGGTCTGGTCGCCCCGCGTGATACTCCTTCCCGCCATGGGCGATCTCGTGACAGCGCGGCTCGTGCTCCACCCGATGACCGTCAGCGAGGCAGAGCGGGTGGTGGCGGGCGAGTCGGACGGCAGTGCCCGATGGGCGCCCGGATACCCCACCGACGGCGACGTGTTCGCCGCCAGGCGCTTCCTGGGCACTTGCGCGAACACCGGTGATCCCCAGCCGTTCGGCAACTATGAGATCCGTCGCCGCGAGGACGGCCTGGCGATCGGCGGCCTGGGCTTCCACGGGCCTGCGGACGAGAACGGCAGCCTCACGATAGGTTACGGCCTCATCCCGTCGGCGCGAGGCAGGGGATACGCCTCCGAAGCCCTCCGCGGCCTGCTGCTGTTCGCGCGGGCAGGCGGCATCACCTGCGTGAAGGGAGACGCCGACCACGACAACCTCGCGTCCCAGCACGTCATGACGGCAGCCGGCATGCGGCCCGCCGGGCAAGACGAACGCGTCAGGTACTTCGAGACCGCCTGGACCGACCGGACGACGAACACTGACCGACGCTCCTAACCCCCGCAGCTGGCGAACGCCTCGCCCGAGCCCCCACCGCCCCGGTCCATCGGCGTTCCCGGCGGGCGGGTCAGCAGGCCGCTCTCCTCGGTGAACCGGGGGAGCTGGGCGCGGAGGGCCGGGGCGCCGAACAGGGCGACGCTCAGCAGGAGTTCGTCCGGCCGGCTCCGGGTCGCCGTGCGGACTCCCGCGTGGTCGAGGCGCAGCCGGGCGAGCAGTGCCGCACCGGCCAGGGTGCGGCGGGGCCGTACCCACAACGCCACCGCCCCCACGTCGGCGAGGAGCCCGAGCCCCACCCACACCGCCGCGTCCTGCCCGCCCGCCGCGGCGGCCAGCGGCGCGGCCGCGAAGACCGGCAGCAGGAGGCTCCGTACGGCCCGCGCCCGCCTGCGGGACACCACCAGCCCCGCCCGCTCCAGCTCTTGCGACACCCCGCGGACGGCCCGCCGCACCCGTTCCGTGTCCTGGAGGCGGCGCGGGTGGAGCGGTTTGTACAGCACGCTGAACTGGGCGCGGGCCACCTGGGAGCAGCCGTGCGGAAGACGGGCCTTGCCGGGCTCCACGGTCCGCCGCCATCCGGCCTCGACGGAACCGGCCAGGTACAGCTCGACCAGCCCGCACTGGGCCGCCCCCCGCGCACCGCCGCGCAGCAGGCCGACCTCGACGGGGGAGAGCCGCCGGTCCAGCTGCCCGCGGCCCGGGCGAAGGCGCAGCACGGCGGCGATCAGCAACAGCAGCCACGCCCCGGCCGCCGAGACGGCGTTGACGACGAGCACGGCACCCTCCTCCCCGGGGCACTCAGCCTGCACCCGAAGCGTGGATTCCGCCAGCGTCCCCCCCCCGGTGGGCCTCGCCCCACGCGCGACTTCACGGCGTCACCCGCCTCGCCGCGACCAGAGCGCGAGCGGACCGAGCAACCGGCTGAAAGGCCGCGGAGCTGCGTCATGAGGTGCCGACGGAGTTCCACCTTCGATCTCGCGCAGCAGTTCCCCGTCATCGCCATAGAGCTCAAGACTGAACCGCAGACCGAACCGGTTCAGCAGCACCGCCAGATCCTCGAACCGCAGAGGGTCGACGACTCCGTTCAGGAGCGTGTCCCCGTCGGCCGGGTCGACCTCGATGCGGCACCAGCTGGTCTCGAGCTCGTACGACTCCCACGAGGAGCCTGATGTGGACCGCCAGCCGGCCCCGATGAACAACTCGGCGACCAGCGATGCACTCGAGGCCCCCGCCAGGCCACCACACACGTTGTTGTCGATCTCGAGCCAGACGGGATCGAGCGGCTGTCCCTCGTCGGATATATCCACCGCTGGATTATGAAGCAGACCCCAACCCACGATCGCACACGCCGTCGCTGGGGGTCAGGTGTTCCTTTCGGGGGTAGGTTGAGAGGGAGCCGTTGACGACTCCCGCGCTGCCGCGTCCTCTTCGGAGAGGGCGCTTCCGGTACGGACCTCCTCGACGTGCGGCCGCCCGGCTGCGCACTTCCACCCCTGGGGTGGCGGAGGGCTCCGACCGACAGGACGCGCACCATGGAACCCAGCCCTTCCGTGAACCCTGCGCACGAAGCGGAGACCCTCGCGCCCGATGCGGTGATGCCGGGGCTGAGTACCCACCGGCTGGCAGGTCCTGCGGGGACACGGATCCTGGCCGTGGTGGGCGAGGCCGACATCGACACCGAGCCTGCCCTCGCCCGAGCCTTGAACGCCGCCCTCCGCGAACCGCCCGTTCCGCAGGCCCTCACGGTCGACTGCTCCGGCCTGTGGTTCTGCGGGTGCGCCGGCCTCCACCAGCTTCTGAGGGTCCGACGCGCTGCTGCCGAGGCCGGCGTCTCCTTCGCCCTCGCGGCCCTCAGCCCCCAGGCCACCCGCCTCCTCGACCTCACCGGTACCCGTGCCGTCTTCGACGTTCTGCCCGCGGTCCCGCCCATGCCTCCCACCAAGCCCCGCACGCCGGGACGGGCAGTGCCCGCAGGACGGAACCCGCGGCGGGCGGGCGGACCAGCTCCCGCGCCCGATGCCGTACCGGCAGACGTGGGCATAGGAGCGCAGGTAGCCGCACTCACCGCGCAGATCGAGCGGCAGACCAACGCCGGCCAGTGGGAGCTGTCCGAAGACGACACGGCCCTGGCCCGCGCCACCGCCACGCGCCTCGGGACGTTCGTGGGCGCCGCAGCAGTCCAGGAGGCACTGCCCGGCATCGAACGCCTCGAGTACCTGCGCGAGGCCCTCGCGGTCCTGGCCGTCGGCACCGCCCACACCCACGGACAGCTCGCCTGGTTCCTCGGACGCGCCGCTGCCGCCCTGTCGCCGGTCCTGCACTGGCGCGCCCTGACGGCCGACCAGGAGCACGCGCTGGGCACCATCGTCCCCACGCTGGAGGAGTTCACCGACGCGGAGAACGCCGTCCGCCGGCTGGACACCGTCCTCGCCCGCACCACCACCCACGGCCCCGCGACCGAAGCCGCCCCCGCCTGCCCCCGGGCGGGCAGCCGCGACCTGTAGGCGTGCGGCGCGGCCACCGCCGGGTACCTACCGCTACGACGTCCGCATTCCTATCCTGTTCCTGCCCGAACTCCGGGCAGGAACGCCAAGGGGCATGCGACGCGTGTCCGAACGGGGGAGCGATGGCATGGGGGGCACATCCGGGGACGGTGATCGGCGGGCGTTACCGGCTGATCCGCCCGCTGGGAGCCGGGGGTTTCGGTGAGGTCTGGGAGGCCCACGACCCGGTGCTGGATGTGGACGTGGCGATCAAGATGGTGCGCCTCCGCTCGGTCCCCGACGAGGCGCGCGCGGAACTCCTGGCCCGGGCGGCCCGCGAGTCCCGCAACGCGGCGCGCTTACGGGACCACCCGCACATCATCACCGTCCACGACGTCGTCGAGGTCGACGACGCTCCATGGATCGTCATGCAGCTGGTGGACGGCGGGTCGCTCGCGGACGAGCTGAGGGCCAACGGCCCGCTGACGCTGCGGCGGACCCTCGACGTCGCCGGGGCACTCCTGAGTGCGCTGGGCGCGGCCCACGAGGCGGGGATCATGCACCGGGACGTCAAGCCGGCCAACGTGATGCTCGGCGGGAACGGTGACGTCCTGCTCACGGACTTCGGCATCGCCGTGGCCCACACCGATCCCCGGCTCACCCGCACCACCATGGTCATCGGGTCGCCCGCCTACATGGCACCCGAGCGCTGGCAGGGCGCGCCGAACGACGGCAGGTCCGACCTCTTCTCGCTGGGCGTGACGCTGTACGAGGCAGTGGAAGGCGTGCCCCCGTTCCCCTCGGACAACCTCACCGCCGCTCTGACGCAGACGCC
Organism: Streptomyces racemochromogenes; assembly: GCF_039535215.1. Classification (GTDB taxonomy): domain Bacteria; phylum Actinomycetota; class Actinomycetes; order Streptomycetales; family Streptomycetaceae; genus Streptomyces; species Streptomyces racemochromogenes. Next base: position 7,269,323 of record NZ_BAAAWT010000001.1, read on the forward strand.
CCGCGCCCCGCAACGCGCCGGTCCGCTGACGCCCCTGCTCATCGGCCTGCTGGCGAGGGACCCGGCCGATCGCCCCACCGTCCCCCAGGCGCTGGCCATGCTCGGCCGCGCCAGAAGGACCGCCGCGCGCCCCACGGAGGGCAGGCGGTCGGGGGCACCAACGGCCCCGCCGACGACCGACGAGCGGCGACACGGGGCCCACGACGCTTCGGTCCGCCGGCTCGCGGCCGAGCACGACGTGGACGTGAACTCCGTCAAGGGCACGGGCGCCGGCGGCCGTGTCCTGGTGCAGGACGTCATCGCCGCCGTCAAGGCCAGACACGGCGCCTACGCCACCCCCGCCGCCCGGGAGTTCGCCGCCCAGCAGGGCATCGACCTGGCCGGAGTCGCCGGAAGCGGCAAGCACGGCCTCATCTGCATACAGGACGTCAAGCATCCCTCCACCGGGAAGACGGGTGCCGGCGGCGTGGCGGTCGCAGTGGCGTGCGTGGTGCTCCTCCTCTTCCTCCTGTCGCGGCTCACCTGAGGCACTCCCGCCGTTTCCGCCCCCAGACGCGCGGGCTGCCGTGATCATGGACGGCACGCCGGACAGTGGCCGGCGCGCCGGCTACGGACGGTGCTGCGATGCCGCGGGACCGGCCCCGACCGTCGATATTCGGCGGCGGTGGCCGCCCCCGGATGGCAGGCTGGACCGATGCCTCCCTGGACTCCGTCGGCCGTACTGTTCGACAACCTGCGGTACCTGCTCAACGAGTGGGATCCGATCGGGGTCGCCGACCTCTCGCCGGACGAGTACGACTGCATGCTCGTCCCGTTGTTCCAGCGCCTCCACCGCGGCACCACACGGGCGGAGATCGGTGAGTTCCTCTGGTACGAGCTGGAGGACCACTTCGGGCTGGACCCCGTCGCCCGCCGGACCGACGCGATGGCCGACCGGCTGCTCGCGTGGTGGTCCGCGGTGGGCCCGTCCCCGGACACCGGTCCGACACCGGCGCCCTGACGCCCTAAGCGAGCGCGGCGACGGCTTCGACGGGACGACCGTGCCTGATCAGGATCTCCGCGAGCACGCGCGCCGCCCCCGGCTCCGTGGAAGCACCGAGCAGGTCGACCGCCTCCTGTACGCGGCCGGCCTCGCCCAGCACCCAGCCGATCGTCGTCTGCGGCTCGCTCTCGACCTCCGGCGGCAGGGCGGCGGCGTGCGCGAGGGCCTCGTCGTACAGGCCTGCTTCCGCCAGCACCCACACCCGGTTCGTGAGCAACCACCAGTCGTACTCCTCGGCGAAGGCGGGGCTGCGCTCGTCCATCAGCCTTAGCGCCTCATCCGGCCGACCCGCGTCGACGAGCAGGTGAACGGCCGACTCCAGAAGGTTGCCGTCGCCGAGGTACTCGAAAGCCGGCCGCGCCACCTCCACCGCATCGTCCAGGCGGCCCTGCCTGCCCAGGTGGGACATCAACGCTGCCCTGTGGCCACCGGCTTCGAGGAAGGCACCGGCCTCCTCGGCCCGCCCGAGCCGCTCCAGGGCCATGACGTACGGCTCCAGCGCGGACCGCCCGTGCCCGCCGACGGCCAGCTCACGCAGGGCCTCAACCCGGTCGTGACGTGCGAGGAGCCGCGCGTGGAACTCCACGGTGTTCAGGACGTAGAAGTGCCCCGCTGCGACATCCGCGGACAGGACGGCGATCGCCTCCTCGGCCCGGCCGCTCCTCTCCAGCACCTGGGCCAGGCTCTCGACGGCCCGGTCGGCGGGATGAGCCCTCGCCCCGGACTTCCTGGCCCGTCTCGCCACTTCGACCAGCGGGGTCAACAGCCCCAGCACGCGCTCGTCACGGCCCGCGCCCGCCGTGACGTCGACCAGGGCCTGCCGCAGCAACCCGCTGTCCAGACGCGGCGCAAGTACGTCAACGGCCTCGTCCACCCGCCCGGCGCTCGCCAGGATCCGGGCGTATTCCCTCCACCGGGCCTCCACGGGCTCTGCCTCGTCCGGGCGCACCAGATCCAGGGCCGGTTCCACCTGCCCCGTCGCCAGGAACACATCGGCGGCCTCCGCCCGCGCCGGCCCCCAACCCGTCCGGGCGAAGGGCTCGATCACGGCACGCGCCCGCTCGTACTCCGCCAGTCGGCACAACTCACGCACCGCGGCACGAGCACAGAACCACTTCCCGCGCTCCAGCGCGGCCTGGACCACGACATCCAGGTGGCCCCGCTCCAGGAGCATGTCGACCAGCCGCGGCGAAATACCACCCCACGTGCCCGCCTGACGGTCAAGATCTTCGGCATCCACCGCCGCAGACTACGACAGCACTCGGACCGCGGCCGCTCTGAGGCGCCGTAGGCGGCCGAAGCGGTTCTGCGCCCGGTGCACCGGGTTGAGGTACTGACCGGGGCGGACAGGCGGGCGGATGCGGCGTGCATTCCATGGTCGCGGCGGCCCGCCGGTGCCATCGTGGGAGACATGACGTGGGGGCAGCGGGGCCGGGCGCAGGACAACGCCCCAGAGGCGCTGGTCGGCAGGGAGCGGGAGCTCGGGGAGCTGCTGGCCGTGCTGGCGCCCGGCAGCGGGGCGCGGGCCGTGGTGGAGGCCGGGCTCGCCGGGGCTCGCGCTTTCGGACGCGGCCGGTGCCGAGAGCGTGCTCAACGAGGCACTCCGGCAAGGCCGGTACGCCGGCGACCCCGCGTGGTCGTCCGACGCGCTGTTCGCGCTCGGCACGGCGTACACCGGGACGGCTGACTTCGCCCGCTCTGCGGCAGCCCACTTCGAGGCCGCCGGACTGTTCCGGCAGGCCGGGAAAGAGGACTGGGCGGCGCTCGCCCTGGAGTCAGCCGAGGTCGCCCTCCGCGAAGCCGCCCGCCACCGCGGCCCGCGCGGCCTGTGGCGGCGGCTGCGCACCCGGTTCCGGCGGCGCTGACCGTCACCGCTCCCGGGCCAGGCACCCAGGTCCCGCACTTCATCGACATCGCCCGCAGCGGTGGCACCACCGAGTCAGCGACGCAACGGGTGCGACTGGACACCGTCCTTGGCCACATCCTGCCGAGGTGGTGCGGCTCTGAGCGGGCTCAGTGGCCCGAACCGCCGTAGTACCCGCCGAGCTGGTCGCGGTAGGCGGGGTCGCCCAGGTGCTTTTCCTTGTCGAACTCCGGCGCGTTCTTGATCTGCTCCTTGGTGAGCGAGACCAGGATCCGGCGCTCCTCGTTGTCGATGGCCGTCACGGTGCTGGCGGGCAGCAGGACGTCCTTGCCGAAGATCCATACGCCGGTGTCGACAACGACGTACTGGTCGGCGACCTCGTCGGAATGCTTGCCGACCTTGCCGATGTGCCCGTCGGCGGCTTCGACCCTGTACCCCGTGAGATCATCGTCCGGGCCGTGACCGGCAGTCGGAACGTAGCTCCACATTTCGTTGTTCATTCAGTACTCCTTAGTCGATACCTAGAGTGCGCAATCCAAATGCCCGCGCGAGCCGTCATGATCAACGGCTCCTGCACCTCCGCTGCCCTGTCGGAGCGCCGCCAAACAATAAACAAAAAAGGCATGTGTGCCGTCGAGCAGGATCGGGCCGGTGCCGAGCCGGCGCCGACCGTGGCGGTATTGGGGGAGTCGCGGGGCGAGGGCCGGTGCCCAGGGCTGGTGACTCCTTTGATGAAGAATGCGCATCTGGGGAAATAGAAATGATGGAACGCGCGGAATTGCGGAAGGCGCGTGTGCTGCCTGGCGACAGGGGTGTTCACTGGCGGTGGGAGTGCTGAGCGGCTATCCGCCCCTCCTCGTCGCGCCGGACGTGCAGCCGGTGTTTCCCGCTCGTGAGGGCGCGGGAAGCGAGCTGTTCAACAAGGCGGTCATCATGACTGCGGAGCCCTGCAGGACAGCAACAAAGGGGCCGGAAGCTGGCGCTGGCTGCCCGCGGCAGGCAGCCGGGGCCCCGACTGTTGCAGCAATGCCACTGGCGCACGCCACCAGCGGCTTGGTGTACTCGCTCACGGTCACGGCGGAGCATCCGCGTCACAGGCGTGCTGCATCCACTCGTGGAGGGCGGCCGCGCCGGCCCTGTGAGATGACGGCGTGGGTACGCCCTGCGAGGACGGTCAGATCCGGTGGAGTGGTGTGGAGTGCGTCCAGTGCCAGTTCACCGGGCCCCACTGCTTCTTCAGGGCAGTTCGCTGCCGGGCGTAGGTGCGCAGGGCTTCCTCGACGGTGTCGCCAAGGGCGCTGAGGTCGTCGGGCGCGGGGACGCGCAGGACGAGGTGCTGTTTGGTGTGGACGAGCAGCAGGTCACCGTTGGGGGCGCAGGCGCCGAGGGTGAAGTGGGTCAGCGGCTTGAACGGCTTGGTCTCGGTGTCCAGCTTGGCGCGGAGGACTCCGGCCTTGTTCCAGGCGTAGAGGCCATAGCGATTGAGGTGGAAGGCGCGGCCGCGGTGCGGGTCTGCGACGAGGCTGAAGTTGAAGCCGGTGAAAGGCGAGTCGCGCCACTCGTGGAGGCCGTGGAGGCGCCCGGTCATCTCGCCCTGGTCGTTGACGAGGGCGAAGACGAAGGGCTGGCCACGGCTGCCGCCCCGGAACGTCTCCGCGAAGAAGGGGACGACGAAGAGGCTGTCGGAGAGAGCCGCCGGGCGGCCGAGAGACGAGCGCTCCCACCTGGACAGGCGGTCCTCACCGGCTGCGAGCTCGGTCAGTGCGGGCCGGGGCCGATTGGTCATCCCGATCGGTGAGCCTTGGTACGTGGCATGCGGGCGGAGATCGACGGGGCTCTGGTGGGCCGGTTCGGGGTCGAGGGACGCGAGGGCGCGGATCGGCGGCTTGGAGTCGGCGGTCAGGGGGCCGTCGGCGATGCCGACGAGGTTGGTGAGGAGGTTGCCGTACCTCCACACGCCGTACTCGGCGAGCGTGCACAACAGCCGGCCCGAGGGCGTGACGCTGATCGATCCGGCGAAGGGGTCACCCTCCCCGGGCGCGAACTCCCGGTAGGGCCGCCCGTCTTTCGAGTCGTAGACAGCCAGGACCAGGCTCAGATCCGGTGCGACGAGGGTGGTCCTGTCCGGGGTCGCGGTGATGGCCAGAACCCCGTCCGGCAGGACGCACAGGCCCAGGTCCCCGCCGTCCGCCACGGCCGAGTCTCCCTTCTCTGCTCCGCCCGTACGGAAGAGGGCACTGGCAAGGACTTCGCCCTCCGCGGAATACCGCGTGATGATCCGGTAGCCGAAGTCCGCGCTCTTCGGGCCCGGTTCGTCGTCGGCGGCCCGGTACATGTGGCGGTAGAGGGTGGCCAGGGTGTACACCTCACCGTTCGACGAGCCGGCGGCATCGACGAAGCTCAGACCCCAGCCCTTCGAGTACAGCGCGGTCAGGTCGATGGCGTGGTGGTCGACCAGTGTGGTCGGCAGGGCCAGGGGGAGCGTCTGGATCATGCCCCCATCCTGCGCCACGGTACTGACACGGGGCCTCATGCTCCGGCCTTCCGCCGGGCCGCCCATCCGCTCAAGAAGGGGCAGCCGTTCGCCCGGCCGCTCGCTCGATGGGTCAGCCGGTGATCGAGAAGACGATCAAACCGTCCAAGGCATCCGCGGACCCGCGAACAGACCGGTACCGAGGGTGCCCCGTCGCCAGGACGCGCCCGGCTTCCGGACGGGCGGGAGTATCCCGGGCGAATGCCGCAGACCCCATCACCGCACAAGCCGCCCTCTGAGACGATCAACGTGATCGAACGAAGAAACATGAGGTGGGGAATATGGTCGGTCTGGTGCTGCTCGGTATCGTGGCGCTCGCCGTCGGCGGGTGCGCGTGTGTGGTGTGGGCGGAGCGCGGCGGGCCCCGGTGGGCCCGCGTCGTGGCACGGGTGACGCTTGCTGCGGGCGACCTGGTGCGTCGCTCCGAGAAGAACCGGCGCCGGAACCTGAACCGGGGCACCACCGGAGACGATTAGGCACTGTCCGGCGGATCATGTGACTGTCGGATTGCCGGCTCGTTGTTGTTGGCATGGGGCGGGGTGATCTGACGAATGCGGAGTGGGTCCGGCTGGAGCCGCACCTGCCGGTGCCGGGACGGCGTGGCGGTCGGTGGAACGATCACCGCAGGGTGATCAACGGGATCTTGTTCAGGGTCCGGACGGGCATACCGTGGCGGGACCTTCCCGAGCGTTTCGGCAGCTGGAAGACCGTCTATGAACGGCACCGGCGCTGGTCGGCGGATGGCACGTGGGACCGGATCCTGTGTGCCGTCCAGGCGGACGCCGACCTCGCTGGTCGGCTCGACTGGAGCATGGTCAGCGTCGACTCGACGTCCTGCCGGGCGCATCAGCACGCGGCCGGCGCCCGGAAGTAGAAGCCATGTGTCCCAACCCGCCCTGCCTACCGCCGAACGGACGGGAACGTGTGGTGTGTCTGGTCGCCGACCGACGGCTGGCACTGCGAGATCGCTGACGGCCTCGTCACCGCCCATCCCCTCAATAGCCACGCTGACGAACCCGAACCCCCGGCCACCGTCTGGCGCAGCTTCAAAGACGACCGCTCCTACCTCTACGACCTCCGGACCCTCGACCCCGAAGCTTGATCCGCCGGACAGTGCCTAGGCCGGGAGCCCGCATCCGCTCCCGGACGTGAAGGCGGACGACGTGCCACCCTTCGGGCGCCGGCCGACCGCGCGCATCTCGATCGTCGCGACCCGACCCGGCCCGGCCGCGCCGCGCCTTCCCGCGGTGGCCGGGCGCCTCGCGTCCCACGGCCCTCGGGGGCGGACCCTGCGGGCGATCCCGGTGGACCGGCACATCCGCGAGCAGGTGCGGATCTCGTACTCTGATCATTCCGCAGGCGGCTGCCAACGGCGGGGTTCCACCCGATCGGCTCACGGCAGCCACGCGTCAGAGCGCGTGCACGGGGCAGGCGGGAAGCATCGCCCACCATGCTCCTCCCCAGGATTGGATCCCGTGGAGATCACCCCTTGCCCCGGCGCGGCCCGCCGCGACGCCCGCTGGTCCACGTTCGTCCGCCAGTACCTCCCCCATCTGTCCCAGCCGCTCACGGTGCCGGTGACCTTCACCTACCGGTCGAACGACCCGTTGTGCGTGAAAGCCGTCTTCCACTGCCGGCAGGACATCACCTGGATCCTGGGACGCGACATGCTCGCGGCCGCCACCCGTTCACTCATCGGCAGCAGCGACGTCATCGGCTGGCCCGACCCGGTCGACGACCGCCGGCTGTGGTTGCGCCTGGGACCCCACCCTGATCACGCCCTGCTCGGTCTCGACCGCGCACAGCTGATCGCGTGGCTGCAGGTCACCTACACCCTCGTCCCCCCGGGTACGGAGGAGGAGCACATGGACTGGACCCCCATCCATCGGCTCCTGACCTGCTGAGCACGGCCGTGATCAGCGACGCAGCCGTTCGGCCCGACATCGAGGCGGCCCGGCTCGATCCCCGGACCGCCTTGGGCGTGCCGCCTGCGTGGTACGTGCGGCGCGGGCCGCGCGCCTGCATGCTGGAGGCAGGTGTGGTGGGCTTACGTGTCCTGCCCGGGCTCTTTGGAGGCTTGTGGATGTTGATCACCCATGCGCTCGACCGCGGCACCCTCACGGTGAAGGTCCTCCACGGCCTGGACATCACCAACCGGGCAGCGGTGGCCTTCCAGATCGAAGCGCTCGTCACCACCCACCACCCGGAGCAGGTCGTCCTCGAACTGCCCGCCGGTGAACCGGGGCCGGCCACGCTCAGCGCCATGGCTCGTACGCAGCGGATGTGCCGCAGTCTGGACATCGCGTTCACCGTCACCGGCGCCCCCGCCCACACCCAGGAGGCCGACAGCCAGGCTCCCGAGCGGCTGGCCACGGGAGCGCGCCGCGACCGCTGACCCCGTTGGGCGCAACCGTCGCTGCCACGATCCGCGCCCGAACTGCCGGAGGAAGACGCCGTCAGCTCCGGAGCATGGCGGGACGGGACGGTCGGCTTACCGCTCCCCCCCCGTGGTACGGCGACGCCGGCCCGGGAAGCAGTCCCCCGACTTCCCGGGCCCACCGCGGGTCGGCGTCCGCTCTGCTGCGCCCGCTGCCCCCGGCGGTCCGTCGCCGGCCGCGAAGAGCGGGACGTTGACGGCGTCGGCCTTGCCCGCCGCGCTGGACGCGGCTGAGGGAGCCCGAAGCGATCCGGTCCGAGCCGCGAATCCACTCTCCGCAAGCGCGGGCGCGCCGACTGCTCGGCGATCACCGTACCCGGGTCCCGTTCAGGACCGGGACTGGAGTCCCATACCTCCTCCGAGCGGCGGTGAGGCCAGCCCCGGGCCGATGGGGGGCGGGACGGATGGTCTGCGGCAGACCCGCGCGGCGAGAGTGGGCCCCATGAACACGCACAAGGCATCGCTCGCCATTCTGCTCGTCCCGCTCGTTGCCACCCTGGCCGCCGCCCCGGCTGCCTCCGCCGCGCCCCTGCCCACCCCGGCCACCGCTTCGGCTCCCGTCGGCACGGCCTCGTCTGCCGGCCCGCAGCAGGCCACCGCCCCCGCCTTCCGCTCACCCGAGGCAGCCCTCGGCCGGGTGGCCCACCCACTGCACGGCACCGATCCCCGAAGCGGCCTGTCCGACCTCCGCCCGTTCGGCCGGATGGTCGGCGACGCCCAGGTGGTGGGCGTGGGCGAGGCCACCCACAGCTCGCGAGCTGACGCTCGGGGACAAAGCCCCACCTCACTCCGTCCCGTGTGACGGAGTGAGGGCGAGCCTGCCCGTCCAGGATCCCCCGGACGTCCTGCCGGTCGACATCACGGCGGCAGCCGGAGCCACGGGAATGGTCGCCTGGCAGATCACCGCCGTCTCTTCCTGACACGCCTGCCCCACGGTTCCTGCCCGCCCCCAGACCAGCGGCGGGCAGGAACCATCCGGCGTAAGGAGTCAGGTGGCCGCAGCCGGGCCCTCGCCCTCGATGACGTGCATGGCCGCTTCCTCGGCGCTCGCCGCGCCTCCGTCGATGCCCTCGTCCCGGGCGATCAGCTCCTTGGTGGTGTCGCTACGGACGCCCTCGTCCGGCGCGCTGAGACGCCCGGCGCGTTCGCCACCCACCTCGTCATCGATCAGCTCCCCCTCTCCACCCGGCAGGTCCCCCAGGCCGTCGCCACCGAGCTCGGCCACGTCCGGTACCTCCTGGGACAGCCTTTGGTCCAGGGATTCTCCGGCCTGCTGCTCCTCGGCTGTCGTGCCGTACTTGTCGACGCCCAACGGCTTCTCCGGAGGGGAGTAACCCTCGTCCAGCATGTCGTCGTAGGTGCGCTCGTCCACCGCGTTCTGGAGGTCCAGGGGCGCCGCGTCCTCTTGTTCCTCGTTGGTGCCCGTGGGCTGGTAGGCGTCGTCCGCCATCTGCTTCTCACTCATCAGCGCTCCTTTCCCTTGTTGCCAGGACGCGGCCGGTGGGTACGGCGATCCAGCCGTGACACCACGGCGTCGATGTCCTGCTCCGTCGGCGTGCCGGACGACCATGTCGCGGCCGGCTCACGGCCGGAGACGATCTCACCCCCTGAGGCGGCTGCCCGCAGCACGGCTGCCGAAACCGTCGCGGTTCGGCGCTCCTGGGCCCGGCGCACGATCAGGAGCCTGAGCGGTAACGCTGCGAGTTCGTCCGGTGACCCCCGCCGCACCGGACCGGTCACAGCGATGACCGTGGCGGCCGTCAGCACCGCAGTGACCTGCGCGGAAGCTCCTACAGCCCGTACAGCCCGTACAGCCCGGCCGGCGGGCCCGGTGGCCGCCCTGCGGTCCGAGGAGGAGACTTTTGAGGAGAATGCCGGCACATCTCCACATCGGGTGGAGGAGTGATCACCATGACAGAGCCGCTGGGCCCGCCACTGACCATCGTCCACCCCGGCGAGGGAAACGAGGCCGATCTCGGCCCGATCGGGGTCGCCTTCAAGCTCTGGGGAGCCGACACCAACGGCTCGGTCTCCGTCGTCGAGCACCCCTTCCCCATCGGGGCGTTGGTGCCGCCGCACCTGCACACCCTGGAGGACGAGTACTCGATCGTCACCGAGGGCGAGATCGGCTTCCGGTCCGGAGACCGCGAGGTCGTCCTGGGCGCCGGCGGTTACATCACCAAGCCGCGCGGGGAACTGCACGCGATGTGGAACGCCGGTCCTGTCCCGGCCCGGATGATCGAGATCATCAGTCCGGCCGGCTTCGAGCACTTCTTCCGCGAGCTGGCCGAGATGCTCGCCGACGGCCCTCCGCCGACCGAGAACGCCATACCCGCGCTCGCCGCCAAGTACGGGCTCCAGTTCGGGCAACCCGACTGGCTGCCCGACGTCATCGCCCGGTACGCCCTGACCCCGCCGTCCACCCCCTGAGGGCCAGCCGGCGCCCATCCCGTACCCGAGCAGCCGCTCCGGGGCGGCGTGGGCCGTCGGCCGGCCTGGGCTCCGATCCAGACCCGGGTGCGCTTCGTCCGTCAGCGGGACGCACCCCTCGGCGCGTCCACGGCGGCTTCCCCGGCGCTGGTACGACCGCCCAGCACCCACACCCACGGCGTTGCCGGGGCCGCCGCCATGCCGGTGGGCTTGCGGTGGCTGGGCACCTGGTCCAGGGCGACGCCGGGTTGGGGCGCAGCTTCGCGGAAGTGACTCCGCCCGAGCTCGCTGGGATGCCGCGCACAGGGGCTCGCGCCGGCTCAGTAGCGCGTGGTGGCCCGGCGGCACCGGACGAACAGCCCGGTAGAGACGGGCGTGGGCCTTGCGGATTGCGGGGTCGATGGGGCAGCTCATCGGTGGGTGCACAGGCGCGCGCCGACTGATCGAGAAGCTGGCGCCGCAGTACGGTCGTGCCGGCCGCGGCAGGGGCTTGGGCGAGTTCGGCGTAGGCCTGCTGCCACGCCCTTCGGAGTCGGGTCCTCGGGGAACACACCCGCGGCGATGGTCGCGCTCGAAGCGGAGCTTGGCCTCGCCGAAGATGCGCGCCACCGGACCGCTAGGCACCAACAACGGGGAACACGGGCGCTGACTCATCGCCGGAAGGGGACCGCATTCCACCCGGTCCGACGCCGCACGTCGCTCAAGCGGCGTCATCCCTGGCGAGCCACCGCTTCGAGGACGAACCCGTGGCCGGCCGGGTCGGCGTAGCGGCGCAGGGTGGTCCGGCTGCCGGACGCGGCGCCGTCGTCCTCCGCGGCCACCGGGCGGGCGCCGAGGGACACGGCCTCGCGTTCGGCCTCGTCGAGGGCATCCGGGGCGACCAGGATGCTCAGGTGCGCCTGGTGCGAGCCTTCCGGGAGCGGCCAGCTGGGCGGCGCGTGGTGGGGATCGCGGCGCACGCCGAGGACGACGCCCTCGGAGCCGGTGACGAGGATGAGGTCCCCGTCCCCCGGAGCCGGGCCTACCGTGGCGCCGAGCAGGTCGGCGTAGAAGTGTGCGAGCAACTCGGGCTCGGCGCTGTCGAGGACGAGCACGGTCGTCTTGGGTACGGTCATGTACCCCGTGTGCCCTCTGTCGGCTTCCGTACGCGGGGAGTTGACGGCCGACAGACCGTCACAGCATGCCTCCCGGGCCGGTCGGCAGTGACGCCGCTGACACGGTCCGCCGGGCGCCGACGGGCCTCGTGAGGGGGGCTGGGTGGGTCTGCGCGAGCCGGTCGCGGTGCGCCTTACGACGTGCGGCGTGCACGCTGCGCCGCGCCAGGCACAGCTCGCCCGCCGCGACGTGGCAGGTCGGGCACGCCTCGCCGAACGCGCCCTGCCTGAAGCGGCGGTGCGTCTCGTAGACGGCGTCCAGCATCGCGTCGAGCGCCGAGTGCGGGACGGCGGCGGACTTGCGGGTGGCCGTACGCGCGGACCGGCGAGGGGCGGCCAGGGCCGCGGCGGTGCTCATGGCAGGAGATCTCCTCGGGCGACGGGTACGCGGGCCGCGCGGGCCCTCGCACTCCCTGGGCGGAAGGGGCAGTGGTCCTCCCCTTCCCGCGTAGGCGCAGCTCAGACACCGTCCCGGCGCGATGTTCCCGAAGCGGCGCCGCCGGGCGGCCTCGGTCATGGGCCGCGGCCGGTCCCGCCTTCCGCCCCGCCCGCACCACCGCGCCCGCAGGACGGGCCGCTGTGCTCCCACGGCGCGGTTGACCAGAACCCCTCGACCCCGGCGTCCCCCTGGACGCGCTCACGTTGGAGGCCTGCCTCACCCGCCTCGCCCGCCACGGCGACCGGTCAGCGGCTCCCGGTCATCGGAACGCTCCCCCAAGCCGCCAGGCCGCCAGGCGCCTCAGGGCCGGCCGACGGCCGGGCGTGCCCGGCCCCGCAGCCGCCGCAGGACGACGCCCACGACGAGCAGCAGCACACACGTGCCCGCCGCCGCGTGCACGAGGAGCGCGTCGAGGCGGTCCGCCGCCAGGTAGGCGCCGACGGCCAGCGCCACCAGCGCGCACACGCCGCGGTCGACGATGGACTCCACCGACAGCAGCGTCGCCCGGTAGGGAGTCGGCGGGATGGCCCCGTTGATCAGGTTGCGCTGTACCGGGTACGCGAGGCCCGCCGCAGCGGCGAACACGCACAGCCACAGGACCGTGCCCGGGCCCCCGGCCAGCGTGGTGGCCGCGAGCGTGAGGGCCATGACCACACTGAGGACGGTCACGGCCGTGGTGTCGGAGAGCCTGTTGCGCAGCCAGCCGGTCCGCGCCGATCCGACGGCCTCCGCGACCGTCATCGCCGACAGGACCGCACCGTGGTCGGCGACGGGGAGGTCCTTCTCGAGGAGCAGCGGCTGGAAGAGGTTGACCTGGCAGATGCGGGCGAGCGTGAACACGGCCACCCCCTGCACCATCAACGGCCCGAGCGACCGCGACGTGGCGAGCACCCTCGCCGCCTGGCGGGCCGAACCGAGGAGCCCGGCGCGCTCCGCCGGCGGGTGGGCGCCCCGGCCGGGCGCACCGATCGCCGGGAGGCCCGCAGCGCACACCAGCGAACCGAGCGCGCACAGGGCGGTCAGCACGTACGGGGCCTCGTGCCGGACGTGCATCAGGACGCCGACCAGCGGCCAGCAGGCGATCTTCGCCCAGAGGCCGAGGGCCCGGGCCGTGCCCTCGGCCTGTACGTAGTGCTCGTCCGCGCCGTGCTCGTGCAGGTACTCGTACAGGTAGGCGCTGGAGGCCCCGGACACCAGGGAGCGGGCGGCGGCGATGGCCAGGAAGTGCGCCATGAAGCCCGCGAAGGACGGCGAGGCGACCGGCAGGAGGTTCGCGGCCGTCATCACGGCCGCCCCGAGCTGCATGCAGCGGCGCTGTCCGATGCGGTCGGCGATGAAGCCGGTGGGTATCTCCAGCAGGCAGAACGCCACGTAGTAGACGCTCTGGATGCCGAAGATCTGGCTGTCCGTGAGGCCTGCCTGCCGCTGGTACTGGTAGAAGACGGGCATCCACCACAGCAGGTTGAACAACAGCTGGAAACCGTTGTTCAGCCGGATGACGCGGAGCACCGCGGCGGGCGGACGGACGCGGCGCATCCCGCGCGTGCGCAGGGCGAGGGGCATGGATGACCTTCGGCTTACCTTGGGGTGGGCCGGTACGCGGATACGTAGGGACGGGGTCAGGCGCTGTACGGGCGCAGCTGGAGGATGTGCAGGGAGCCGTCCGGTGCGAGCAGCCATTCGAGGTCGAGCGGCCCTGCGAAGGTGTAGTCCGTGGCGAAGTGGGACTGGAGCAGCCGGCCGGCCAGCGCCAGCCGGCCCAGGTGCTCGCGGGTCTCCTGCGGCAGGTCCTCGGTGGCCGTGCCCAGCGAGACCGTGCGGCCGCCGCCCTCGACCGTGTTGTACAGGTACTGCAGGGGCAGCATCCGGCCGTCGACGACATCGGCCGTGGAGCCGTGCGCGCAGTTGAGGTACACGTTGCGGAAGTCGGCCCGGTTGGTCGGGTTGCAGGTGACCATGACGCCTCCGATCGGGGACGGCTCGTAGCGCTGGACGATCACCCCCATGTACGTGTCGTCCAGCGAGAGGCCGGCCTGGTGGCGCAGCCGCACGCTGCGCGGCGAGAGCAGCGAGGCCCACACCCCGCGGACGGCGTCCAGCAGCCCCGGCAGGTCGGTGACCTTGGTGTGGGACTCGTAGACCCCGGCCGCGGAGAAGCCCGGCAGGTCCTCGGCGTTGGAGGAGGACCGCACGGCGAAGCGGCCCGTACCCGCCAGGTGCTCGACCAGCTGCGTGTCCAGGGCGCGCACCAGGTCCTCGGGCACCGGGAGGGTGCGCACCAGGTGCTGCAGTTGCAGGCAGACCGAGTCCGCGACGTCCAGGGCGTCCAGCTCCAGGGCCATCTTCAGCTTGCCGATGCTCTGCTGCACGGCCGGTGAGGAGTCCAGGAAGCGCTGCTGCACGGAGAAGGGCACGGCGATGCCCGCGGGGGCCTGGACGTGCCGGGTGAGGAACTCGCCCGCGTGCTCGGCGAGATCGCCGTCGGCCTCCCCGGGCCTTCCCAGCCGGGCGGCCAGGTGGCCGAGGAGGTCGGCCCGGGGCGGCCGGGGCACGGAGTAGTAGCCGGTGAGCCGGGCCGATCCGTGGCGCAGCACGTGGTGCAGTTCCCCGAGGTTGGCCGCCTTGGTGCCGTAGCGGTTGCGGTCGCCGGCCCGCAGCGCGGACAGCGGCACCAGCGGTACGTCCGTGACCTGCGGGGTGTCCAGGCGGACCCGCTGGGTGTGCCAGGTCGGTTCGGCGAGGTCCGAGGGCTCGTCGACGCGCTCGATGGTGAAGGCGTCGGCGGTGACCTCGTAGCGGACCCAGGCACCGTCCAGCTTCTCGTCGGCGATCGTGTCGAGCACCCCGCGGACGATGGCGTTGGGGATGCCCCAGCCGGCCGCCAGCATGTTGGTGTGCGACAGCGGAGTGGTGGGCCGGGCGTTGACCAGGCCGGCGACCCGGGGGATGTCGTCGGGGACCACCGGCATGGCGACGATGTCGTACCAGGTCAGGTCCGCGCGGGACGCCAGGTACTCCTCGCCGGAGGCGAAGGCCCGGAGCCGGCCGGTGGCCGAGGCGAGCGTCAAGGGCACGAAGGGCGCGGTCGCCAGGAGCGCGTGGCCGCGGGCCCGGGGCACCACGGTCTCCGGCACCGCCGCCAGGGCGTTCTCCTGCCCGTGGTTGGCCGGCTTCACCAGCAGCTCCAGCGCGGGATCGAGGTGGGCCCGTACGAAGGCGTGGAACTCGACCAGCAGCTCCGCGCCCATCGTGTCGGCCTCGGTGGTCTCCAGGACCATGAAGGGCTCGTCCCGCTCCGGGCCGCCCCGGGAGTGCAGCGACAGGACGCCGAGCAGGAAGCGCCGCCGGGGGTCCTGGTAGACCTCGTGGTTGAAGCGGTCGAGGTCGGCGTCGAGCTGGTCGAGGGTCAGCCCCAGGATCTCGGTGGCTGTGTAGTTGACGTGGAAGGAGTGCACGGCGCTGTCGAGGACGTGCCAGCGCTCCTGCTCGCGGTCCACGACGACCTTCACGTACGGGTGCCCGCCCAGTACCCCGGCCAGCTGCTCGAACAGCGGGAGCGTGAGCAGGGCGTCCACGGCGGCGCCCCGCGGGGCCGGCGCGTCGGTGGCGGCTGCGGCGTCGGTCATGCGGGGCTCCCGGGCGTCGAACGGCCGGCGGAGGGGGAGGGAGGCCGGGTGGTGAGGGCGTCGGGCAGGGCTGCCACGATGCGGCCGCAGTCGGCCAGCAGCCGCGGCGCGGACTCGGCGGTGATGAAGCACAGCGCGGCCATGGAGTTGGCGCCGCCGGCCTCCTCGTACGGCGGGACCGGGCTGCCCGGCGCGAGGCTGTGCTCGCGCACCAGCTCCACGCGGGAGCCCGGTGCGATGAGGGCGGGCCAGTCGACCGCCTCGAAGTCCCAGGCCGGCAGGGTGGTCCAGGGCCGGCCTCCGGCGTCGACGGCGAGGACGACGAGGGACCCGGCGGCGCCCTCGCCCTCGGTCAGCATCCGGTCCGGGTAGTCGACGTCCCGGCCGAGCAGCTCGCGTACCAGCATGCCGATCATGTCGAGCCCGAAGACCGCCTCCACCTGCCGGGTGGTCATCACCCCGCCGAAGCGGGCGGCGGTCTCGATCAGCCACATGGCCCCGTCCGCGCCCAGTTTGACTTCGGTGTGGGTGGCGCAGGTGTCGAGCCCGAGCGCGTCGACGGCGGCGCGCGACACCTCCTCGACGCGGCGCTGCAACGCCTGCGGGAGGGCGGCCGGAGCCAGGCTCGCCCGCTCGGTGAAGGGGGCGACGGTCGGCATCCGCCCGGTGATGCACAGCGGGTGGTAGCGGCCGCCGGCGACGATCCCCTCCACGCTGACGTAGTCGCCCCACCCGTCCCCCTCGAACCAGTCGCGGGCCCTGCCCGTCACGATCTCCTCCAGCAGGAAGTCGCTGACGCCCGCGTCCGCCGCGTGCAGTTCGGCATACCCCTGCGAGGAGGAGGCCTCCATGACGGAACGCCCGGTCTTACAGGCGGCCTCGGCCTCCTGCTCGTTCCACACGGTGAGGTGGCCGGTGGAACCCGCGCTCCACGCCGCCTTCAGCAGGAGCGGCGGCCGCAGGGTCTCGAAGGCGGCCGTGATGTCATCCGGGGAGTGGACCTCCGTGAACCCCGGCACGGGGACTCCGGCATCCCGCCAGATCCGGCGCATCAGGCGCTTGTCCCGCGCCCCCGCCACCCGTTCGCCGGCGCCGCGCAGACCGAGCCGCAGGCTCGCGTGGGCGACGGCCACCACCGCGTACTCCGACAGGGTCAGCACCGCCCCGGCGCCGACGCGGCGGGCGTGGGAACAGATCAGATCGACCAGTTCCACCCCCTCGCCCGGCGGGACGGTGGTGACCGACGCGCACCCCGGCAGCCACGCCGACTCGGTGGTCCGGGGTAACGGCGCGAGGGCCAGGACATGCACCTCGGCGTGGGCGGCCATGCGCGGGACCGCGTACTCCAGGGGAGGGCCGCCCTTGGCATGGACGAAGAGGATCGGGGTCATGGTTCTCCCGGGTCGAGGAAGACGCCGTGTGGTGCGACGGCGTCGTCGGCGGACGATCCGTACGCGGTGTCACCTCCTACGGGCCAGGGGGCATCCCGACCGCGACGGATACGGCGGACGCACAGGCGTACGCCTACTCGGTGAGGCGTCCGCCAAACCGCCGCAGGCGCCAAGTGGGTCCTGGGCGAGGGTGTTTCGGCCATCCGCGAGCCATCCCCGCCGCACCGGGCACCGGACGCCGCCGCGTGCTCTGCCCGGGCGACGTCCGCCCCGTTCCGGCGCGCCGGGAGCCCGGCCGGGGGAGGGGTGGGTGACGATGCGCGCAACCCCGCGGGCGGTGCGCCCGGCACACGCAGAGAGGCCCCCCCCGTGTCACCTGAGGAGAACAAGAAGCTGGTTCGCCGGTTCTACCGCGAGATCGACGCGGGGAACCTCGACGCCATGGACGACCTGGTGGCCGAGGACTACCTCGACCACTCGCCTCCGCCGTTCCCCGGGCTCGCACAGGGGCGCGAGGGCCTGAAGCAGGCGTTCCGGCTCTTCTGGGAGGCCACCCCCGGAACGCACGACATCGAGGACCAGATCGCGGAGGGCGACAAGGTCGTGACCCGGCTGACGGCCCACGGGGTGCACCGGGGCGACCTCCCGGGCATCCCCGCCACCGGCGCGCCGCTGACCATGACTGGCACCGTGATCCACCGCATCGAGAACGGCAGGCTCGCGGAGAAGTGGTCGGACAAGGATGTCCTGGGGTTCCTCCAACAGCTGGGCGTCGTCCCCGACCTGCACTAGGCCGTTGCGCAGTGCGAAAGTGGGCACCTCCGGGGCGGGGGGCACCCGAGGGAACCGCGCGTTGGCCCAGGTCGATCATTACGCCCCCCCGTACGCCTGGCGAAAGCGGCATCCGTCCTCTGGGGAGCGCCCTCGCCGTGCATGATGGGTCAGGCGGCCGTCGCCACGGACGTCAGCCAGGCGTTCCAGTCGCTTTCGTGGTCCAGCGAGGTGAGGAAGGAACGGGCGGCGGTCCAGTTCCCGTTGCGGTAGTGGCCGAGTACGGTCGCGACGTCGGCGGGGTGCTTCTCGACCATGTAGCGGGCCGCGAGGTAGCCCCAGTTGTAGGTGCGGTTGACGTCGCTGTTGGCGTAGGTGGTGTCGAACAGCGTGCGCAGGGAGTACGTGTGCTTGCCGGCCTCGGCCAGGGCGTTGGAGTAGGTGACGCCCCGGTAGGAGTAGGAGACGTACTCCGCGATGCCCTCGCCCCACCACACGGTGGGGGTGGACTGGCTGGCGTCGAAGTCCCCGTGCAGGTCGAAGCGGCCGTCGAGGTAGTGGGTGTACTCGTGGTTGAGGTTCCAGATCTGCCAGCCGGGGGTCACGTCCGTGCGCTCGTAGCAGATGAACCGCGGCTGGTTGCCCGTCCGCGAGGGGTCCCCCTCGAGGTACATGCCGCCGTTGTCGGTGTCGATGCCGTAGATCCGCCCCGCGTAGGCCTTGTAGTCGGCGCTCGAGTTGAACACGTCGACTTCCAGGGTGGTGTTGTGGTCGTCGGCGACCGGCCCGGAGTCCTTCACCACGCTGTGGAAGTAGGCGTCCTGGTTCGCCAGGCTGGCGCAGGTCGCCGTCAGCTGGGCGGCGGTCATCTCCTGGGCGCGTATGCGCAGTGAGGGGCTGCAGTTGTGGACGATCGGCAGGATGCGCGATTCCAGTTTGCCGCCGGTCGTTCCGGTCGCACCGGAGGCACCTTTCGCGATGCCGTGGGCCGGCCGCTGGCCAAGGTCCGAGAACGGGTGGTCCGGCGTGGGGCCGGCCTGGGAGGCCTGGGCGGGGGAGGCCGCGATGGCGGCTGTGAACAGGGCGGTGACGACGGCCATGGCGCGCACAATTCACTCCTGGGGACGGGAGTTGAGTCCCGTACTCGACGGGCTGCGCTGTAAAATGGCACATGTGACATGCCCTTTTCAATACTCTTGACCGGGCCACATCGCTCGGCCTCGTTCGCGATGTCGGCTCAGACTCGTACGGCAGATCGCTGGCACGCGGTCCTGGCCGAAGGACGCGCACTGGGTAGTCGATCGCTGAGCCGGCTGTCACCGGGCCGGGATGAGGAGCACCACGCGATGTCCGAGCCGACGGCCGGACCTTCGGGGGCTTCGGTACGCCGGCCGGCCACGCCCGGTACGGGTCCGTGGGCGGTGATGGGGGAGGTGCGGGTGATCGACCGGTTGTCGGCCATCACGACGACCACGCCCTCGTCGCAGCCGTGGCGTTCGCCGGTGAACCGGCTGCCGAGGGCGACGACCCGGGCGATGCCCTGGTCGATGTCGTCGACCAGGACGTCGAGGTGCAGGCGCGGAGTTCTTCGGCGACCGCTATGTCAACTCTGCGACTCCAGCGTGGGCCACGACGCCTGTCGGCCCGCCGAGGACAAGTGGGTCGAGGGCATGTGCGGCGACGCCGGACGATCCGCATCGCGCTCGTGGAACTCAGCTGACGGCTGATCCCGCGCGGCGACGCACGGCCGGCCCGGCTCGAGCATCAAGCCGGGCCTTCTCCTCATGGTTCGCGGCGTGCGCCGCTCGGGCCGGCGCCGACCGGTGTGGTCGGTACCGATGCCGAGGACCCCTACGGCACGGCCGCGGTCCCGCACCCGGCCGGATTCGCGGTCTCGGCGTCGGGGGGTCATTCGGGGCGGGCGAAGCGGTGGGCGGCCCAGAGGAGCGCGAGGACGCCGATCGCCAGGAGGCCCGCCGCTTCGAGGGCGAGCGGGGGATGGTGGCCGAACCATTCGATGCCCGTCGCGGCCGCCCGGTGCGGTTCGCGGATCGCGATGGCGCGGCGCAGCAGGTCGACGCCGTAGGCGAGCGGGTTGGCCGCGGCCAGTGCCTGGGCCCAGCCGGGCAGGTTCTCCAGCGGGAAGAAGCCACCGGAGAGGAACAGCAACGGCATCATCACCAGGCCGAGCAGCATGTGGAACATCTCGGGCCGGGCCAGGCTCACGGCCAGGGCCAGGGACAGGGCGGTGATGGTGAAGGAGGCCAGCACCATGCCGGCCAGCAGCAGCGCCAGCAGGAGCGGATCGTAGGGGAGGCCCACTGCCCCGGCGAGGGCGAGCAGTACGGCGCCCTGGGCCGTGGCGACGGCCGTGCCGCCGGCGCACAGGCCGAACAGGAGGGTGGAGCGGTGTACGGGTGCCATCAGCAGTTCGCGCAGGTAGCCGCTCTGCCGGTCGGTGATCAGCCGGACGCCGACAATCATCGCCGGGCCCTGCACCGTCATCATGAGCATGCCGGGGAACAGGTAGGTCTGGTAGCCGACGCCGAGGGCCGCCTCGGGGATCAGTGCGGCCATGCCGCCCCCGAGGATGAAGAGGTAGAGCACCGGCTGGATCAGCATCAGCGCGGTGTGGACGCGCTGGGAGGCCAGACGCAGCAGATCGCGGCGGACGAGGGCGTGGACGGCCCGCAGTTCGCGGCGCAGGCTTTCGAGTGGTAGGGGCTCCGGAGCATCGGCGGGGGCTCGCGGAGCCCGTGCGGCGGACGCGGTCATCGGGCCTCCTTGACGGCCGCCGCGGTGCCGGCCGCCGTGGAGCCGGCCCCCGTGGCGGCGTCCGTTCCGGGGCGTGCGCCGTGGATGCTGCGGCCGGTGTGGTGGAAGAAGACGTCGTCGAGCGTCGGCGGGGTCGCGGAGGCGGCGTGGACGGGGAGGCCGTGGGCCGCCAGGGCGGCGCACAGGCGCGGGATCCAGGAGCCGCCGTCGGGCAGGCGCAGGGCGATCCCCTCGGGGCCGAGGGTCGTGGCGGTGTCGGGCGGCACGGCCTCGCGTACGACCGCGCGCGCCGCCGGGTCGTCACCGGTGCGCAGCACCACCCGGTCGTCGCCGATCGCGGCCTTCAGGGCGGAGGGTGTCCCCTGGGCCACGAGCCGGCCGCCGTCGATGACGGCGAGGCGGTCGCAGTCCTCCGCCTCGCCCAGGTAGTGGGTGGTGACGAAGAGCGTGGTGCCCTCACGGTCGCACAGGGCGTGCAGGTGTTCCCAGACCTGGGCCCGGGCGTGCGGGTCGAGTCCCGTGGTCGGCTCGTCGAGGAACAGGATCCGCGGCTCGTGCAGCAGGCCGCGGGCGAGTTCGAGGCGTCGTCGCATGCCGCCGGACAGGGTGCGGACGGAGGAACGGCGCCGGTCGGCCAGACCGACGGCCTCCAGGGTCTCGGTGGCGCGGCGGCGGGCGCGGCGGCGGGTCATTCCGTAGAGCCGGGCGTGGATGTGGAGGTTCTGTTCGGCCGTCAGGTCCATGTCCAGGGCGCTGTGCTGGAAGAGCATGCCGACGTTCCGCCGTACCCGGTCAGGCTGGGTGAGTACGTCGGCGCCGGCCACGGTGGCGGTGCCGGCGGTGGGTCTGGCCAGGGCGCAGAGCAGGGCGATGGTGGTGGACTTCCCCGCGCCGTTGGGGCCGAGGAAGGCGAACGCCTCGCCCTGGCGTACGTCGAGGTCCAGGCCGCGCACGGCGTGCGTGGTGGTGCCGTCCGGGCCCGGGTAGCTCTTGACCAGTCCGCGCGTGCTGATGGCGTACGCCGTCCCGGGCCCGGGACGCGCCGCGTCGGGTTCTCCGGGCGCGGCGGCCGGGAGGACGGCCTGGAGCGGGGCCTCGTCACGGACGTGTGGCTGCATGGGCGGTCCTCGTCTGCGGTGCGTGCGCGGCGGACCAGGTCGTCTCCTGCGGATCCTGCCGGGCTGCGCGGGCCGGGCAGGATCCGGAGGGGACGGCCTGGGTGGGGTGGCGGGGAGCCGGGCCCGGGCCCGGCTCCCCGCCTGGAGCGGATGGGTGCTCCGGCCGACGGCGCCGCTGTGGGCGACCGCCGGCCGGAGGCCGTCAGGACCTCGGCGTCTCAGTCCCGCGCGGGCGGGTGCTACGGGGTTGTGCCCGAGGGGGCCGACGTCGGGGCCTCGTGTCGGGTCAGGCGCAGCTGATGCCCACACACACGGTGTTGAGGAGGGTCAGGAGGCCGACGCAGGCGCAGGTGTCGGCGAAGGGGGCGCCGTCGGCGCCGACCGGGTCGGTCTCGGGAAGGGCGTGCAGGTGGGCCAGCAGTTCGAGGTCGCGGGTCTCCATGGCTTTCTCCTTCTCTGTGAGGGTGAGGCAGGTTCCCCTGCCGCTCAGCCCGGCTGCTGGATGGTCCAGTGCCGGGAGTCGTTGTGGCGGGTCCTCAGGAGGAACGCGAGGATGCCCGCACTGCCGTCGCTCCAGCCCGTCGAGACGTCGCCGTACTCGGTGGGGAAGACGACGTTGCCGTCACGGTGGGCCCCTTCGGCGACGACGAGACGAGCCAGGTACTCGGCCGCCGCGTGGTGGGCGGGGTCTTCGGTGGCCGCGGCCAGGTCGAGGAGGAAGTCCCCGTTGCCCGCCAGGCCGTGACACTGGGCGAGGGGCGCGCGGGGGGCGCGTTCCACGACGGCGCGTGCGGCGGCGCGGGCGAGTTCGCCGAAGCGGTCGTCCCCGGTGGTCTGCCAGAGCCGGAGCAGGAAGGTGCCGATGCCCGCCGAGCCGTGGCACCAGTACGGGGCCGTGGGCACGTCACCAGCCTGCGTCGGCCACTGGGCCGCCCCGCCGACCCGCACGGCGGCGGCCACCAGTTCCTCGCCGGCCTCCAGGGCCAGGTCGAGGTAGTCGCCGCGGCCGGTGACGGCCGCGGCTTCGAGGAGGAAGTATCCGATGCCGGACGTTCCGTGGGCGAAGCCGAGATAGCGCTTGCCGGCTTCCGCGCCGACGCCGGATTCCGCCGGGATGGGCCAGCTCACGCCGTACGGGGCGGGGCGCGCGGCGGCGGCGAGCCGGTCGGCGGCGTCGGTGACGAGTCCGGCGAAGCGGGGGTCGCCGGTGCGGTGCCACAGGTGGACGGCCGCCAGTCCGCTGCCGGCTTGGCCGTGGGTGATGTCGTGGCTGGGCGTCGGTTCCTGCGGGGCCAGGGCGAGGGCCGTCGCGTGGTCCGCGAGGGCTTGGTCGTCGACGGCGCGTGCGGCCGCGTACAGTGCCCAGGCGGTCCCCCGGCCGCCGAAATGCAGACCGGGGCGGGCGGAGCGGGTGTCGGTCCGCTCCGCGATCCAGCGGCCGGCGGTGGAGATCACCTCCGGCAGGCGCGGGTCGCCGGTGAGGTGGAAGTACCGGGTCAGGACGGCGAGGACGCCGGCCGCGCCCTGCTGGACCGTACAGGGGTCCGTTTCTCCGGCCTTGGTGGACACGGGCCACAGCCGCCGCGCGTCCTTCGGCGTCATCGAATCGACGAGGTGGTTAACGATGCCCTCCACCGCGGCCCACGTCGCGTCGGGCGGCGGCGGGGCCGCGGGGCTCCGGGTGCCCGTCCGCCGCGTTCCGTGCAGGGCCGCGCGGGCGGTGGCCGGGTCCCAGCGTTCGGCCGGGGCCTCCTTCATCAGGGCGAGGATCGTCCCGGGCAGGCCGTCCGGCAGGGGGAACGCGGCCCCGGCGGCGGCCAGCCACGCGGCGAGCCGCTGGTCCGCGGACCGGTCGGCAGGCTCCTCGGACAGCAGCTGGGGCACCTTTCCCATCAGGACGAAGCACAGGGTGGCGCCGAGGCTGTAGTAGTCGGCGGTCGGGGCGACGGCGGCGCCCGCCAGGCGTTCGGGCGCGCTGAACCCGGGAGTGCCCACCGTCGTGGGGAGGGCGGCGTCGCCCTGCAGGACGGCGAGTTCGAGATCGATGAGGCGCAGTTCGCCGTCGGGGCGCACCATGATGTTGCCGGGGGTGAAGTCCCGCAGGACGCAGCCGTGCGCGTGCGCCGCGGCGACGAGGTCGACCAGGCGGCCTGCCTGGGTGAGGGCGTCGGCGCGGTAGCGTTCGGCGCCGGCGTCGCGGAAGTGCTCGGCGACCCAGTTGCGCAGGGGCAGGCCCGGTATCTCCTCTTGGGCGAGGAACAGGTGGCCGGCGTGATCGAACACCGCGAGGGGCTCGGGGGCCAGGCCGGTGCCGCGGAGCTCCTCCAGGACGCGGGCCTCGGCGCGCAGCCAGTCGCGGACGTCGCGGCCCGACGCGTCGGTCTCCACGTGCGGGCGGGCCTCCTTGATGACCACCGGCGCGCCCGTGGTGACGTCAGTGCCCCGGTAGACGCCTCCCTTGTTGGTGTGCCGGATCGCCTCCCGGACCGAGAAGCGCCCGCCGAGCAGGACAGGGGCCTTCGGAGCCTCCCGCGCTCTCGGCGGGGCCGGCACCGATGCGGGGAAGGGGCTGACCGCCCAGGGCGGGGGCGCGTACTGGCCGGTGCGTACGTCCTCGACGGGGTTGCCGTCGGGGTCCTCGATGTACCAGACGAGCAGGCCGTCGTCGGAGAGCCTGCGCCGGCCGACGAAGGCACCGTAGCGGTAGTGGACCAGGCTGTTCACGGCGTAGGGCTGGTCCGAGAGGATCCGGGGGCCGGCCAGCCCCTGCGTCGCCGCGTGCAGTTCCCCCGCGATCCGGGCCGCGTCGGCGTCGGAGCGCGGGTAGACGGTGATGAACTTCCCGGAGCTCCCCCGGGGCGTGCCACGGGAGTTGAGCGCACTCACCTGGTCGAGGGACCGGGCGAACTTGAAGGCCGAGGCGTCCCGCAGCAGCACGCCGAGCGCCCGGACGAGGACGTCGGGTGCGGAGGCGGTGGTCGCCGAGACGTGGAGCTTCCAGCCCTGCTCGCGGGGTGTTGCGGCCGGGAGCGTGAGGCGGCACCACATCTCGTCCGTGTCGGTGGCCCAGCGGGCGCGCTCTCCCGTGGAGTCCAGGGCCTGCCGGAGGAGTTCTTCGAGGTCGACTTCAGTAGCGTGGCTCGTCATGCCCGTCCCTCTCAACGGCGAGGACCGCGGGTCGGAATATGCCTTCGGTAAGAAAAAACGTACAACCAGACGCCGGCCCGGGTCACTTGCCCGGACCGAGCGCACGGTGTCGTTCCGAGGCCTGATGGTGTCAACCGGCGCAGGAAGGAAGTGCGTGGATAGCGTGCGCGGTGGTGTCATACCGCCGGTCGTTCGGCACTGTTCCCTGAAGGGGCTCCGGGGAATGGAGGCCATTCCGGTCCGTGGCGCTTTACGGCTCGGAACGAAGGGGGCGTGGTGCGCGAGGGACGCCATCAGCGCCCCTCTCACGCCTGGAAACATTCCCCGTCCACCGGCGCCCGGTAAAGAGTTCGATTCCGCCGGGGTGCCGCCCTGTCCTGGAATGTGATCGGGATTCTCGTCATGATTTTCGATCAGGCGTCCGTACTCGGCATCGCCGAGTACGTAGAAGCGTCAAGGAATGCGGTCGAGCCATCTCTCCCACGTCACCGACGACTGCGGATTCCCGCCCCGGGTGATCCGCAGCACCCGCCTCGTCGACCTGGTGAACACCATGGACCCGCAATCCACGCTGATCTATCTCGCCGACCACGTCGACGAAGGGCGCCTGGCGACTCGGTGACCGAGTGGCCGGGCTAGCGAAGACGCAGCCCGCCCGGGAGTTCTTCTTCGATGATCTCGACCAGCCGGCCAAAGACGGTCGGGCCACGTCCGGCACGGGCCTCTGCAAGCCCGACGCCCATGATGGCCTGGTGCGTCGGATGACATCGCCACAGCATCAGCACGAGTTGACGCGCAGTCTCGGGGTTCCGGACCGGCGGCTTGCCCTGCCGTTTTGAACCCGTGCTGTTCAGCCGCCGCCTGGCACAGGTTCGCCGGAACATGTGCGCTTTCGAGAAGGACTCGTTAAAGGCGATGGCGACGCTGTTCTTCTCCTCGCGTTCGGTTCGCAGCCGGCGAGGGTGTGGATGGCGGCCGCGTAGATGCTGGGGTCGGCGTCGAAGTCGAAGGTCCGCAACGACGTGTCAGGGCGGTGGGCCGCCCGTGGATCCTGGCCCTGTCCTTGGGCCTGGGCCACCCACAACCGGACGGCCGTCTCGGTGAGATCGAAGTCCTTGACGACCTCGGGCACCGACCTGTCCCCACGCCGGCACAACTCCACGATCTCCGCCTTGAACTCCGGCGTGAACTGCCGCCGGGGCCTCCGCGGCTTCCTGTTCGCCATGCTCTCCATCATGGACATCCGTTCCCGGGCACACGCCCAGATCTCCGGATGCCCGCCAAACCGGAACAACCTCACTGGGCCGCGGCAGAGACATATGAGTGAGTGACGGTGTCGGTCCGGCTGTCTCCGAGGTTGCTTCTCTATGTTCGGGTTCAGACTCGAAAGGTCGACTCGGATGAGGGAGCGCGCGTGAAGTGGATCTCTGGTATCGCGGCGGCGATGGCGAGCGCGGCGGTACTGACCATGGCCGGGGCGGGTGCAGCGCAGGCCGACGGACTGCTGGGTGATCTGTTGTCTCCGCTGGTGTGCGGTCTGCAGAACAACGTCAACGGTGACAGCAATCAGGTTTCTCAGACCGGCACGTGTCACCAGGCGTCTGCAGCGAACGCTGGAGGGGGCGTGACGGGCGCAGAGCAGGTTCGCGGTACCGGGGGAGAAATTGCCCCGGGCCAGTACGGACGAGTCACTGCGTTCTGTCCGGCGGGGAAGGTAGCCACCGGCGGGGGATACGACAGCTTCCCCGGCGGTTTCCGTCCTGAGAATGAGCAGTTCCTTCAGGCGACGACGGAGCCGCCGAACAACTGGAGCGTCTACGGTGTCAACGAAGGCGCGCAGCCTGTCACCGTGACAGCGATCGCCATCTGCGTCGACGCTGCTGAGTGAGTTCAATTTTCTGAACCCAGGCTTCCTGCCCGGCTGGGGTCCGTTATCGGTGGGTGAGGTGGTGTCAGCCGAGGTCCGTGCGTACCCCATCGCCAGAAACCGAGTCAGGCTGGCCGCTGGGGTGGTAATAGCCGCCGGCTTTCCACTACATGCGCGGCGGTGGGATCCGCGCTCGTGGACGACATACGGCAGGCAACGATCACCTTCAGCGGGACCCTGACGCGGGAGGAGTTCGACGAGGCGGTCGCGGCCACCGGGACGTTCCGGCGCCTGCGGTGGCTCATCGTGGTGGCTGCCGTGCTGATGGCGGCCGTGAGCCTGGGGACCTTTTCCGGTGGCGGCCCGGTCAACGGCGGCCTGCTGGCCCTCGCCGTGGTCTACGGGGTGCTCGGCCTGTTCCTGCCCCCGCTGCTCGCCGGCCGCGCGTTCCGTGCCGACCAGGCCAAGGGCGAGAAGCAGGCCACCATCGACGCCGCCGGCTTCGTCATCGTCCGCGGCGGTGACGAACTCATGCGCGTGCCGTGGCGCAGCATGTACCGCTCCTACGAGACGGAGCGGGTGTACGTCGTGACAGGCCGCCTCGGCTGGAAGACCGGCCTGCTGATCGTGCCCAAGCGGCTGCTCGCCGGGGCCGGCGAGGCGGAGCTGATGGGCGTGCTGCTGGAGACCCGGGTCGGCAGTCCCAAGGGCCGCCGGGCATAGGGCATCTTCCGCACGAAGGCGGTCGGGCATGATGCCCGGGTGAGCATCATGGTGAAGTTCTTCGTGGCGGCGGATGATATGTCAGCGGGCATGGCCCTCATGACTGGGCTGGGATGGGCATTCGAGTCGCTTTCTTTCGGTAACTTCGACCCCGAGGCGGCTGTGGTCGAGTGGGAGTGCCTCCTGGCCGGCGGCAGCTTTGAGGAGCTCGTCGAAGCCGGTGAGCCTCGCCTCGTCGCCGGCCAAGACAATGACGGGTGCGTCGTCTTCGCCATCTCGCCTCGTCTGATCACTGCACTCGCGGACGCAGGGCACACCAGGTTGCGCGACGTCGCTGCCTCGTGGGCTCAGCTGCGTGCGGAGGACGGCGAGGTCATCGACACCGAAATCGCCGACAGGATCGTGGGCGATCTGGCTGCCCTTGTCACTACCGCCCAACGTCAGAACCAGAACGTGTACTGCTGGGTCGCATAAGAACGCCGCGTCGACGCCGACCTCACCGAACAGGCCCGCCAGACCCACCAGGCCCTCCTCGAGCACGGCCACCACAGCCATTGCCACCGGACAACTCCTGCCACTGCTCGTCGTCCTGACCACCCCGGCTCATCTGGTGGTCGGCAAGGGGTGACCGGCGGGGCTCAGATCATTTGAGCCCCGCCGGCCCTTGCTCGGTACGGGCTCGTCGGGTGTGTCCAGCACCCCGCGAGCCCCCTTCTGCTGCTCGGTGCCCCCGACGACCGAGAGCGGGGATACCGTCCGCGACCGGGACACTGACCCGGGTACCCGCGTATGCGGGCACGGTGCCAAGCTACGCCGAACCGTCCGAGCCCGTGAACTGGAACCGGCACGCGCCACGCCAGCCGTCGTGGGCACGGCGGGGTCGGGCTGGGGAAGGGATGCGTTCGGTCCTGAAGGCGGCGCGCGGCGGGGCTGTCCTACTCGGCCGGCAGACGGAGCATCGGTTCGAAGGCCGCGTCCTCCTCGCCCTCGACCGAAGGGAGGAAGCCGTCCGGGACGGTGCGGGCGGCCGTGGTGAGGAGGCGGGCCAGGACCTCGGGCTCGGTGGCCGGGGGGAGGCGGAGGAGGCCGGGGCACCACCCGCCGCCCGGGGCGAAGTCTGTAACCATTGCCAGAAGCGTCCCTGCCGGTCTGGGGCGGTTCTGACGAGGTCGCGGTGACCCCACATCGGCGGCCGCCGCATGTCCGGCATCACAAGGGGAGAGCAGCATGACGGAGTCGGAACCGGTCCTTCGGGCCTTGGGGGCGGCTACCTGGTCAGCGCAGGACGGCACGGCGTACGAGGTGCCTTTGGAGGGGATCAACCACGTGGTGGGGGCGTATTCCTCCCTCGTTGCTGCGGCAGAGCAGGCGGGCGACGCCGACCGCGTACGCGAACTGACGGAGGCACAGGCTACGTGGGCCGCCCGGCGCCAGGGCCTCAGCCCCGCGCGTCGCGCCCAGGTGGACGCGGTCACCGTGAAGTCCAGCCAGGTGCTGAAGCGGCTGCGGGGTGCGCGGTAATGGAGGTAGGTGGAGGTAGACCGCACCCGCCAGGTTCTGCCCGAGGAGGAGAACGAGCGGATCGTCCGCGCGCGCGTCGTGCCGCAGACGCTCGTCGGTACGACGCAACGGCAGCCGATCGCGCTCATCGCGTCCAGCCAGACCGGCGTGGGCAAGACAGCGATCACCGCCCTGGCGGGGCGCGGCGAAGCCGGGCGTTCTTCAGCGGGCGGCCCACGTCCTCGTCCTCGGGGCATGGTCCCTGACGAGGAAGAGCGGGGTGGAAGGCCGGCTCGCCCGGGCCGGGAGGGCGGTCTTCCACGCCTCCCTCCCCACCACGGCGTGGATCCTCATCTCGCCATAGAACCCCACAGGGCACACCGGCTTTCAACCGCCCTGCCGCGCCCAGGAGTTCACCGACCTCTCGGCAGGGCACGCACGCCCGGACCCCGCACCGGGCAGGGCGGTGTCATTCGGCCTTCACGCCCGCGTCCTGAGCCGCGCGACCGCCGCGTCGTAACGTGCCCGGAGCCCCGGGTCCGCCGATACCCTCAGCAGCACGCCGAGTGCCCGTACCGCACCGTCCTCGTAGCCGGACGCCTCCGCCTCCCGGGCCGCGAGCTCGAGTTGCCCGATGCCCCCGTCCTCGTCCCCCAGCCCCAGCAGCGCCTCCCCCCTCACCATGAGCAGCAGGATCCGGGGCACGTCGGTCGTGCCCGGTCGGTCGTCGAAGGCCAGGGCCTCGGTCGCCGTGTCGAGGGCTTGCCGCCACTTCCCGGCGTCGGCCCAGTGCCGGGCGAGGTGCTGCATGGCCAGTCTCTCGACGGTCCGGTCGCCGGCCTCGCGCGCCAGCTCCACCGCCCGCTCACACCCCTCCGCGGCCTCGTCCAGGCCGCCGAGCGCCGCCCGCGCCACGCCCAGGACGACCAGGGCGTTCGCCTCGGCCACCGCGTCACGGGCGCGGGCGGCGAGCGCGGAAGCGGCCGTCAGATGAGTCAGCGCCTCCGGGATGCGACCTTCCTCGGTCAGCACCCAGCCGAGCACGTTCAGCACCCGTGACTCGCCGTGCCGGTCGCCGTCGGCCCGTGCCGCCTCCAGCGCGGTCTCCAGCAGCGGGACCCAGCCGTCCCGTACACGCCACACCATCAGCGGCCACAGCGTCATGACGATCCGCCACGTCCTGCCGTGCAGCCCTGCGGCCTGCGACGCGGCCACCGCCAGCGTGAGGTCGTCCCGCTCGGCCGCGTACCAGGCCACGGCGGCGGACCGGTCGGCGAACTCCCGTACGGCCGCGGGCGGCAGGTGGTCCGCCGGCAGCGGGAAGCACTCCTCGTTGCCCGGTTCGGCAGCCGCAACGGCCGCGAGGCCCGTGGCGATGTAGTGGTCGAGCACGCGCCCCAGCGCATCGGGACCCGCGTCCAGGCTCCGGGCGTAGAGCCGCACGAGATCGTGCATCGCCCATCGGCCCGGCGCCGTCTCCGTGACCAGGTGCGCCACGACCAGCCGCTCCAGGCAGGCCTCGGCGGCCGCCGGGTCCGTGTCCGCCAGGGCCGCAGCCGCATACCGGTCGACGTGTGTACCGGGGTGGCGGCCGAGATGGGCGAACAGGCGGGAGACCCGCGACGGGAGCTGCTGCAGCGTCAGGCGCAGCGCCGCCCGTACGCCGGTGTCCTCCACATCCAGCACAACCAGCCGGCGGGTCTCGTCGGACAGGTCGGCGGCCATCGCGTCCAGCGACCAGCCGGGCCGCTGGGCCAGTCGGGCGGCTGCCACGCGCAGCGCGAGGGGCAGGCCGCCGCACAGCTCGGCCAGCCGCCGCGCGGCCACCGGCTCCGCGAGCACCCGTTCCGTGCCGAGCACCCCGGCGAGGAGCATCGTGCCGTCCTCCGGCCCGAGTACGTCCACGGCAACGGGCCGCGCGCTGTCGGTGACGATCAGTCCCGGCAGCCGGTGCCTGCTGGTGACGACGGTGACGCAGCGGCGACCGCCCGGCAGGAGCGGCCTGACCTGCTCGGAGTCACGCGCGTTGTCGAGTACCACGAGGAGACGGCGATCGGCGGCGAGCGAACGGAACAGTGCGGCCGCGCCGTTCACCGACTCCGGGATCCCGCCGTGCGGCACACCGAGCGCCGGCAGGAACTCGCGCAGCACCTCCATCAGGGCGGGCTCACCCGTGTCGCCGAAGCCGCGCAGATCGGCGTAGAGCCGCCCGTCGGGAAACCCGGCACGGCCCTGGTGGGCCCAGTGCAGCACGAGCGCCGTCTTCCCGACCCCGGCGGGCCCGACGACCAGACAGACGGGAGCCTCGCCCGCGGCGGCCCGGGACAGGGCGCCGAGCTCCGCCGCCCGCCCGTGAAACCCGCGCGGCGCTCGCGGCAGCAGATCGGGCCCACCGGCGTCCGCCACAGCGGCGGACGCCGTCCCCCCAACGGCGCCAACCGCGTCAACGGCGCCCACCGCGCCAGCCGCGCCGGCCGCGCCCGCCGTCCGGGCCGGACGGGGACGGCCCAGGCTCGCCGCGCGCTCCAGCTCCAGAGCACCGGCAGCGTCCAGTCCCAGGGCGGCGGCCAACGCCTGCACGGTCCGGCGCTGGGGCCCCCGGGTGTGGCCGCCTTCCATGTACGACAGGGCCCGCACGCTCACCCCCGCGTCATGCGCCAGCTCCTCCTGGCTCAGCCCGGCCCCCGTCCGCAACCCGTACAGAAGCGCGCCGAAGCCGCCGGTGGCCGGTGTACCGGTGTCCATGCCTGGATGTCCCCTGGTCAGTGCGGCCGGCCGGAACGCCGTACCACCCGCAAAAGTATGCCCGACCCCACTTTTGCGGGTAAAACGCGAGGACGGCCCCCGCGAGCGCTACCGCTCGCGAGGGCCGTCGAATGAGCTGGAGGGGGCCCGACCGGGGCCTTGGGGGAGGCGCGCGGCCGGGCTCGGGGATCAGCCGTTGAGGGGGAGGTCGTAGCGGGTCCACGAAGACCAGTTGCCGTCGTGGTCACGGTTGCGGCCCCAGTACTCCGCCTTCTCGTCGTAGTAGAACACCCTGAAGCTCCAGGGGTCGCTGGTGTCGTAGTCGTAGGCGTACGCCTTGCTCGACGCCCTGCCGCCCATGGAGATCCACTTCGACCAGTCCCCGTCGGAGTCGGTCCAGCGGGTCCACACCGCACGGTCGGTGCCGACGATGAAGTCCTGCTTCGTGCCGTCGGGGAGCGGGTGGGTGGTCGGCTCGTACTCGCAGATGTAGGCGCGGCCCCCGCGCGAGCAGCCGCCCGCCTCGGCGGGGGTGGCCACCACCGCGACACTCGCGACGGCAACGGCCGCGATCACGGCGGCGTTGAACTTTCGAACCAACATGACGTTCTCCTTCGTGCGACCGGCCTCCAGTTCAGAGGCGCGGTGCTGACGACGGGCTCTCCGGCCCGCCGCCGTCGTTCGTTCCCGGACCACCGTGGGCCCGGCCAGGGCGCCGTGGGTCTGCGGTGGGGTCATCCGCCATCCCAGGTCAGCGCCCCTGCGGCAGGCACAGTCGATCACGGCGGACGGGGACGCTCCATGCAGTTCCACCTGCAAGAACACGCCCGGCATTCTTTTGCCGGACCGTGTTCGACGGCGCGCGGCGTCGGCCATGCAGGCGGCGGGGCTTCCGTTTCGGTGCACAGGGCGCGGGCATCTCTCGCCCCTGTCAGGACCCGGCGTGGTGGAGGCGCGAATGCATCAACGCGACAAGGGCGTGGCCGGAACATCCGCGAATCCCCCGAGCGTACGCCTGGAGACACTTCCGGGGGCCGCCCGTCGGTCCTCGCTCTGCATGAGCGCCCCGTGGGCAAGGAAGCCGGAAACGGAATCGGGACCACGCTGGGGGCCTCCTGCTGGAAGTCGACAGCCGTATGCGGGCTCGCCGCTTCACCACGTGAGGAGGACGGCCCCAGCCCCGGGCGGGCGCCCGCAACCGCCCCCGTCCCCGCCCCCGCAAAACTGCGCGGCAGACGATGTTGCGGGTGGAAGTTCCTGTTCCGACGTTTCTGGACCGGGTTGGCTTGCGACCCGCACCAGCATCCGTCCTCGCACAGGAGTTCCATGTCTCGCCGCACCCCACACGCCGACGGCGCCGGATCGCCCCGACGCTTCCGTCGCCCGGCCGCACTGATGGCGGCCGCGTGTCTCGCCCTGGGCGCCACACTGTTCGCCCCGGCCCCTGCCGTGGCGGCCGGGTCGACCAACACGGACGCCTACCGGAACCTGGGCCAGGCGGACCGTGCCGAGTGGATGTGGGGCATCGCGGGCGACACCCGGCTCTCGAACATGTCCATCCCTGGCACCCACGACACGCTCGCGATCCACGGCGGGGTCATGGTGCAGACGCAGGAGGACTACGGCGACAGCGCCGACACGCTGACGGCGCAGCTGGACCGGGGTATTCGCGCCATCGACATCCGGGTCCGCGTCACCGAGGACCGGTACTTCACCGTGCACCACGCCAAGTACTACCAGGAAGCCAATTTCGACGACGTCATGACCAAGGCGAAAGCCTTCCTGGACAAGCATCCGACCGAGTCGATCGTGATGCGGCTGCGGGCCGAGTGCCCCTTCTCGAACGGCGGCGCCTTCGACTGCTCGAACGACCCGAAGTCGGTGACCCAGGAGAAGGCTCGTTCGATCTTCGCCGGATACGTGCAGAAGTACGCCGACTACTTCTACGAGCCTTCGGTGCGGGGCGCCGGCCGTGCCGATGTCCCCACGCTCAACGACGTCCGCCGCAAGGTGGTCCTGGGCGGCTTCGACAGCGTCGGCGCGGACGACAGCTACGGGCTCAAGGGCTTCGACGCCCACAAGGAGGACCACTGGGCGCCGTCCCAGATCCAGGAAAAGTGGAACTACGTCAAGGCCAACGTCAACAAGGCGATCACAGGCTCCGCCGATGATGTGTACCTGACGTACTCGTCCGCTTCCACGAGCCCCCTCATCGATCCGTACCAGTTCGCCGGCGGGCACCAGCTCGACGACGGTGCCGCGATACTCGGCGTCAACTACCAGCTCATGAGGCACCTCAACAACAGTGCCGGCCGCGTCGGCATCATCATGACGGACTTCCCCGGCTGGGGCCTGGTCAACGCGATCATCGACCACAACGACGACAACATGGTCAAGGGCGGCAACCGGATGACCTGGCTGGTCAACGCCGACAAGACCTACGCCAACAGCCTGTACCAGGGCCGGTGCATGGTGCGCGGGCCGGAGTTCGACAGCTCGAAGACCGGAGGCCTGGTCACGCAGCGCCCGTGCCAGGCGAGTCCGCCCAGCAGCCACCAGTGGGGAGCCGAGAAGCCGTCGACCTTCGACGGCAAGGGACACTTCTTCATCAAGGCCGCCAACGGCAAGTGCCTGACCGTCCCTTACAACGACGGGACCCCGCCCGGCTCGGGCACCCAGCTGTTCTGGTGGGACTGCGAGACCCGCTGGTTCTCGGGCAGTCAGATGTGGAACATCATCCCGACCAAGCTCGCCACCGCGACCGGATCCCGGCCGGCCTACACGTTCATCAACAACTGGACCGGCAAGTGCCTGTCGATGGACCCGGCCACCGCCGCCACGGCGGGCGGCAAGGTGACTCAGGAGACCTGCCCCAAGTAACACCCCGCCAACGAGCAGGCCGCCCACCCTGGCTGCCTTCACACCCGGACGCCAGGCCGTCCTTCTCCCCAGAAGGGCGGCCTGGCACCGGCAACCGACCTACTGGTGATGGACCGCCTCGTCCGGGAGCCAGCCAGCCACCCTGGCGCGGCTTCGGCTTCGGCCCCAGCCCGCCCCGCGCGCCGACCAAGCGGCCCCGCGATCCAGGGCAGCCGCACGTCCGCGGTGTCCCGGGGGCCGGCACGGCGGAAGGTCGGCGGAGGTGCTGCGGGTGCCGTCGACGACCATCCTGGTGCTTGTGCGGGCGGGCGGGCGGTTGCCGGCCCGTTAGGCGCCCGGAGCCCGGTACTGGATCTGCCCGGCCCTGCGCAGGGCGTCGAGCGTTTCATCGACGCTGAGGAGAACGGTGGTCTCGAACGAGCTGAGCGCGCCGCCGCCGCTGATCGCCAGCGCGACGGAGGCCATGGACACGTTGTCCGGAGCTTCCCAGAGGTTGTAGCCGTCGTGTGTGCCGAAGGCGTACCAGAAGCCGTGGAGCTGTCCGCCTACGGACTCGATGTACGACCGGGCGGCCTGCGCGCGGTCCTCGGGGCGGGCGGTCAGTCTGGCCCAGGTCTCCGGCGTGTAGCTGAACCTTGAAAGATAGAGCGGCACCGCGTCTCACTTCCGTTTCGTCGATAGGGCATGGACGCCTCACCGGCACTCCGCCGACCCGCTGGTGGCGTTCTGCGGGCCGTGAGCGGGCCGGAGGCAGCTCGGGGCCCGGCCGGTGACCAACACCGTCGCCCGCGCCGGTGCCTCGTGCGAGCTCGGGCGGGCCGGGCATCGGCAGCATCCTCGGCGCGCGGCCCGGCGTGCCCCGGCAGGCGTGGCCGGACGGACCCGCAGGTCCGCCGGATCGGCCCTGCGCCGGCGCGGTTGTACCAGGACCGGTCGAAGAAGACGATCTCCCCGGGCGCGCGAGCAGGCGGGCGGTGTGGCGCTGGAAGTACCACTGCCCGGCTTCCCGTCCACTCGGTTCGTCGAGGGCCACGCTTCTCGACCCGCGGGGGTTGAGCCGTTCGGTGAAGCGCTGGATCGTGCCGCCTTTGCCGGCCGCGTCCCTGCCCTCGCAGATCACGACCAGGCGTCCGCCGACTTCCTTCAGCCAGTGCTGCGTTTTCAGCAACTCGACCTGCCTGATCCGTTTGGTCCGCTCGTACTTTTCCGCCGGACCTTGCGGTCGTAGGGGTAGTTCTCCCGCCAGGTCCGCAGGGGGGCTCCGGGGAGTCCAGCAGGACCGGCTGCTCGGGGCGGCGGCCATCCACGCCGAGCCCGGACAGCAGCTCTTCGGCCTGCGGCCGCGAAGGCGCTTCGTCGTTCATTCCATGCCCCTATCCGCGCTCCGCACCTCCATGGCCGCCGGCCGGGGGTCCATGGTGCGAGGCTCCGGCCGAGCGGGTCGCAGAGCCACCTCCGGTGGGGTTCGACCAGCGCGGGGTTCTGGTGAGGGGCGGTGGGACCTCGCGGATGCCTGCTACTCGACCGGCTTCGCGCCCCTTCCGGCTGCGGACGGTGCGGGGTGGGCGGCGAAGACCTCGCCCACTCCGACCGCCTTCACGAGGCCGAGCGGCAGCGGCCGTGGGGCATCGCGGCTGGCTGCGGCGGCACGGAGTGGGGTTCACCCCCGCTTCGTGACCGGATCTGTTGAATGGCGGCTGCGCCTCCTTGGGTGGTGGCCCTTCATCGTGCGTGGGCCGCGTGGCGGCAGGCCCGTTACCTGGCCGTCAGCGTGAGTTGACGGTG
This sequence comes from Streptomyces racemochromogenes, assembly GCF_039535215.1. GTDB lineage: Bacteria > Actinomycetota > Actinomycetes > Streptomycetales > Streptomycetaceae > Streptomyces > Streptomyces racemochromogenes. Next base: position 7,305,550 of record NZ_BAAAWT010000001.1, read on the forward strand.
TGACAGGGTGGTGGACCATGTGGGCCCCCGGGCCTGTGAACGCGAGAGAGGTATGTCATGAACGAGGCCGAGCTCAGGGCGCTGTTCGCCGAGATCGACACGGACGGCGACGGGCGGATCAGCATTGTCGAACTGGCTGAGGGGTTCAAGGCTGAGGGTGCCCAGGGGCACCTCGCTGAAGAGGTCAAGAAGGCCATGAAGGCCGACGCGAACCACGACGGGGTCCTCGACTTCGAAGAGTTCCGCACCCTTCTGAAGTAGCGGCAGGACTGCCGGCCCCCGGACAAGCCTTGCGGGACACGGGCAAGCCGCCCACAGAAAAACGGCTTGCCCCCGCTGCCACGGCCGCTGGCGCCCAGGGCGCAGGAGACCGGCGTAGACCTGGGCCCGGATCCCGGGCTCGCCGGGATCCTGCGCCCCGAGCTGCTACCCGCAGATCGCCCAGAGATCGTCAAGCGTGGCCCCGGTGACGTCCAGTACCACCAGGCCGGGCTCCGCGATAGGCGGATACCGGCGCCACGAGCGCCGCGGTGCCACGAGGCCAAGAGGCGGACACGTGATGGTCTTGCGGAGCGGGGTACGGATGGCGCGCACAGGGGGAGGGCGGACGAGGCGTACTTGTCCCGGGCGATCCGCCAGGCCCTGCGCAGCCGGGGCGGGCGCAGCCGCGCAGACCGCCGCGGCCGACGCCGTCCGCTGCGCCGCGCCGAGCGAGGAGGCCGAGCTCGCCAAGGGGGGAGAAGCCCGCCCCGGACCGGGCCGCCGACGCGCTGCGCCCGCTGCTCGACCCCGGTGTGCCGGCCGACCTGATGTCGGGTGAGGACTGGCTGGCGATGGCGGGGCAGATGGTCCTGCTGCGGAGGCCCGGCGTCGACCTGCACACCTTCCTGCCCCAGCGCGGCCGGGTCGCCCAGAGCGCCAGCACCGAGCCCGTACGCCGCGCCCGCCACAATGCCGGCCCCAGCCTCGGAGCGGGTGCCGGTGACAGCGGCGGCCAGCGCGGACGCCCGCGAGATGTGGGGTCCGCCGACCGAAGGCCTCACCGTCCCGAACGACCTGGGAACAGCTCGGCGTCTCGGCGGCGGCGAACAGCCGGCTGGTGACCATTGCGACGAACCCCGTGCGCTCCGAGCGGGAGACGGCCCTGCTGGCCAGTACCCGGGCCTGGCCCCTCCTTGCGGCCCGTCTCCCGCGGCACGGAAGGAGAGCAGGGCCTGCGCCAGAGGCTGAAGGCCGACCTGAGGGACAGCACCGCCCGGCAGCAGGGCCCGCCCTTCGAGCCGGGCGACGCTGGCGGGCTGGCGCAGGACCCTGCCCGGTTTCCCGTCCCCGGCACAAGGCTCCGGTGCGGGCGCGGGGTTCGACCGGGCTCACGTGGTGGCCTGGCTGCGCACCGTCGGGAAGCTGACGGTGCCCGCCGGCCTGCCGGCGCGGCTGCTGGTGCCGCGCGGGACCGGGCACCACGCGGTGGCGCGCTCCGGCGGCGCGGAGTGCAGGTGCGTACGGCACGCCTGTGGGGCGTCACCCGCCGGCCGTGGTGCCCCGACCACGGCACGGCCGCCGGCCGAGGACGCCGATGTGGTGCCGCAGCCAGGCATCCGAGGTCGGTGACGCCTGCCGGGAGGTGATCGACCAACTGCTTGAGGTCAACGCGCTCTACCGGATCCGAGCCGCCCAGTGGCGCTGGGCCTGCGGAAGAAGTACGGCGACCGCCGGCTGGAGGCCGCCAGCGCGAAGGCCGTCTCGCTGCGGACCTGGCTTCGACGTCCTGGCCGACGGCCGGGCTCCCCACGACTCCCTCGTCCTGCCCAACACCTGCGAGCTCGTCCAACGCTTCTGAGAACGCCGCCCCACGCCTCGTCCCCGATGCCACCCGAGCCGAATCCACGGGTCGGCCCAGCCCGGCAAGGCGCAAACGGTGTTGACGGGCGGCTCGCTCGAAGGGCCGGCCGTCGTTGACGTCCGACCCTTTCGCATGAGCCGACGGATCCCCCGTCCCTTCCGCTCTCGTGCCGGAGGGCCTGGCTCACTCGACGGCTCCGCGCGCGGGTTCTACGTGGCTTCCTACGGGAGAGGAGGCCTGCCTGCTCAGGGGGAGGCAAGGGCGGAATCGTCAAGGACGCGAGCTCCCGGAAGCCGGTGGCGCGCCGAGAACAACGCCGCGTGCACGTCGGCGGTGCCGGTCACCACGCACAGCGCGCGCTCGGCGTCCTCGAGCTCCCTCCGCACGGGTGAACCGTCGTCGGCGGCTGCGTCGAGTACGGCCAGAGCCCAGTAGCGATCGACGAGACCGGTGAGCACGGCCGGGTGCGCCATCAGCATGGTGGGTTCCTTCCGTCGGCGAACGATCAAGTGGCCGTCGCCTACCCCGCCCGTCGGCTCCGAATCGTGGCCCGGCGCGCAACTGATCGCGAAGGGCGTTCACGGGGTGCGCGGCCCAGCAAGGCGCCAGGGGAGGACCTGACCTGACCGGCCCCGTCGATCCTCCCAGCCGGAAGCCGCCGGCGACAGCGCCGCAGGAGCCGCCCCGCCCCTGTCGCAGCCGCGCGCCCGAGGACCTGCCAAGGCCCGTGCCACACCTCCTCGACACGCAGGTGCACCCACCGGTGTCCGCTGCGAGGCACCGGACGCGTCCAGGCCCACCGCGTGGGACATCAGACCGGGTCGGGAAGCGCTGGTCACCACGGCTTCCCGCGTGCCCTGCGTACTGCAGAAGGAGAGCTGATCGGCGAACCGAGGCAGCCGCACGCCGGGAGGATCACGCCCCGCAAGGCGGTGCCGCCCGGCAGACGTCATTCAGGGCCGACCGGCCATTCGTCCAGAAGGCCCATCGCGGGCGGTCCTCCCGAAGGCGTCCGGTGAGGGCCCACACGTCAGGCCCACTCTGAGTGCGGCATCATGCAGCGCTGTGCAGCGGTTGCCGCGTGGTCAGCCCTGCCGTCCGGCACCGGGCGCGGCCGTACCCCGCCGACCGCCGACCGCCTAGAGTGGACGTCCACTCTGCAGCGGACGTCACCCTCCCACCTGACCTTTTCGGGTCGACATCACCCAGGAGCCACCCATGGGCGCCCAGCCCCGTCGGAGCCGACCGGACGACGGCCACGCGGACGCCCTGTTCGCTCTCGAGGACCTCGACCCGGGTCAGGAACGGCTTCCGCGGGCGGACACCGGCCCGCTGTTCCGCGATACCCCGGCCGCCCGCCGGCTGCTGGCGGTGACGGAGATCCGGGCCGAGGCCGCCGCCGCGGCCTCCCGGCGGGGCAGGCAGATCCTCGCCCGTTTCCCGGACGCCAGGGTCCTGCCCGTGGCGTCCCACTGGGCCATCCCGGATCTTCACGGCAACGCCGGCAACGTCGACCGCTGGGTCCGGATCAAGAGGGAGGTCCTCGTCCTCGGGGAGAAGAAGACGCTGACCACCCGGCCCAACGGGCGCTCGGCGGATTGGATCGCCCCGAGCTCCGCCAACGGTTGTGCGATGGCCTGTGCCTACTGCTACGTGCCCCGCCGGAAGGGGTACGCCAACCCGATCACGGTCTTCACCAATATCGAACGCATCATCGACCACCTTTCCCGGCACATCGCGCGTCTCGGTCCCAAGCCCGAGGGCAACCAGTGCGACCCGGCCGCGTGGGTCTACGACATCGGCGAGAACAGTGACTGTTCCGTGGACGCCCTGATCAGCGACAACGTCGGCGACATCATCCGGTCGTTCGCCCGATGGCCCTCCGCCAAGGCCTCCTTCGCGACCAAGTTCGTCAATCCCGACCTCCTCCTGCTCGAACCGAAGGGACGCACCCGAATCCGTTTCTCGGTGATGCCGCAGGCCGACTCCAGGCTGCTGGACATCCGCACCAGCCCGGTCGAGAGCCGTATCGCCGCCGCCGGAGAATTCCTGGAAGCGGGATACGAGATCCACTTCAATCTCTCGCCCGTCGTTTTGCGGCCGGGCTGGGAAACGGCCTGGGCCGACCTCCTGCGGCACATGGACGATGTCCTGCCGACGCAGGTCAAGAACCAGGCGGCTGCCGAAGTGATCATGCTGACGCACAACGAGGAACTGCACGACCTCAACCTGGGCTGGCACCCGCGCGCGGAGGACGCCCTCTGGCGGCCGGACCTCCAGGAGCCCAAACGCTCGGAGAACGGCGGCATCAACGTCCGCTACCAGCGCGCGGTGAAGTACGACGCCGTCGACAGAATGCGCACCCTGATCGCCCGGCACGCACCGTGGCTCCGGATCCGCTACGCCTTCTGACATCCCGGGCCGCCCCGCACCTCGCGAGCGGCCCGCCGGCCCGGGCGGCCACGGCCTCGGCACCCGCCTCCACCCCTACAGCGTGAGCCGGGAGCGGCCCCGAGCGCGTACCCGCTCCCGCCCCCGGTCTGGGGCCGGCGCGGATCAGATGCCGGCGTTCCACACTTCCGGGCCGCCGCCTTCCCAGCGGATGGGCCCGTCCTCGGAGAGGTCCACGTCCTCCAGCCCGGCATGACGCAGGAGCTCGGACACGTCGCCGGGCGTGTACGCGCGGCCGAGGTCGGCGTCCACACCCAGCGCGTGCACGGTCACCTTCCGCCCGCCCCTCGGCGACACGGGATGGACCACGATCTCCGTCTGGTCAGGCATGCCTCCAGCCTGCGCCCTGGCCGTACGCCGGGCACTTCGAGACGGCCGGACGACGCAGCGCGACGGTCGGGGTGCGCGGGTCCGGTGGGAGCGGCCGCGGCGTCTTGCGCGGCCGCCCCGTGGGCGCGTCGCCGTACCCACCGGTGCCGCTGGTCCGGTTCACCCGCCGCCTGACCGACGGAGCCGGGCCCCTGCGGGCGGGCTCCGGCCTCCGACGGGCCCCGGCCTCCGACCGGAACCACCACACCAGCCGCTGTACGCCCCAGGGCGGTCAGCCGTGCCTGCTACGTGGGCAGAGCCGCGCCCTGGCCGGCTGTTTCCACTGCTGGAACCACTTGCCGACGTCGTCGCCGTCGAAGACGATGCCCGGCGTGGTGTGGGTCAGGACGCCGTCGGCGTCGACCGGGTCCGCCGGGACGCGGTACTGCCGTTGCCAGTCCAGCGGCCACGCGGCAGTCCCGGTTCCCGGCGCAGCGCTCGAGGTCAGGTCACGTCGGGCCCGGCCAGTCCTGGTGCTGGGCCGCCACCCTCCCCGCCCGACCCGCTACTTCGCGAAGCGCCAGGTGACGTCCAGCTTGCGCTTGTCGAGCGAGGCGAGTGCCTTGAAGGCCCCCGGGGTGAGGTCGAGACCGTGCCGTCCCGCGCCTGGAGCCTTGTCGAGGACCGTCGCCGTGATGGACTTCCCCTTGTAGGTGATGACGACCTTGCGTCCGCACGTGCTCGACGGATACGCGGCCCCGAACATGGTGGGGTCGAGCGCGACGGCGAGGTCGCTTTCCTTGATCATCTTCCCGCACGCGCCCAGGCCGGGGGAGTAGTGGGTCGCGGAGCCCTTGTAGGTCTCACCCGGCTGGTCCGGCTGCGGAGAGGCCGTCGCCGTCTTGCTCGGCTTCGGGGGCGGTGCGGTGGTCGTGTCGGGCTGCGGGCTGCCTGACGGAGCGGGCGTCTTGCTCGGCTGCTGCGCCGTCGTACCGCCGGCCGGCGGAGCGAGGGTCGAGCCGGCCGGCTCCGCCACGACCGTGGCGTTCGGCTGGGCCGCAACCGTGGCCTCCGGCTTCGCGGCGACCGTCGCGGCCTGGGCGGAGACGGCGACGTCGCCGGTCTCCGAAGCGGAGGCGGTGGCGACGGTGATCACGGCGCCAGAACCGGCGGCGAGCACGGCAACTGCGACGGCGGCCGTGGCGATTGTTGTCTTCATCGTTCTCTCTCTTTGAAATGTCGCGTTCCAGGGTTGGCTCGCGGAAGGTCCTTGACGGTGTGCCCACGCGCACGGCCGCGCGCGTACAGCGTCCCGAGGGCGGCCGCTCTCACACCCGCCCAGGGGTCGCCTACGGCCCCGACGACGAGAACTGTCGCGCGGGTCCCCACCGGGGGCGGTCGAAGGCGCCCGCTCCGACGCGATGAGCCGCGAAGGTGCAGACCGGCAGGCCCGGCAGGCTTGCCAGGAAGACCTCGCTGCCCAGGGTGGTTTTGACCGGTAGCCCGTGCACCTGCGGTGTCGTGCCGGGACGTCCATCGGTCGTGTGCCGTGGCCAGCCGCGGATACGCCCTGCCCGTGCCGGCGGAGTCGAGGGGGCGTGCCCGTGTCGGACACGGCTTTCCGGCCGAAGCCGGTGCGTCGGGGGGTAGCGGGTGGTGCGAACCGACGTCGCGAGGCCCTTGAGCCGGCATCCATCCGTCGGGACGTTGCCCAGCCCGATCGTGCCCCCTGCGGTCACCGCCTCCGACACTCCTTGCCGGTATGGGCTGTTCCAGCGGCATTCCACCGTGTGGACGTTGCCGTCGGTGTCCGAGCCGGGGCAGAGCCGGGTCGCCTCGTTCACGACGGAGTCCGCCGGGCCGAGGTCGGGCTCGGTGGCCTGAGCCGAAGGCGCCGGGGCGAGGATCGCGCATATCGCGGTCAGGGCCGCCGCGATGCCGCTTCGGATTCTCATGAGGGGACTCTCTCTCGCCCGGCGGCTGCCGGAGCCGTGCTGTGCCTGTACCGGCAGCCAACAGGCGGCAGCGCGCGCAGGCCATGCAGTTCCACCCGCAGAACTCGGAGCGGACTACTTTTGCGAGTCCACCCCGCACAGGTCACACGGTGCAGTCGCTGACCCGCGGACCCCGGGGCGGGCGGGCGCTGTGGGCCACGCCGTGCCGCCTCCCCGATGGCTACCCCGCTGGGCAACGCCTCCCGCGGCGGCCGCCGCGCCGGCGAGACCCTCACCGAACAGGCCCGCCGGTTCCACCAGGACCACGCCCCCGCCGGCCGGCTCCCGCGCATCGCCCTCGACGGGCACACGTGGTCAGCTCGTCCACGCCGGCCACCCCCACCCGGTGTCCACATCTTCGCCGCCGCTTTCAGCCGACGGCACCTGGGAACGCGTCTTCGCCTCCCTGCTCGCCCAGGCCGACGCCGAGAAGGACCTCGACCGGGTCGTCGCCGTCGACTTCACGCTCGTCCGCGCCCACAAGCACGCCGCCGGGGCCCGTCAAAAGGGGCTCCGGCCGGTGAGCCGGCCGACCATGCCCTCGGGCGGTCCCGGGGAGGGCTGACCACGAAGATCCACTTTGCTGCCGACGGCCGCTGCCGACCCCCGGCGTTCGTCCTCACGCCGGGTCAGGCCGGTGGCGCACCGGCGTTCACCGAGGTCATGACCGCGATCCGGGTCGCGAGGCCGAAGGCAGGCCGCGAACCCGGCCCGCCGTCGTGCTGGCCGACCAGGCGTATGCGTCCCGGGCGATCCGCTTGCACCTGTGCAGACACAGGATCCGGGCCGTGATCCCGCAGCCGGCCGATCAGATCGCCAACCGCGGACGGTTGGGCAGCAAGGCGGTCGGCCGCCGGCCTTCGACAAGACCGTCTACAAGCAGCGAACACCGTCGAACGCTGCATCAACAAGCTCAAGCAGTGGCGCGGCCCGGCCACCCGCTACGACAAGACGGCAACGGTCTACCTGGCGGCCCTTCACCTCGCGGCCATCCACATCTGGGCCGCGAGGTGATCTACAGGAAACGGCCTCGTGGCGGCCCTGCCCGGAACGGCGCCCATCCAGCCCCCTGCATCGGAACAGTCGCTGGCCCACTGCGCTACCGCCCTCGGCCATCTACTGCCTGCGGACCCGGCAGCCTTCCTCCGGGAGGGCAACGGCCCCACGCGCCCCTGCGGTCAACCACCATGACCCGGCGTGGAGAAGCAGCCGCCCGCGGTGCCGTGGGTGAGCGGCCATGACGCCGTCGAAGGCACCACTCGGGCGCCAGACGATCAGCTTGGACGCGAGCGCCGCCGACGTGCCGCGTCCGACGGGGCGGCCGCCACCCGCACCGACCACGAGTGGCGGTCACGGACATGACAGCATGAGGCCATGCCACCCCCTGCACCCCGACGGTGACTACGCGCGCGGTCTCCGCGATGTACTCCGTAGCCGACGACGCCTGGTACCTGGAACCGCAGCGCGCCACCGGGCAGGAGCACCTGGCGACCGCGATCGTCCCCGACGGGGACCCCGCGCGGGAGCCGACCGTGCACTTCCGCCGCACTCCCCGGAGCGGACCTCCCCGCCGTCCTGAACGCGGCCTTCGGCCGAAACCCCGACGGTACCGGCGTGGACGTCCCGGGGGAGTAGGAGCCCTGCCCCGCACGGCGGTCCTCGATGCGGAACGGCTTCCCTCACTCACCGTTGTTTTCTGTGGAGATGGCCGCCCCCTTCCCAAGGGCCGCGCTTGTACCTCTGGCGGGCGCTCCGAACGCCCTCCTAGGATCACCGGCGGACCGCTCCACCTGTACGAGTGCGTTCGGCACGGCCTCGCGGCCGCACGGCGTTCCGGCGCCGGGACAGCGGTGCGGTCCCCGTAGCCGGTGGCTCCCGGTCCCCTGAACCTCACGCTCCGTATCTGTCGGCGGGACGGGAGCGACGGACGGGACGGGCGCGAACCCCGGGTCAGCGACCAGCGAAGAGGGGGAACCAGCCCGTGGTGTGGACCCAGTTCACGACCGCCCATCTCCAGGGGGCACAGCGATACGAGAGCTGGGAGTCGATGGCCTCCCAGTCCCTGTTCCGCTCCCGGTTCACCGGTCCCCACCTGCACGACTTTCTCGCCAGATCCAGCGCACTGGACCTCGGGAACATCCAGACGTTCGCCCAGAGCCTGCCGCCCCTGGAAGCCAACCGGCCCCCCGCCCTCATCCGGCAGGCCGACCCCGAGGTCGTCCACCTCTGGCTGACCCGCCGGGGCCTGCTCGGCCTCAGCCAGTCCGGCCGCGACGTCATGGCCGGCGAAGGCGACTTCGTCCTCTATGACTCCTCGCGGCCGTGCCGCGGCTTCGCCGAGGCCCCCGACGGCCGGGACATCGCCGGAGTCATCGTGCAGGTGCCCCGCGCCCTGCTGCCCCTCCATCCCAACACCCTGGACGCCCTGACCATCACCCGCATCCCTGGGAACACCGCGATCGGAACGCTCTTACGCACCTACCTGACCGACCTCATGGCCCACGCCCCGTCCTACGGCAAGGCCGACGCCCCGAGACTGGGTTCGGCCACCCTCGACCTGCTCACGCTCCTGCTGGCCCGGACGGCCCGCGACGGGCGCTGCCTCACCCTCGAAGCGCGGCACACGGCCCTGCGGGCGCGCATCGGTCACTTCATCCAGCAGCGGCTGGCCGAGCCCGACCTCACGCCCGCGTCGATCGCCGCCGCCCACCGGATCTCCGTGCGCTACCTCCACAAGCTCTACCAGGACGACCACATGACCGTCTCCGCCCTGATCCGGCACACCCGCCTGGAACGCATCCGCCGCGATCTGAGTGACCCCCGACTCGGCGCACGCTGCGTCAGCGCGATAGCCGCCCGCTGGGGATTCCCGGAACCGGCCCACTTCAGCCGCGCCTTCCGCTCCGCCTACGGCGTCACCCCCAGCGACTACCGCCGCCACGCCCTGCCGGACCCGGTCGTGCACTGACCGTCAAGGCCTGTGCACGGCAGATCAATCCGTACGGACCCGCCCCTGCGAGGCTGCTCCCGTCAAGCCAGGCCAACGACCTCAAGGAGTCTGACATGCGGGTTTCCGGCAAGCGGATCGCCCTCGGCGCTGCTGCCCTGTCCTCTGCCCTCGTCATCGGGATCGCCGGCACGGCGAGCGCGGCCGTCGGCTTCCACGCGGTCTCCACGTCCGGCAAGAGCGAGATAGGCGGGAACTACGAGTACAAGTACGCGGGCCAGGCCGACACGGACAACCCGCGGGGCGGCGGCAAGAACCTCTACGACGGCAAGTTCACGAACGCGTCGGCCACGGACCGAGTCGGCGGCGACGGAGTCGAGTCGGTGCTGGCACTGGCGTACGACGAGTACAAGAACGGCGTCTGGAGCCACAAGACCAACGTCGTCGCGGTCGTCAACGGGACCCGGACCTGGACGTTCTCCAAGAAGGCCGACGTGAAGGCGTACGCCTGCGACCGCGCCGTCAACACCACCAGGCTCCTCAACTGCAAGGCCGCCTGGTAGCCCCACCCCCGCGGGGTCCGGCCCCCTCCCGGACCCCGCGGCCCAAGGGCTGTCCGCGACCTGCTGTCGTCCGGATGCGCGGGCTCCCGCGCCGGTCAGGACCAGGAGCAGGGGCGAAGGCGCGGAACCGCACGGTTACTGGAGCAGGACCGTCTTGCGGAGAAGCGAGTGTCCCACCGCTCCGGTCAACTACTCCAGCCGGCTGGAGCGCCCAGTCCGCGGATCGGCCGGTTACCGGGCGGCCTCGCGTAGGAGCGCCAGGAGGGCGCGCGCCTGCGGGGCGCCCGCGTCGAAGAACTGCGTGGCCAGTGCGGGGGGTACGGCGGTTCCATGCATGCGGACCTCATGGCAGCTGAAGCAGAAGGCCGCCTCGAACAGCACCAGGTCGAGAGTGTCCGCGTACGCCCGGACACTCCAGCCCGGTGAGAAGCCGCAGCGGTGCTGCTCGCCGCCGGGCAGGCTTTCGATCAGGGCCATGGCGCTGACGGCCTCGCTCCCGATCCAGTGGGCGCCCACACGGCCGGGATACGGGATGCCCCGCCGCCGCTGCCACGTTGGCTCCTACGGGTGAAGACGCGGGGGCCGCACTTGCCCAGACCAAGGCCAAGCAGCAGGCGAAGAAGTAGCCCTCACAGATGACGGCTCACTCTCTGGGTGTGAATCACGGCTGTCGGCGACCTTGGCGATCGAGACAGTCGACCAGCTTCGCTTCGCTGCGGCGCAATCGAACAGACTCGTCCTCAGGCAGGGACCCCACTGCGTCGACGAGGACACGTGTTCGGGAAAACGTGGCCCAGCGCACTGGAGTAAATCCGGCACCCGGAGCACCATGCCAAGCCGACGCACCGCTCAAACATGGAGGACTCAGGCGGGTAGAGACGGAACCAGTAAGAGCGGACCGTTGTCCCGCAGGCAGCACAGATTCGGCGATCGCCGTCCCCGACCGTGTCCCAGGTCGCCACCTTGACCCAGTGCCACCGCCTTGCCGGTGCTCTTCAAGTCGTCATGCGCAGCATTCTCGCTCATGACCCATCCGCCCACCTCGAAAGCCGCACGACTACCATGGCTGGCCCTGCTCAGACCGGAACCCGGAGCCACTTCCGGCCGGAGCACGCGTCGTTTCAACCACAGACGTGGGGCCAGCCCAGACCGAATGTCTGGGGCCACTTCACGGTTCTGGCTCAACTTCTGTGGTGTCGGCCAGAGGCCAGGGCGTCGGCGAGCCGCGCCCCCGGATCGCCGGTAACGCGGTGTGCGGACTGTCCGGTTGGCCAGGTCGAGATTCCGTCGTCCACCCACCGCGGAACGACGTGGAAGTGCAGGTGGGGCACCGACTGCTCCGATCCCGGGCCGCTGGCACTGAGGATGTTCACGCCCGAGGCGCCCAAAGCGGTCCGCGCAGCCTCGGCCACGCGCTGAACCAGCGCCGTCGTCACGGCGAGTACCTCGGGCGGGGTCTCGAACACATCCGCGTAATGCAGCGTCGGAACCACCAGCGTGTGGCCCGGCGCCAGCGGGTTGAGTGGAGTGAAAGCACAGGCCACCGGACCGCGATCCACCCAACTCGCGGTGCCTTCACTGATGAGTCCGCAGAAAATGCAATCCATGCGACCGACCCTGTCAGACGGGGGATGGCACTCGCCCACCAGTTCGGGGTCTGGTGGGGACGGCAGGGACGGCCCACGGCTTCACGGAAGTTGTGCCAGAACCCACTTCACACCGTAAGAAGCCGTTGTCGTACCGATTTTGGTGAGCATGGGTTCGAGTGCGGCGGCTCGGTCGGGCGATCTTCGGTCTGTCCGTGCATGAAAACAGGGCCTCTGATGCAGCTCGGGGTTGTCGAGACCTTGAGCACACCGGGAGGCCCTACCGACGGCATCCCGGCACCTCCACTGCCGAGACGACACAACACCTCGTCTCGCCATCGAAGCGTCGTCCCCATGCCTGACCAGCGCAAACGCACCCGTCACTCTCGGAAGGGCAGCGGCTTCCAACTGGCCCGGACGTGAATCGTGTCAGAAGTCTGGTCTAGCTTTGGCCTGTGAATCACAGCAGCCTCACGGTCGGGGCGCCCCGCGAGCCTGACTTGCCGCCCTACCAGGTAGTCCTAGCGGAGACTGATTGGCGTTCGCTCCAGACAGCTTTTGGGAACGGTGAGTGCCTGCCCAGAGTCCTGGCACGGCTGCTGGAGCCTGATCCCAAGGTGCAGGTCACCGCTTTGTCGGAACTGAGTGAGTTGGTCGGCCACCAGAACACCATCTACGAAGCCACCGCCCCCGTTGCCATGTATGTCGCTGGCATCCTCACCCACCCGGCGGCCATGACCCTCCGGCCGTATCGCAGCGTCCCCATCCGCGCGACATTGTTGAACTGGTTGGCTTCCACGGCTTACGACGCCTCCGACGACTTCGTAGACCGCGTTGGGCAGTACTTCCCTGGATTCCTCACCCCCGGCACCCTCGTGGCCGGCTTCCGGGACCTGCGCCCGATGCTATACCGAGCCGTCGCGCCCTTCCTGCAAGACAGTCACGAGGACGTGCTCGAAGCCGCCTGCCTCGCCGCGCTCATCCTCGCCGAGCACCCCGCGCTGGCCCAGCACCGCGATCACCTCGCCGTGCACGCGTGCCGCATCCTGGACACCAGCAGCGACGCCCCTAACCGGCGAATCGCCTGGAAGGCCCTCGAAGCATGGGGCCACGACGTCTCTGAAATTGAACCTTTTCAGGAGGAGCCCTGGGACTGCGGGCCACACAGCGATGGCCGCGGCGATCTCGAACCTCCCTTCTGATTGATAGGCGAACGGCCCACCGGCCCAAGGATGTGCGGCCGTTTACAAGCAGTTGCCGTAACGATCTCGGTGAACATGGGTTCGAGTGCGGCGGCTCGGTCGGGCGATCTCCGGTCTGTCCGTGCATGAAAACAGGGCCTCTGATGCAGCTCGGGGCTGTCGAGACCTTGAGCACATCAGGAGGCCCTGTTGTCGCTGTCCTGTGGCCTCGCACCGGCTGGCGCCAACTCGGCTTCAACCGAGTGTGATTGCCTCGCTCATCAGTTCGGGAATGCCGGCGACCGACCGCACAGGCGACCGAGGTATCCGTCCGACATAAGCGATGCGGAGTGGGCCGTCGTGCGCGACGCGATGCCCGTCCCCGCCTGGCTGGAAGGCCGGGGCGGGCGGCCGGAGGGCTACTGCCAGCGTCAGATGGTCGACGCAGTGCGCTACTTGGTCGCGGGCGGTATCACCTGGCGGGCGATGCCGGCGGACTTCCCCGAGTGGGATCGTGTCTACGCCTTCTTCCGACGGTGGCGCGACACCGGCCTGGTCGCCGAGTTCCACGACCGGCTGCGGGACCGGGTCCGCCAGGCCGCCGACCGGGATCCGGAGCCGACCTCTTCACGTCGACGTGGATCAGCTCGCCTGGCCGGTCGCGTTCGTAGCGGCGGATCACGGTGCCGGTCGGCCGGTCCATCCAGGCCAGGCGGCCCAGGCCGTGCCGGGTCAGGATGCGGTGCACGGTCGAGGCGGGCAGGCCCGTGATCGGACCGATACGGGCAGGGCCGAGCCTGCGTGTCCGTCGCAGTTCACACACCCGGGCCTCGATCTCGGCAGCGGTGCGGTGCGGCACCGAGTGCGCGCGGCTGGACGGGTCGGCCAGACCGGCCTCGCCCTCGGGCCGCCACCGCCGGACCCACTTGTGGGCCGTGGCCCGTGAGACGCCCATCTCGGCAGCCACGTGAGCCACCGGACGACCCGATACGACGCGTGCGACCAGCAACCGCCTACCGAAGACGGTCAGGCGGGCATTACGGTGGGACACGAAGACCTCCGTGCGGTGAGTTCCTAGACAGCTCCCACCACACCGGAGGTCTTCTCCATGTTCAAGACCTGCCGAGTGTCAACGACGCTCGTGATCAATACATCTAGACCATCCCTATGCGGTGGGCGACTTCCTCGTTGTGGCGGAGCTGCTGGTGTGCTTGGGGGCCGAGGGTGTTGATGACGCCGGCGATGAGGACCTCGATGACGGCCAGGGTGGGAACGAGGCTGTCGTAGGGGGCGGTGGTACCCACCTGGCTGGGCAGGACCACGTCCGCGTGGGCGGTGGCGGGGGAGAGCCAGGGGTCGGTGAACACGATGGTCTTGCCGGTGGCCTCGCGGGTGAGCTGGGCGATGGCGGTCTTGTCGTCCTCGTAGCGCCGGTAGTCGAAGAGCACGACGACGTCCCGGCGGGTGAGCTGGGCCAGCGCCGCGGTGCGTTCGACGGGCCGGTCGGGCAGGAAGCGGACGTCTTCGCGCAGCTGCATCAGGTGGAGGCCGAGGTACTGGGCCAGGAGGTGGGTGAAGCGGCCTCCGGCGAGGATGATGTGGCGCTTGCGGTCGGCGAGGAGTTCGACCGCCCGTTGGAAGTCGTGCGGGGGGATTTCGGCGAGCGTCTGGGCGAGCGCGGGGGCGAAGGTGGCGTTGCCGTGTTCGAGGAGCCCCGCAGTGCTGGTGGTCTCCTCGGAGTGCCCCAGGCCCGCGGCCTCGTAGAGGGCGACGGGGGAGGCGTTGCGGACGTCGAGTTCGCTGCGGACCGCCGCCTGGAGGTCGGGGAAGCCGTGGTAGCCCATCCGCGCGGCGAAGCGCAGGACGGTGGGGGTGGAGACCGAGGCTCGTTCGGCGATGACGGCGACGGTTTCGAAGACCGCGGACGGGTATCCGGCCAGCAGTGTTCGGGCGACCTTGCGTTCAGCGGGGCTGAGCGCGCCGAGGTTGGCGCGAATGCTGTCGGCGATGGTGCCGGTCATCGTCGGGTGGTTTCCTTCCGGGGAGGTCGTGCCGTGTTCGCCGAGCCTAGTGCCGGCGCGGCGAACACGGATGTGCGGGCTTGCCGTTGTGCCGGGGTCAGTTCGGGGTGATGGTGAGGGCGAGCGAGGTCAGTGTCGTCGGGTCCGAGGAGTCGGCGGCCCATGCGGTGGCGGGGTGTGTGCGGGTGAGCGTCACGGTGTAGCGCGGACTGGTCTCGAAGGTGGAAGCCGTCGCGGTGCGCTGGGTGCGGCTGGCCGCGAGGGAACGAGCGGTGCCCAGGAGGGAGTAGGGCCGCCCGCTGGTGTTGGCCGGGGAGTGGAAGGCGTCGGTGTTCGCGGGAACCGGGGTGTCGCCCGTCGGGGCGAGGGGGTGCTTGCCGGGTGCGGGAAGGGCCTGCCAGGTCCGGGGCAGGTAGCGGTCACCGTCGGTGAGGTAGGTGTAGCGGGCTCCGTCCAACGACCAGCCGGCGGTCGTGGTGTGGGCGCGGGCCTGGCGCAGGTCGAGGACGGTCACGCCGCGGGTGCCCTTGACGGTCGCGGTCTCGGCGGGTGTGCCGGGGTTGTCGATGACGAGGGCGGTGTTCTCGTCGAGGCCGTAGACGCGTGTGCGGCCGGTGTCGGCGGCCAGGCGCAGCGCGCGTCCTTCGCGGCCGGCGGCGCCGGTGTGGGTGTCGAGGAGGCCGGAGCGGAGGAACCCGAAACCGCCTGCCGGCAGGTAGCCCAGGCGGGTCGGGTCCTCGAAGTAGCCGGGGCTGCCGCCGTCGCGCAGCGCCTGGTAGGAGTCGCCTCCGGTGACCATGTCGGCCCCGGCCATGATCTGCGCGCCTGCGGAGGAGCCGGCGACGACGGCGCCGGCGGCGAGCTTGGCGCGGATCGCGGCCAGGACCTTGCTGTCGGTGTGCGCGTCGCCGTGGAGGAGGGTGGTGATGTAGCGGTACTGGTCGCCGCCGCCGAAGAAGAAGCCGGTCATGGAGTTGACCTGGGCGACGACCGCGTCGGAGTCCGCGTTGGCGATGTGGTCGAGGTCGACGGGTATCCACTGTGCGTCGGCGGCTCCGTGCTGCTTGAACAGGGAGGCGTAGTAGGCGCCGTTGCAGGCCGAGTTGCCGCACTGCGCGGGGTCGTCGGCGTTCGGGTCCTGGCTGGCGGGGATGGAGGCGGCGGTCAGGACGCCCATGCGGGCGGTGGGGCCGCCGGCGCGGTTGATGATCTCGCGGTAGACGGCCTTGTTGTCCTCCTTGAGGCCGCCGCCGACCAGGACCAGCGAGCCGCCGCGGGTCGGGCTGTGCGCGGGGGAGGCGTGGGCGGCGGGGACGGTGAGGGCGGCCAGCAGCATGGTTGCGGTGGCGGCCAGGAGGCTGCGTCGTGAGCGGGTGCCGGGCATGTGGGCTCCGTTCAGGTGGCGGTGGTGTGGCACAGGCGGGCGATCAGCAGGGTCAGGAGGGTGATGCGGTCGGTGATGGTGGTGGTGTCGAGCCATTCCTGGGGGGTGTGGTCGGCGCCGCCGACCGGGCCGAGGCCGTCCAGGACCGGTGTGCCGGTGGCGGCGATGGTGTTGGCGTCGCCGACGCCTCCGGTGCTCGCCGCCCCGAACACGAGTCCCAGTTCGCGGCCGGCGCTGTGGGCGACGGCCAGCATGCGGCGGTTGCCGGCTGTCGCCTCCATCGGCGGGCACAGGTCCAGCTGCCGCACCGCGGCGGTCGTGCCGAGTACGGGCAGGCGCGCCGCGGCCGCCTCGATGGCGCGGTCGATGCGGTCCAGGCAGGCGGTGGTGGTCGCCCGCACCTCGACGTGGAGTTCGGCCCGCTCGGGGACGATGTTGGGCCGGCTGCCGGAGCGGACGACCCCGACGTTGATCGTCGCGTCGTCCTCCTGCTCGTTGAGGGACTGCAGGGCGATGGTCAGGTGGGCCGCCGCGAGGGCGGCGTGGGCGCCGCGCTCGGGCTCTATGCCCGCGTGCGCCGCCTTGCCCGTGACGGTGACGAGGTACTCGGCCACTCCCTTTCGGGCGATGACCACATCGCCGTTCTCGCGGGCGCATTCCAGGGCCAGCGCGAAGTCGGCCTCGGCGGCGAGGGTCCGTGTGAGGGGGGCGCTGCCGGGGGAGCCGATCTCCTCGTCGGGCGTGGCGAGGAAGACGATCTCGTCGTAGTCGTCGAATCCCTCCTCGGCGAGGATCTCCAGCGCGCTCAGTCCGGCCAGGAGACCGCCCTTGTCGTCGCTGACACCCGGCCCGTGGGCCAGGGACCCGGTCAGGGAGAAGGGGCGGTCGGCCGCGGTGCCGTCGTCGAAGACGGTGTCCATGTGGCCGGCGAGGAGAATGCGCCGCCCTCCGTCCGCTGCCCTCCTGGCACCCTTCTTCCGGGCGACGAGCGCGCTGCCCAGGGCCCGCCCACGGTGGCGTCCGGCGGGCACGGTGTGTGTGGTGGCGCCGTAGCGCTCCAGCCGGTCCGCGAACCAGGCGGCGACGCGGTTGATCCCGTCGGGGCTGTAGGAGCCGGAGTCGATGGCCACCAGGGCGGCGAGGTCGGCCAGGTACTCGCCGTGCCGGGCGGCGGCGCGGGCCCGCAGTGTCCGGGTGGACGGCCGCGGGCTGACCGGGGCGGTCACAGGACCTTGGACAGGAACGCGCGGGTCCGCTCCTGCGCCGGGTCGGTCAGGACCTCGCGCGGGTCGCCCGCTTCGACGACGACGCCTTCGTCCATGAAGACGGCCGTGTCGGCGACTTCCCGGGCGAAGCCGATCTCGTGGGTGACCACGACCATGGTCATCCCGTCGGCGGCGAGGCGCCGCATCACGTCCAACACGTCACCCACCAGCTCCGGGTCGAGGGCCGAGGTCGGCTCGTCGAAGAGCATCAGCTTCGGCTTCATCGCCAGCGCGCGGGCGATGGCCACGCGCTGCTGCTGCCCGCCGGACAGTTGGGCGGGGTAGTGGCCGGCCCGGTCCGCGAGCCCGACCTGCTCCAGGAGCCGGTGCGCCTCGGCCTCGGCGTCGGGCTTCGAGACGCCCGCGACTTTCACGGGCGCCTCGCAGATGTTCTCCAGAGCGGTCATGTGGGGGAAGAGGTTGAAACGCTGGAAGACCATGCCGATGTCGCGGCGGCGTTCGGCGACCTCCCGCTCGCGCAGTTCGTGCAGCTTGCCACCGTGGCGGCGGTAGCCCACGAGGTCGCCGTCGACGGTCAGCGTGCCGCCGTCCACGGTCTCGAGGTGGTTGATGCACCGCAGGAAGGTCGACTTGCCCGAGCCCGAGGGCCCCAGCAGGCAGCAGACCTGACCGCGCCCGACCGTCAGGTCGATGCCCCGCAACACCTGGAGGCTGCCGTAGTTCTTGTGGACGCCACGCGCCCGGACCATGGGCTCGCTCATCGCCCGGCCTCCTTCCTCGTACGGCGGGCCCAGAGGGTGTCTGCGCCGCCGAGCAGCCGCCGCAACGTCGGGGTGCTGTGGCCGCGGGCCGCGCCGCGTCCGTAGCGGCGCTCCAGCCAGGCCTGCGGGATGCTCAGCAGGGAGACGAGCGCCAGGTACCAGCAGCTGGCGACGACCAGCAGGGGGATGACCTGGTAGTTCTGGGCATACACCTCCTGGATGTTCGACATCAGGTCGTGGGCGGCGATCACCGAGACCAGAGCGGTCATCTTGAGCATGTTGATGGTCTCGTTGCCCATGGGCGGGATGATGACCCTCATGGCCTGCGGCAGGACGATCCGCCGCATGGTCAGGGCCGGGCGCATGCCCAGCGAGTGCGCTGCCTCGGCCTGCCCGGGGTCGACGGACTGGATGCCCGCGCGGACGATCTCGGAGGCGTAGGCGGCCTCGTTCAGGCCGAGCGCCAGGAGGGCGGCGACCGCGGGAGTCAGGACGGTGTTGGTGTCCCAGGAGACGAACGTGATACTCGTGAACGGGATGCCGATCTTGATCTGGGAGTACAGGGCTGCGGCGTACCCCCAGAAGATGATCTGCACGAGCAGCGGTGTGCCGCGGAAGGCCCATACGAACAGGGACGACAGGCCGTACAGCACGGGGCTGGAGGACAGGCGCATGACCGCGACGACCGTGCCCAGGCTCAGGCCCAGGGCCATGGCGGCGGCGGTCAGCCACAAGGTGGTGGCCATCCCGTCGAAGATCAGACCGGCCCAGAGGTAGTCGCCGACGACGTCCCAGTGGAGGTTGTCGTTCTTGGCGAGCGACCCGGCGAGGCCGACCAGCGCGGCCACGGCCGCGACCGCCGCGACCCAGCGCCCGTAGTGGCGGACCGGCACCACGTCGAGCGCCTCGTCCTGGAATGCGGCGGTCATCGTGTGGGGTGTGCCGGTTGCCGTGGTGGTGTCGGTCACTGGGCGCCCGCGTTCTTCGTGGCTTCCTTGACCGCGATCGACGCGACGCCGTACTTGTCGCAGATCTTTGTCAGGGTGCCGTCGGCGACGAGTTGCCGCAGTGCCTTGTGGATCGCCTCGGTCAGCTGCGGCTGCTTCTTGGACACCGCGACGCCGTTGGGAGAGGCCTTGTACCCGCCCTGGGCGGCGGGGTCCTCCACGGAGTCGAAGGCGCCGCCGTTCTCGGCGGTCTTGGCGGTCCACCCGGCGGCCGGCTTTGTCAGGACATCGGCGACGACCTTGCCCGCGCGCAGGGCGAGCTGGGCGTCGGAGTCCTTGGGGAAGGTCTGGATGTCGATCGGCTGCCTGCCCAGCTCGGCGCAGCGGGACTGGTGGGCCTTGAGGAGGTCGGCCTGGTTGGTGGCGGCCTGGACACCGGCGGGGTGCCCGCACAGGTCGTCCAGGGTGGTGATCCCGGCCGGATTGCCGTCGGCGACCAGCAGGCCCGAGCCGGACTGGGAGTAGTCGACGAAGTCGACGACCTGCTGGCGTTCCTTGGTGTCGGTGATGGCGGAGATCGCCACGTCGTACTTGCCGGCCTGGAGCGCCGGGATGATGCCGTCGAACTTCTGGGGCGTGAAGGCGAACTTCACCCCGAGCTTGGCGCCCAGCGCCTGGCCGAGGTCGTAGTCCAGGCCGGTCAGCTCGCTCTGCCCCTCTTTGACGAACATCTCGAACGGCGCGTAGGGGACGTCGGTCGCCACCCGTACGGTGCCGGACTTCTTGATCGCTTCGGGCAGGGCGTCGTGCAGGTCCTGGTCGGGCTGGACCCGCACCCCCCGCCACGTCGGCGCCGGAGGGGGCGGGCGCTGCGGTTTCGGGTTCGCTGTTGCCGCATGCCGACAGGGCAGCGGTCGCGGTGAGCGCGGTGAGCGCCGCAGTCAGGGAGCGGACGACGGGTGTACTTGCGTGCATGACTCTCAGACCTCGTTCACAAGGGGAGGGAGGACACCGGAGGCGGCTGCCGTCGGCAAGCCACACCGGAAGTTACAGATGAACCCGAGAAATGGCTAGATGTATCGCACATTACGTCTGGACAAGGGCCTGGCTTCAGGCGTGGGATCGACCATTCATCCCGAGACAGCACGATTTACGGCCTCATGCGCTCTCCAGTAACCGATCTTGGCGTTACATCTGTTCACGGCCCAGGCTGACTTGTATCTTCCGCTACTACCTCAGACGCGTTGCAACGCGCGTCTCCATCCCATCCACCGATCGAGGGCACCGCCATGCAACGAACCACCCGCCGACCCCGACTCGCCGCGGCCGCGGCAGCCCTGCTGGTGCTGCCCGGCCTCCTCATCGCCGCCGCACCCGCACACGCCGCCGCGTCCCGCGTCCGCCTGGGCAGCGCGACAGACGTCTCCCGCCCTTCCTGGCAAGGCCCCGCCTACACCATGAACGGCGCCGGCGCGATCGTGCCCGGATCCATGAGCCGCGCGATCGACGACATCCGCGGGGCCACCGGCACCCTGGACGTGGTCGTCCTGGCCGGATCGGCCCCCACCAGCGGCAGCAAGACGCCCGAATGCGACACCGTCATGACCCTGCCCGGCGTCAACTCCTGCACCACCTGGACGCTGACCGCCACCTCGGACGCGAGCAACGCCCAGGTCAACGCAGACGTACGCAACGCCGAGTTCGTGTACTTCGCCGGGGGCGACCAATGCCGCTACACCGCCTGGAAGGGAACCCCCCTCGAAGCGTCGGTCGAATCGGTCGTGGCCAAAGGAGGAGGATCGGGCGGCGGCAGCGCCGGCCACCACGTCAACAGTCCGATCGTCTACGACGCCTGCAACGGCAGCGTCACCAGCACCGAAGCCCTCGCCGACCCGTATGACCGTTCCATCGGCTTCACCACCGGCCTGTTCACCTGGAACCACTACGACAACGTCGTCAACGACTCCCACTTCGTCGCCCGCGGCAGGATGGGCCGCCTCATGGCCTTCGTCGCCCGCTCCATCAAGGACGGCCTGACCTCAGCGGGCTCCGCCTGGGGTGTCGGCGTCGAGGAGGGCGGGGGTTCACTCCACATCGACAAGAACGGGCTCGCCACCGCCTACGGCAAGAACAGCTACGTCGTCCTCGGCGACCACCAGGGCGAACAGGTAGCAGCCCGCAAGCCTCTGACCTACACCGACTACAAGATCTGGAAGCTCGCCCCCGGCACCACCTTCGACTTCGCCCACCGCCCGACCTGCGGCTACTACCTGCGCAGCGTCATCGCCGGAGCCCCCGACCCCAACCTCTACGACGGAACCCCGCAGACCAACTGCACGGCCTCCCACGCCCTGGCCGAGACCGAACCCAACGACACCCGCGACGGAGCCGACGACGCAACCACCCTGACCACACCCGCCGCGCTCACCGGCAGCCTGGCCACCAGCGGCGACCGCGACTACTTCGCGATCCACCTCACAACGGGCCGGCGCGCAGACGTCCAGTGCGACGTACCCGACGACTACGACGCCGACGTCTACCTGCTCGCCGCGGCCGGCGGCAGCCTCGTACGGTCCGTCAACGACGGCGCAGGCACCGACGAGGCCCTCACCCATGCCGCCACGACCACCGGCACCTACTACCTCGAAGTCGTCGCCTACACGGGCTCAGGCCCCGCCGGCTACACCTGCACCGTCACGACCGCCTGACGTCCGCCGGGCGGCCGACACGCCATCCCCGGCGCCGACGATCCGCCCGTCCCCGTCGCGCCGGACGTGGGTCTTGCGCTTGCCGCTGATGAGGGCGCGGGAGGCGAGCTGCTCGACCAGGAGCTCATCGTGCGAGCGCAAGCCCTGAAGGACAACTACGAGCGGCCTGTAGCTGGCGGAGGCGACCATGTCGGTCGGGTCCTCGCCGGGCTCCAGGACGACCGGCACGATGATCCTGGCGATCTTCGTGGACCCGTCCTTGTTGTGCCGGAACGCACGCCCGACGTTCTGGACGATCTCCACCTGATAGTCGCGGGTGTCGGCTAAGAGATCGCCTCCACCCCGCGCTCGCCGGTGATGTCGACGCCTTCGCCGAGGACGCGTACGGAGGCGAGGAAGGCCCGGTGTGCGCGCCGTTTGTGTGCGTCGATCCCGTTGGCGAACTGCCGCAGGACCTCCCGGCGCTCGGTGACCAGGTGGTCCCCGCACCAGACCCGGTCCGGCAGGACGTGGCGGCCGGCCTCCAGCTCGTAGAACTCGGCGTCGATGGAGGGCTTCGGCAGCGGTGGTGGGTACGGACGCGGCGTGGTGGGGAGCCGGTGTTCAGGGGCGCAGTCCGGCCTGCTTGAGCGCCACCCGGGACAGGTCGTCGATGACCTGCTCGTCCCCCCGGCGCCAGGCATCGGCGAGACCCCCCGGCGGGAGGGGGACCGCGGTGAGGGCCTTCACCGGCCCGGTCAGAGCACGGAGGGCGAGCAGGTCGGCACCGCCGGGACTGTCGAGCAGGTCCTGGAGGTGGGCGCAGCGCCGGATCCACCGCACCCGTGGTGGCAGCCAGGTCACCAGCACGAACAGGACCGAGGTGACGATCAGGGCGAGTGCGGTGAGGTTGGCGATCCGTCCTACGGCGTCCTGAATGGACTGCCCGGCATCGGAGAGCCCGTTGCTGGCCTCGGCTGCGGACTGGAGCGGCTTTCTGAGGAGGCCCCCGACCAGTGGAACGTTCGAGGCCGCATCCCCTGCGTTGCCGAGGCCGGAAGCCAGCCTGCCGCCCGCGTCCTCCACCTGCCGCCCCGGCTCGGCCAGCCGCGTGATCCCATCGTGGACGGCCAACGCGAGCCTCACCGCGGCCGCCAACAGGACCACAGCGATGAGATCGGCGAGGATCTGCCGAAAGCGACGGGCTCTGGTCTGGGCGTAAAGGCGCATCAGGGCTCTCCTGCTCCGGTGGCATCGAAGGACAAGACCGGTCTCCAACGGGGCGGGCCACCCGTCCCGGACGGCAAGCCACAGCCCGCCACCCGACCGTACGCGGCACCCGCCCCATCCAGAACCCGTGGCACACCGGCGCGACTTAGTGGCCGCAGCGCGACGGTGTCACGGCTCTATCCCCGGGCCCGGCCCGTGCTGCAAGGACGTCACCAGCGGCGGGGGCCGTGGCCGGCCGCGCCCGGCGCCGTTACCGGTGTGCCGCCCCGGCCACCGGGCCCGCCGAAGCCGGGCACGGGCAAGTTCCGCTGACCCGCCCCGAGGATCCGATCGTGACCACTCCCGTACCCGACCCCGCCGCCGCAGGCACGTTCGCCGAAGCCACGGCCGAAGCGGCGCAGACCGCCGCGGCGGCCTTCCAGCTGATGCTGACCATCTCCGACGCCGTCCGCCGCGCCGCTCAGAAGTCGGAGGGACGGTCAGAAGCTCCAGCTGTAGAGGCCGCCGCCCGTACTCACCAGACGCTGCGAGGCGGGCAACGCCTTGCAGGACTGTCAGCAGGTCATCGTCGGTCATGTCGTCTCCGTCCTCGGATCGGAGGCGCGTGGTCCAGCAGCCTGCGAGTTCTTCGAGTTCGGCGGAGCTCGCGCTGGACAGTGCTCGGGTCAGTCGCTTCGGCAGAGCGAACACCTCAACGCCATCGTTCAAGGGGGCGGTGACCCACTTCGGCCGCGCCCACCCTAGGAGCTGCTCGACCGGTGGGGCCTCGGCCGAAGGCTCCTGGAAGTACATGTTCCACTCGGCGATGGCGCTGCAGGCACATGCACGCATCCTCGCCGGCGGGCAGACCCGGCACGGTGCTCTGATGCTGGCGATCGAATGGGTCCTTCGGAGTGCGGACAAGGCGTTGACGGTCGACGAGATCGCCGAGTCCCTCGGGCGCCCCATGCGGGGGAAGGCGGGTCACGCGGCAAGCGAGACGGTTCGAAAGACCTGCAACCGGCTGGCGGCGAGCGGACGCGTGATCCGGCGCCTGGAGTCAAGGCCCGTCACCTACACCCTGCCGCCGCAGGTGCAGTGATCGGGCTCGACCCTGCCCCGGATCGCCCGTCAGATGTCCGTGCTCCATACCTCGGACCCGCCGCCTTCCGGCGAATCGGCCTCGGAGACGGCAGCGAGGGGACCTGAGCCGTCCATGACCAGTGCTCCTGGGGCGGATCCCAGCTAAGGGCCGGAGCTCGGGCTGGGGGAGTGGGTGTGGCTGGCTGGCCCTCCCCGCGCTGCGGTCCGCCCGGCGGGAGGTGCGGTGCGGGTGCTGGGTGCGCCGCCTGTGGTGGGCGGTCGCGTGGTCCGGGGCGCCGGGGCGGTGGCCCGCGGTGAGTAAGCGGCGGCTCCGCCTGGGTGCCGGCCCCGTCGTCGGGGCGGCCCGCGCGCCGGGACGGCGTATGCCGGTCCGCGGTGAACGAGCGGCAGCAGCGTCTGGCTACCGGGCGCGTCGTTCGGGGCGGCCCGTTACCGGGGAGTGCAGCACAGCCGGTCTGCGCCCTGTGGGCCTGTGTGGTTGTCGGCCTGTTTTCCCTGGTGAAGCGTGCTGCTGTGAGGGTGTTGTGAGCTGTTGCGGGGCCTACGGCAGAGCCTGCGGCTGTTCCGTGCCGCTGGATCTTGACCGTTTGCCATCGGACTTTGACGGACGCGAGTTTGTGTCATCGGAGTTTGATCACCGCAGGTCAGCGACTCAGTGCACCGAAGGTGCGCCGAGTCGCTGACCTGCCCTCATGTGCAGTTCCTCGTAGACGTGTAGGTCAGAGCCTTGCGATCGTCATGCAGGCTGCTCGCTTTGTGAGGACGAGGGTCAGGAAGGCTCGACCGCCTAGACCGGGGTGGCGGTCACCTTGTTGTCGCACTGGGCCCACCACCCGTCCTTCAGGGCGACCTGGTGCTTCCCGGAGTTCGACAGCCCGATGACCATCGTCGGATACGCCGCCGGGGTATTGCCCGAGACGCAGCAGCCGTCGCCCTCCCCCTGGACCTGGACGAAGGTCAGCTTCACCCATGCCTTGCCCTGCGGCCGGACCGTCACGGCGGCCGCCCTGCCGGTGGGGGTGACCTTGAGCGGGGTGTTGCCGGCGCCCGCGACCGTCGGAAAGCCCTTCAGGACGCACGTCTTCTGGGAGACGTTGGTGAACTGCACGACCGCCGCCCCGGTCCCGGTCCCGACGGGCGGGTGGGCGGCCTGCCAGGCGCTGCCCTGGACGGCGGAGGCCGGGCAGGCGGGCGGCGGGGTGGAGGTGGTGGTGCTCGGCGCCATGGCGGTGCCGGGCAGGATGCCGGTCACCGCCGCCGCGACGGCCGTGACCGCCGTCGTCGCCAGGGCCGCCCCTTGCTGGCGGCCTCGCTGGCCGTGGTCGGTGCCAGCCGCCGTACGGCACGGTTCCGCCTCGACGGCCCGCACCTGGTCCTCGCCGACGACGCCGAGGGGGAAGACGAGCTGTCCGGCTGGTCGACCGATGCGGACGCCGACGAGCTGGCCGACCTGGCGGCGGGGGAGTTCGGGGCGTCGGTGGGCCGGCTGACTGCGCCGGGTACGGCGCCGTTGGCGGTGCTGGGGGAGGTAAGGGTGATCGAGCGGTTCCGTTCGGGGGTCGGGCGGCCTGCGGGTGACGCTTGCGTGGCCGGCCCGCCTGCGGGGCACAGCCGCGGAGGGGAGGGCGGGCGGGGTAGTCCGCCACGGAGTCCCGTATGCCGGCTCGGGGGAGGGGTGCGCGTGCCGCCGGTACGACTGCGGGGGCCTGGTCCCGGTGTCCTGGTGCGCCGAACACGGGGACGCAGCCGACCCGGTGATGGAGTGGCACCCTGGCGGCGGCCTGCGCTGCGCGAACCTGCGCCACAGCCGTGCAGCGGCCGAACGCGCTGGCACTGTGCCCGCCCGTCCGGTCCCGCCACAAGTCCCGGCGTACATCTAGCTCAGCTGGCCCATTGGACCCCGAGGGCGGCGAGCTGCTCCTGGCTGCTCGCTACAGGCCGGTGTTGTTGCTGGCCAGGAGGTTGACCGTGTGGTCGGGGACGTTGTGCAGTACTCGGTGGTTGGCGAGTTTGATGATGGTGTCGCCGATGGTGGCAGGGGTTGCGCCGCTCTCGGCGTGTGTGGTCAGGAAGTAGGCGGCCAGGCCGGCGACGTGGGCCGCTGCCTGCGCGGTTCCGGACAAGGTGCTGGTAGGGCTGCTGCCGATGGAGGTGGAGATGATGCCCTCCCCGGGGGCGTAGATGTCGACGGCTGGGCCGAAGTTCGAGAATTTGGTGCACTCGTCCTTGAGGTTGGTGGCCGCGACCGTGAAGGCGCCGGAGGCCCGAGCTGGCGAGTATGCGCTGGCGGCCTGGCTGTGGTCGCCAGCCGAGACGACGGTGAAGACCCCGGCCCTGATGGCCGAGGTGACCGCGGCGTCGACGTCGTCGTTCTTCGGCCCGCACGCACCGATCAGGGCAACCGAGGGGCGGCCGGTCTCCTTTGCCTGCCGGGCTGTGAACTCCAGGCCTTTGATCAGGTCTTTGGGGCTGAAGCCGGTGTGGTCGTGAGCGACCTTCACCGCGATCACGTGTGCCTTCTTCGCGACGCCGAAATGGCTGCCGGCCGCGATCCCGGCCAGGTGGGTGCCCCGGCCGTTGCCGTCCTGGTCCGGTGAGGGCGCAGTACGGGGCCGAGCGTGTCGGTCCTGCCGCCCGACCTGCCCCGGCTGCGGACTTGGTCACCTACCTGCGCGGCGAACTCAGCCGCACGGAGCAGGCACTTGCCGCCGCTGAGGAGCGCGAGGCCGCCGCCATCCGACAGTAGCCGGCCCCCGATCCACCCACGTGGCTGGTCAGGCGCGGGATCGGCGTCGGTCAGCTCCCGGCCGCGTCCACACCCGGGCCTGCGGGGACAGCGGCAAGCGCTGCGTCCCCGCAGCCCCTGAACAGGTCCGCCGGCTCCTGGCCGAGGGCGTGACCGCCTGTCCCGCCTGCCACCCCGATACCGCCCTCGGCCGTCCTTCCAGGGTGGTGTTGTCGCCGACGCGGGCCAGGTGCGCGGCGAGGAGACCGGTGCCGCCCGGGTTCGTGGATCTGGTCCATGCGGACCGCGAGCAGCCTGGGATACGAGGGGGGCCTGCCTCGGTATCGCCGGGCGTCCTCGCGGACCAGGCCCTCGCCCTCGCCGACGGCCGGCCCTCGCTCGGGCTGCTCAGCGCGATCTACGGCAAAGCCCCCGCCGCAGCGTTGCACGGCGACCGCGGGAACGGTGAGGAGGTCACCTTCGACCAGCCGGAGCCATGGCCGTTGGGAACGGCGTGCAGGCGCCTCTGAAGAGCTGGCGGGCCGTGCCGGCGCGGCTGGGCCGGCAGCAGACCCCGCAGGACCCGGCCAGCCGAACGTCCCGTGGCCGCCGGTCACAAATGACCGGCTGCGCGACCTGTACTGCCGCCCTGGCCCGGCCCACCCTCGTGACCGGAAACCCCACACCTACAGATGGAAGGGCAGGAAGTCATGGCTTCAGGCAGAGAGAACACCCCCGCACAGGACCTCCTAGAGAGCCGAAGGGCGGGACGTCGCCCGCCGTCATGATGATGCGACCCGAATCCGAAGAGAAATCCGTAGATCGAGGGGTGACTGTGATGGCGCAAGAGAGCAAGGGCGGGGATCTCGGGTGTGCGGGGTTCCTGGTGATCCTCACGTTCCTGATCGGCCTGTGGGGCTTGAACCAGATCAACTCTGAAGGCGAATGCGGCGGCGAGTCGATGCAGTCGGGTAGCACCTGCTCGACCACCGTCAACGGGCACATCACAAGCCGTGACGCGGACGAACAAGCATCTGAAGATCACCGCTTCGGGTGGATCGTCCTCGGGGGCGCCGGAGTGCTCGGCGTGTGCGCCATTTTGGCCATCGCCAACGTCGTCTCGAACTACCGCGACTAAAGTCCCGGTCCGGGGCCCCGGACCGCCCAGGCGGCCCGAGATGTGGTGTTCGCTGGTCGTCAACAACGCAAGGGCCAGTAGCTCGGGATCGTGTGGGACACCGCGTACGCCAGCTTCGACCAGAACCTCGCCGCTGCCCGCGCCTACTACGAGCAACACGGGACGCTGGCCGCGCCCCGGCACGCCACCGCCCTCGACCGCCCGGTCGGGCAGTGGCTCACCACCATCCGCCGGCCCGACGGACTCGGGAAGGACCCGGTGCGTGCCGGGCGCCGGGCGGCCGCGCTCGCCGCGATCGACGAGGACTGGAACCCGAGCGACGACGACCACGGGTGGACGGTGGACTGGCAACGCCACTACGCCTACCTCGCCCAGCTCCTGGAGGAAGGCGCCCGCCTGACCGCCATCACCCCCGGGGTGACCCGGCACGGGGAAGACGTCGGACGGTGGCTGGCCACCCAGTGTTGAGCGACGTTGAAGGTGTGCATGGCGGCGACGTGGTGGTTGTCGACGTGGGGCTGTGAAAACGACCCCGGTGGCCGTAGGCCACCGGGGTCTTCGTGTTCATGGTGTCGGCTTCGGACCAGAGCCGCGACCAGGGCGGCACCGGTCTCCGTGCCGCGCACCTGGTTCGCCTGGGGGCCGATACCACTTGGCAGGACGGCCCGTCCTCCACCACGGGCGGGCGGCTCGTGGAGGCGACCCTGCACTCCCTGACGACACCGCCCTCGGCGCCGGCCGCGCCCGCCTCCCGGGTCCGCGCGTCCCCGACGGCTGCCCGCTCCCGCTCCACCACGATGCCCGCCGCTGCGGCCTCCGGACAGCAGGCACCGACGGAAGCCGCCGTTCCCGCCCACCGGCAGCAGACCGCACCGGCCAGGGGCGCGAGGCGTAGGCGGTGGGCGAGCGGGTGCTCGCCGGTTGTGCGGGGGTGTTAGAGCAACCCGAGGTATGCCTTCGTGGAGCGTGCCTCGGTCAGGACGATCGCTGCGGCCGAGAGTACGAAGGCCGCGATGAAGCCGGTCAGTTGGTTCTGCGCCTGGCTGGTGTCCAAGTCCGCTTGGGCCACCATGGAACCGATCGCGACGCCGGACAGGCCGGCCGGCACCATTAGCAGCTGGCTCAGCCGAGGGCCCGCCTCCGGCTCACCCGACAGCACCTTGGCCCCGTTGCGCACCAGGGCAACACCGAACGGGATGACGAAGGCGCAGAGGAAGACCAGCCAGCCCACCTCGCCGAATGCGCTCAACCCCCACACCATTCCAGACACTCCAGCGCACCCCACCACGAGCCCGTACGCAATACCGAGACTTCCCGCCGCTGCAGCGGTACCAGGGCGCCGCCGAACGGGGGGACCGGAACGACCGCCAGGGCGCGGGGGAACGGGCAGGTGTGACATGAACCAACCTCCTGATGATGAGAGGTACTTGAGGGTCAGCACTTCTTGAGGGTCAGCACCTTCTTCGCGCGGACCCAGAAAGGGAGCAACGCCCCCAGCCGGAGGGGACGCAGCCCGGCCGCCGTCGACGGCGGCCTATGGGCAGGGGACCGCAAGCCATCAATGGCGACACGTGGTCACCACGGTGAGCAGGATGAGGGCGCCCGCTGTGAGCAGCAGGCACACCTTGTGCGTGGAAGGGCCGCGCCTTCGGGTCTCGACCTGGCCGACGGGGTGCATGCCGGGGTGCTTGCGGCCGTAGTGCTCCATCTGCCGGCGCACCCCCTCGGAACGGTCGACCCAGGGCGTCTTGAAAGTGCACTCTCCGCACCAGAAGCGGTTGGCCACGTCGCCTCCTTGCTGTGACGTCCGTAGGGGCACGGACCTCAACGTTGTTCTCGGCCATGGTTCTTGTACAGGTCAGACACCCGGCCATTGGTGACCGGCGGCCACGGGTAGGCTCACCAGCTGTTCGTACTGGTGGATCAGGAGAGATGCCGGATGACAGAGGGCCTCGGCACGTTGCTACGCAAGCTGCGCGACAAAGCGGGCCTGACGCAGGAGCAGGTGGCCGAGCGGTCCGGGGTCAGCGTGCGCACCATTCGCCGGCTGGAGAAGGGCGGATCCACCAACCACCGAGTGGATACGGTGAATCTGCTCGCGGACGCGCTCGGCGTGGAAGGCGCAGACCGTCTACTCCTTGCGGCTACGCTCACCAGCTCATCCACGGCGTCCCACGATGTGGGTGCGGACAACGGCCGCAGCCCCGGCCACGACCGTGGCGTGTCCGCACCCGCACCTGTGCGCCCACCTGCACCCGAACCCGCGCCCGCACCACCCGCCGGGCCACCCGTCCATCCCACGCTCGCCGACGCAGCGCACGAGCTGGCGACGGAGGTCCGGCGTCGCTGGCGGCGCGAAGAGGCGCAGCGTCGCGTCCACGACCCGTTCCCCCTGCCCGTACGGTGGAAGCCGGCGCCCGCCGCGCTGACCGACCGGGCGGAGAACATCCAGCGGCTGGGGCCCGGCGGGACTGCGCGGGAGGTGGATCTGGACGGCGACCTGCGGAGCACGGCCGAGGTCTACCTCAAGATCCCCTCCGGGCGGCTGGTGATCCTCGGTCGAGCCGGCTCGGGCAAGTCCATCCTCACCATCAGGCTCGTCCTGGACCTCCTGGAGACCCCGGCGCCGCACCGCCGCGTGCCGGTCATCTTCAGCATCGGCTCCTGGGACCCCTCGACCACCGCACTGCGCGACTGGCTGATCGGCCGACTGCTGCGCGACCACCCGCACCTGGCCCGGCGCAGCTCCGGCGGAGCGACCCTGGCCGCCGCGCTGGTCGACGCCGACCTCATCCTGCCGGTCCTCGACGGGCTCGACGAGATCGCCGAAGGGCTGAGGCACGAGGCCCTGGACGCGCTCAACGCGACCTCCTCCCCGCTCGTCCTCACCAGCCGGCGCGACGAGTACGCCGAGGCGGTCAGCGCGGCGCACGCCCCGCTCGTCTGGGCGGGGGGCATCGAGCTGACCGACCTCACCCTCGAAGACCTCGCCGACTACCTGCCCCGCACGACCCGCCCCGTCCCCACGTCCGGCGCGATCCCCGCCCACGACACCGGCGCGCCCGGCTCGCCGTGGGACGCGGTCATCACGGAACTGCGCACAGGCCAGGGGTCGGAACACATCAACCTCGCCGCCGTGCTGACGACCCCGCTCATGGTCATCCTCGCCCGCACCCTGTACAGCGAGACGCCCGACCGGGATCCCGCCGAGCTCCTGGACGCCACCCGGTTCCCCTCCGTGAAGAGCCTGGACGAGCACCTGCTGGCGGGCTTCGTCCCCACGGTCTACCGACG
Organism: Streptomyces racemochromogenes; assembly: GCF_039535215.1. Lineage (GTDB taxonomy): Bacteria > Actinomycetota > Actinomycetes > Streptomycetales > Streptomycetaceae > Streptomyces > Streptomyces racemochromogenes. The sequence continues at coordinate 7,336,920 of NZ_BAAAWT010000001.1, forward strand.
CCGCGCCCCCGAACAGGACGCAGACGGCCGACAGCCCAAGGCGCCGTACGCCGACCCCGCGCGGGCCGAACGCTGGCTCGGCCACCTCGCCCACCACCTGGTCCGCCTCGACCGCGAGCGCCAAGACCTCGCGTGGTGGCAGCTCGGCGATTCGCTGTCGCGCTCGACGCGGACCATGGTCTTCGCACTGGCCACCGCCGTGAGCATCACACTGATCGACTGGGTGGTCGGCCTGCTGCTCACCCCACTCTCCGTCGGCGAACTCCTCCTGCGGGGCGTCCTCATGGGACCCGCCGCAGGACTCTGCTTCGGAGCCGTCTACGCGATGGCGGACAGATCCGGCGACGCAGCGGCCTTCGAACCGGCCCGCGTACGGCTGAAACTGCGCCCCGCGCACGACGGCCTCGGCCGCAGACCCCTGCGCACCTTCACCTTCCGTGCCGGGCAAGGCCTGATCGGCGGAACCGTCCTGGGCGTCGGATGCGCTTGCGCCCTCACCCTCCAACGCGCGCTGGTCTCCGGGACCGCGCTCACCGATCCGCACGTGGTGGAGGCCACCTTCATCAACATGCTGGTCCTCGGGCTGATCTTCGGCTCGGCCGGCTGTCTCGTCTTCGGTCTCATGACCGCGCTCGAAGCACCCGTGGACGTCACCGCGGCGGCCACCCCGGTCAGTCTGCTGGCCTCGAACCGCACGACGGCCGGCCGGCAGTTCCTCATCCTCGCTCTGGCGTTCACCGTGGCCATCGCCTTCGGCGGGCACCTGATCGTCCATCTTCTCCGGGGTGCGTTGGGACCGCTCAACTGGGGCGTTGGGGAGAATCTCTTCATGGGTGCGGCCGGCGGGCTTGGCGGGGCTGCCTCCTACGTGCTCACCTTCACCGCCTGGGGCCAGTGGATCGTGCTCGCACGTGTCTGGCTGCCCTTGACCGGACGGCTCCCCTGGAACCCCGCCGCGTTCCTGGACGACGCCTACCACCGAGGGGTACTGCGCCAGACCGGAGCCGTGTACCAGTTCCGCCACGTCCGGCTGCAGCACCACCTCGGACGTACGTTCCGCGGTCGGCACCGGGACTTCGCCCCGGCCACGTTCACACCGCCGCCGACCGGCGCCCCCTGACCACGCGAACACGACATCGGCGCCCCGGAACGGCACGGACCGGGGGCCGTTCGAAGGCCGGTCACCAATGGCCGGTGGCTTGGCCTGTTGGCCGGGCGGATGGGGACACCACCATCGAGACGTCCGGCTCGCGGCAGCTCAGCACGCCGCGAGCCTCCTCGACGAAGGATTTGCTCATGACGTCCCTGCGCCTCACCTCACTCGGCGCGGCCCTCGCGCTCACCGTCCTGGCGGGCGCCGGCGCGGCACACGCCGCCGTGCCGGCCTCAGTACCGACCGCATCGGCCACCGGGCAGACCTCCGCCCCGCTGGCCGCCGCCTCCCCGGCTTCCGCTGCCGTCCCCGACTTCAGCGACGGCTACGGTCTGTCCGTGCTCCGCGAAGAAACGCAGGTGCACAGCCCCACCGACTTCACCCTTGAGGTTGTTCCGGTTTGGCGGACATCCGGAGATCTGGGCGTGTGCCCGGGAAGGGGTGTCCATGATGGAGAGCATGGCGAACAGGAAGCCGCGGAGGCCGCGGCGGCAGTTCACGCCGGAGTTCAAGGCGGAGATCGTGGAGCTGTGCCGGCGGGGTGACAGGTCGGTGCCCGAGGTCGTCAAGGACTTCGATCTCACCGAGACGGCCGTGCGGTTGTGGGTGGCCCAGGCCCAGGGAGAGCCGAGCGATCCCAGGGCGAAAGAGAGCAATCTGGAGCTGCACGAGCGCGCGGAGCTGGCCGCTCTTCGGCGGGAGAACCGCCGCCTGAAGGAAGACGTCGAGATCCTCAAGCGGGCCACGGCTTTCTTCGCGAGGGAGACCCGGTGACGGTCCACCCGTTCATCGAGGCGGAGAAGCGTGCAGGTCACAACGTCAAACGCGCGTGTGAGCTGATGAAGGTCTCCCGGTCCGCCTTCTATACCCGCCTGCAGAACACGCCAGGGCCGCGGGCTGCCCGCGACAGGGAACTGACCGAACAGATCACCCAGGTCCACGCCCGCTCACGCGGAACCTATGGCGCCCCACGCATCCACGCCGTCCTCAAGGGCCAGGGCCAGCCCTGCGGCCGGCGCAGGGTCGCACGCCTGATGAGGGCCGCCGGGCTCCAGGGCCTGCACCGCAGGCGCCACCGCACCACCGTCCCCGATCCGCGGGCGGCCAACCGCCCTGACCTGCTGCAACGCGACTTCGCTCCGGGCCGCAAGACCACCATGGCCCGCTGGTGCGGAGACATCACCTACATCCCCACCGGCCAGGGCTGGCTCTACCTCGCCACCGTCATCGACATTTCCACCCGCAAGGTCATCGGCTGGGCCACCGCCGACCACCTGGGCACCTCCCTGGCCGCCGACGCCCTCAAAGCCGCCTGCCGCAGGCGGCGGCCCCAAGACCCGGTGATCTTCCATTCCGACCGCGGAACGCCGTACACCAGCCGCGACTTCGCCCGCCTGGCCGCCTCCTTCAACATCCGGCTGTCCGTCGGCCGCACCGGCGTGTGCTGGGACAACGCCCTCGCCGAATCCTTCTTCGCCACCCTGAAGAACGAACTGGTCAGCCGGCGCGCCTGGGAAACCCACACGGCCGCCAGAACCGCGATCTTCGAGTACATCGAAGGCTGGTACAACACCCACCGACTCCACAGCAGCCTCGGCTACCAAAGCCCCACCCAGTACGAATCAATCACAGCCTGAACAAGGCACCACACCTGTCCGCCAAAACGGAACAACCCCAGCCCAGCAGTGCGTTGCCGAGTTCTGGAAACGCCTGAGTGCTTGCTTCGGGACCGTGGTCGTGCTCTGCAGCGAAGTCGATGTGGCGATCTGGCGTGACGCAGGCCGGCCTGTCGTTGCGTGCGGTCACCGTGTTGGCTACGACGTCCTGCATTCCGCACGCCGGTCACTCGGTGGCGGCCATCACCGCCACGAAGATGAGGCCCGCCGTGACGGCCCACAGGAGCAAGGCTGCGAGGGTGGCAAGCACGCGCATGTAGACGGGGTAGACACCGACGCTCTCCGCGGGGGCGTCCGGGAGGCGGATCGCAAGGTGCCCGAAGGCCTGGGCGACGTGGGTCTTCCCGACCCCGACGGGCCCGAACAGAATGACGGACTCTCCGGCGTGGAGCCATCGAAGTGCAGCCAGGTCACGGATCTGGGCCGCCGGCAGTTTCGGGGAGGCGGCGAAGTCGAACTCCTCCAAGGTGACCTGCTGTTCGAACTTCGCCCGCTGGAGCCGTCGCTGGAATGCGACGGTCCCACGGCGGGTGATCTCGTCCTGGCAGAGGACGTGGTGGAAGTCGAGGTGGCCGAACTCGCCGCCGTGGGCCTGGGCCAGGCGGGCGTCGAGTGTCTCCAGCATCCCTGAGAGCCTCAGGGCCTTGAGGGACTCGCGCAGGGCGGTGTCCATCACGCTCATCGAGCGGCCTCCTCGGCGTCATCGCGGTCCTGGTCACCGTGGAGTTCGTCCGTCGTCTGGGTGGGGATGGCGGCGGCGAACAGCCCCTCCGGGCCGTGGAGGAAGGCCGCGGCCCCCGCGTCACCGGTCTCGGGCTCCGGGTCGGTCTCGGTCCCGGCGATCAGGATGCCCTTGATAATGCGGTAGGAGGGGTCACCGACCGTGATGGCCTTGGTGCAGGCGGCCTCGAGGCGGCCGTCCCCGTACTTCCGCAGCCCGAGGATCCCCTGGGCGGCGCGGAGCCGGTAGAGCGCGTTGACTTCCAACAAATGGTCAATGACCTCCCGGCACCCGTCCCTGACCTCGCTCGCCTGGGTGCGGCACCAGATCGGGGTCTTCATCTGGAAGGCGATCTTCTCCGGCGGATAGTCGTTCTTGTCGGTGCGTTTGCCCTGCTCAAGGGCGGCGTGCGTCTTAACCAGATCGCCCTCGTGGAAGACCTGGACCATGGTCGCGGTGGACCGGACGTCGACCTTGCGGCCGATCAGCTTCCAGGGCACCGAATAGAGGGTGCGGCCGACCTTGATGTGGATGTCGGGTCCGACGGTTGCGGTGGCCCAGCGGGCCAGCACGAACGGCTTCTCCGGCAGCGGGAGCAGAGCCTTGGGCTTCGACTGTGTCGAATACCGCCAGCGGGGCGGCCCCGCCCAGTGGCCGGCACTGTCGCTTGCCCGCGACGTTCTTTGCCCAGGTGACGGCCTCGGCCTGCATCTGCTCGAGGGAGGTGAACTGCCAGCCGCTCCAAAACGAGTCGCGGACGTAGGGCATTGGCCGTTCGACCCGCGGCTTGTCCTTCGGATGCGCGGCCCTGGCCGGGTCCGGCAGGGTCCCGTAGTAGGAGGCGAGTTCGCTGTATGACTTGTTGATCTTCGGGTCGTAGAGCTGGTTTCCGGAGCTGGCGAGTCGGCGGCTGAACCAGATCACCTGGCCGGAGATCGAGCACCATCGCGACTACATCAAGAGCCTGCTCGAGACCACCACCGTCACCACGATCCATCAGCGACTGCGCGACGAGCACAAGCTGAAGGCGTCCTTGTCGTCCTTCCGGCGGTGGGTGCACGAAAACCTGCCCGACGAGGCGGCCAGGACACGGGTCACAGTGCTGTGGGACGAGGTCGAGCCGGGCTCGGAAGCCCAGATCGACTACGGCTTCCTCGGCCAGTGGATCAACCCGGGCACCGGGAAACGCCACCGGATCTGGGCATTCGTGATGGTGCTGCCGTGCTCGCGGCACATGTTCGTACGCCCGGTGATCTACATGGACCAGAACGTCTGGACCGAGACACACGTCGAAGCGTTCCGCTACTTCGGCGGGATCCCTCGCCGACTGGTGCCGGACAACCTGCGAACGGCCGTGGACCGGCCCGACCTCTTCTTGATCAGCTTGGCCCAGTCTGTCTCGCCCATCGGTGGCCCGCCCGGGGTGATCCCGGCGTCCTCCGCTGGCCGCAGATATTTCCGGACCGTCTTGCGGTCCAGGCCCAAGGAAGCCCCGACCTGGCTCTTTGAGCGGCCCGCGTACCAGTGGACGTAGATCTCGATGATGTCGACCACGGCGAACGTCCTCCTTGCCATCCCGTGTGTCCGTTGACCTCTCGGCCCGTAGGCCGAGGGACGACTGCAGCTCCGAGATGGTCAGGACCTCAACCCGGCTCCGGCATGCCCATGGGGAAAGGCGAGGAATCGAAAGGGAAGGCGACTCAACGGCCAAACCACCCGAAATGGGGAAGACGAACCGGGAGTCAAACGCTGCCAGCTGTTGAGGTCGACCACCGCCCCCATGGGGAAACGTGACCACGCGGGTGGGGAATTACGTGACGCTCAAGGCTCCGAACGTGGGGAATTGCATGACCGTCGACACGTGGGCCACGGCCGGGCCACAACGGCTCCGGCGGCCGGTCCGACTGCGAACCCGAAGGGCACGCAGTCGACCCCCGCCGGTACCTTGACGGGGCGACGTTCCGTAGCAGCAGCCGGCCGACCGAGCGCTGGGAGAGGGCCGGTCCGCATGGTCAGCGTGCGCCGACGGCGTTCGTCTGCTGCATCCTGGCTTCGTCGAAAAAGTCCCTCAAGGAGTGTTGAATGTGGTCAGTGGTGTCAACGGCCGGAATCGCACCGGGAGATCGGTTCGACTGGTACTCCGACATCGTGTCGAGCGAGGTGATGCCCGCCACCCTCAGCTGCAAGCGGCCCGCCGATTTCCAGGGTGAGGCCGCGGTGCTGGACCTGGGGGAGATCCGTGCGTCGAGGTTCTCCCTCTCGCCCCTGCGTTCACGGCGTACGGCGCCGATGATCCGGCGTGGCGACCCCGAGGCGGGCCTGTCGCGACCGTGAGAGCGGCTTTCCAGGTCGCAGTGGCCTGACCGGCCCCCGGAGGCCTTCCCGCCGACGTGCAGCGTCAGCTTCAGGCCGGTACCCCGGGGAGCCGTTCACTCCAGGCTCAGCTTGGGGGAGCCGTGCCGTCGACCGCGAGAGCCGGACCCGCTCCTCCTCGTCGGTACGGGCCGAGATGAACGTTCACTCCGCCGCCACCTTCGTGTTAATGGCGGTGTACTCGGGAGCTGGGTCGACTCTGTGCTTAGTCGGTACGTCGGCCGCAGGCGCGGGGGAGCAGAAGGTCAGTGAAGTTGATGAGGTGGTGTGACGAGCCCCGCAGAAGTGGGAACATCCCCGTAGGCACGGGGAGCAGGAAGGGGAATGAGCGTAGCCGCGGAACGCTTGGGAACGCTCCCGCAGGTGCTGGTAGCAGAGTTGCTGACCTGGGGTTCCAGCGGCGGCGGGTCCCTGGCTCGCTATCCGCTTCCGAAGCGTCGTCGCTTCGCGGCCTTGCTCCAGCCTCGGGTGGTCGGTGAGGCGGCGGATCGGCGGTCGCTCGCGCGGTGGATCAGTGTGATGCCTTCGAGGTCAGTCGGATTCCACTTGTGGTCATGAGTGTCGAAGGCGAAGCCCTGCTCGTTGTCGGTGCTGTAGGCCAGCAGTGCCCGACCGTTTCCCGCGTACTGGCGTACCTCCGCCCACAGCGCCTCCCGGACTCTTGCCGAGGGTCCGCCGATGAAGACGCCTGGTGAAATCTCAAGGAGCCAACGGGTGAGGAAGCCTCGCAGCCCGATGGGACACTGTGTCAGGACGATCACGGTCACCAGGTCATTGCCTCCGCGTAGTTTCGGCCTGCGGGTACCGTGACATCACGGTCGGAGCGGAGCGTGACCTGATCGTGGCCTTCCGCGGGGTCTGTGGTTGCCTGGCCTTTGGGCTGCCGGGCCAGCAGTAGCCCTTTGATGTCGTCGACGCATCGGTCGAGCAGACGGGTTTTGTTGATCCTGTCCCGCAGTGTGCGTCGTGTCCGTGAACCGACGTCCTCGCCGCTCTCGGCGGCGACGTCGAATGCGACGGGGATGCCGATCTCCGTTTTGTAGAGATCGGCCACGTCGAGGACGAACGACAGTTCGTGCCCGGAGTGCACGAAACCGAGGCCGGGAGAGCAACCCAAAGCTGCGACGACGGCGTGCGCGATCCCGTACATGCACTGAGCGGCCGCAGTCACGGCCTGGTTGGGGGCGTCGCCGGCGTTGAAGTCACCGGGGACGTACTGCCGACCACGCCAGGGCACTCCGGTGCGCTGTGCGTGAAGGCGGTAGCAGTCTTTGACTCGGCGGCCTTCGTGCCCGAGGAGTTCCCGCCGGCTGAACCCGGCCGGATCTTCGTCCGGAAAGCGTAGCCGGTACATGGCGCGTGCCACCTCCAGGCGAGTCCGCTGGTTCGCCCACTGGGTGGCTTGGGCTTCGACGAGGGTGGCGGAGCGGCTGAGGGAGCGGCCGCCGGCGTAGTAGCGGATGCCTTGTTCACCGACCCATGCAACGGCGGCACCGCTTTCGCCGAGCACGCTCATTGCCTGGTGGGTGATGCGAGTGCCGGGTCCGAGGAGGAGGGTCCCGATGGTTGCTGACGGTATGTGGGTGGTTCCGTCGGCGTCCTCGGCCGTGATGGCGTTGTCCTCGCGGTGGATCGTGCACCGTTCGAGGTAGATGAAGGAGATGCGTTCCGCGACGCGGGTGAGTTCACGGGGGGACACTGGGGGGCGTTGAGCGACTGTGGTCGTCATGTTTCACCCGGCCTTGGCGAGCGTCATCAGGCCGCAGCCGTACGCCTTCGCTTTGCCAAGGCCCTGGGTAAGGGTTCGCCGGAGGGCGTCGGGGTCGGTGATTTCAAGGCGACCGTCGAAGGTGACGGTCACGAGAGGGACGCGATTGCGCGGGCCTCCCGGGGGGCCGGCCTTCTCGAAGTTGAGCCTGTGTTCGTCGCGTACTGCCAGCTGGTGCTCATCGCCCTGCGGCAGCCGCCGCCGCTCGGGGGGCGTGGCCAGGATGCGGAAGCCGGCTGCTTCCTGTCGTCCGAGCAGCCATCCCATCTGGTGCCGGGGGGTCACGTGCGCAGTTCGCTTGGTGGGTTCGCCGTCCTTGCGTCGGATCTGATGCACAGGATTGGCGGTCAGGCGGAAAGCCCATGTGTCGCCGGCGCGGAGTCCGCTGAGGAAGGCTCCGTACTCGTAGGTCTGCCAGGAGGCGGTGGTGGGCCAGCCGGCCTGCTCTACGAGGTGGGTCAGGTCCGGGCGTTCCTGGCTGACGATGTAGAGCAGCACCTCTGCCTTGGCGTTGCGGTCGAGTCGCCAGAGGGTCCGCGGCCGGTCCGTGTCGCTGGGCAGGGTCTGGGAGAAGGAGGACATGACCGCGGCGTGGAGGCGTTGGGGTGAGGCCAGGAGGTGGCGGGCACCTTGGCGGGCGGTGTTGATCCGGAAGCGGGTCAGGTGCATCAGGGACCGTCCATGGGGGACAGTAGGGCCTCGGGTTCGTGCCGAGGGACGGGCAGGGGAGCGTGCCGGTTGCGGACCGCCGGGGTGTAGCGGGGGTTGAGGACCTCGGTCTGGGTGGAGGTCATGCTGCGCAGGGCATAGCGGCGGTGGCGTGGGTCGAAGCTGATCGGCTGGTCCCTGAGCATGTCGCCGACAGGGGAGTGAGCCGTGTCTTCGGCGAGGATGGTCAGGGTGACGGTGCGGTCGCGGCGGCGTTGTTCGCGGTACCAGTCGGAAGCCTGCCACTCCTGCGCCGAGAGAGCCTGGACCGGATCGTCGGTGTCCATCACACCGAGGTCGAGTGGTCCCTGGGGCGGGCACGAGCGCCGGCCGAGGTAGGGGAGATAGACGGGAGCCTGTAGGGCGGTGTGCAGAGTGCGGATGAGGGTGTCGTCGCCGGCGAGTGCGGCGACGAAGACTGCGTCGGCGAGGTAGAAGCGCTCCGAGACCGGCATCGCCTTGTCGGTGTCTGCGTGGTGCGCGGTCTGGAAGTCACGTAGGCGGGTGCCCGGCTGGTCGATGCGGACGGCGAAGAGCAGGGCGGCTAGGTCGGTGAGGTCGGCGGTGCGGTCACGTCCGAGGGCCGCGGCGAGGAGCCCGATCACCCCGCTTTTTGTCGGGGCGGTCTCGGTGGTGCGTCGGGCGAAGCGGGCCGAGGCCCCCCACGATTGCAGGGGGCCAGCCAGCCGCAGGAATAGGACGCTGTTCATGCCTGCTTCCGGAGGCGGTCGGCGATGGCCTGGCCCACTTCGGTGATCAGCGGCCGCAGGTCGACGGGCGTGCCCAGAGGGGCCAGGTCGGCGGTGGGCTCCCCGACGCGCAGGATCCAGGTGGCGTCGGCCGTGGCGCCGAAGGTCTTCTCGATGGCGGGGATGTGCTCTGCCAGGGCCTTGCAGGCTGCCCGCACGTGTCCTTCGCCGGTCTCATGGTGGATGACGGGCTTCTCGAAGGCGCCTACGAAGCTGACGGGCCGGGACGAGCGGAGCTTGACGATCACGGCGTCCGGGAGGGTGTGGTTGCCGAAGGTATTGGCCTTGCCAGTGGGCATCGACATGGCGAACCCTTCGATGAACGCCTCGACAGCCCTGCGGACCGGCTCGCCCATGCGTTCCGCGTCCGTGAGGCCGGCGTCGAGGTTCTTCGCGAGGAGGTCCACGTCCACGGCGGCGTAGCGGTAGAGCGTGGCGGAGTTGAAGTCGACGGTGCCGATCATCCCGGCTCCGGGTTCCGCGCTGGTGTTGCTATCGTCTACGGCGGTGAAGTAGTCGGACTCCATGTCCACGGGGTGGACACTCAGGGCGTGGGCGACCTGGGCAGCTGCGTCCACGTTGATGTCGGCGGCGTCTGCGACCATGCGCCCGAACAGTGCGATGTCGACGGAGTGGTGGGTGGAGGCGCTCCGCTTGGCGCGCGCCTTCACCTCCTTCTCCTTCACGAACACTTTGGGCTCGGCACCTTTGCCGATGCCTTCGACAGCCAGCTTCGCCAGTGCGTCGAGCTGGTGAGCGCTCAGGAAGAGCAGGTAGGAAGACTGGGGTGCTTGTCCCTCCGGGCCCTGGTCGCTGGCGTCCTTCCCACCGGATTTGCGGGTGGGCGCCTCGATCTTCGCGCCGGTGGCCGCCTGGACGAGTTCGGCTGCCATGGGCCATGCCTGCTCGGGCGTCACGGAGGGTTCGAGCGTGGTGATCCGCCCTGTCAGCGCGTCGACAACCTTCTTCGTCCGCACCCCCAGCTCGGCCGGGTCGAGCAAGTCGTCGAAGGCCTTCCTGGTAGCCCGCTTCCACGCTTGGCTGGAAACGCGGGAGCGGCGCACTCCGCCGTAGACGGCGCTTTTGGGGGCGCCGGTGTCGTCCCGGTTGATGTTGCTCGGCGGGACGGTCTGCAGGATGTGCACGTCGAGGATGGTGCGGGTCATTCGCTTTCCCTCATCTCATTCGTTGCGTTCTGGGGCGGCGCGGCGGGGGCGTTCGCATCGTTGGCCGAACGGGCGGCCGGAGTACTGGCGGCGTGGAAACCTCGTCCCCACGTCTGACGGACCTGGTCTGCTCCGCCGGGCCGCTGCCACAGGTCGAACTGCTCGGCGAGCAGCCCGTAGTCGAGGGGGACCTCTGCCGTGCGCAGCAGTGTGACCAGCTCCCGCAGCCTGCTGGCCAGTACGTCAAGGGTGCTGGAGGTCCCCGCGCGCACGAGCCTCTTGCGGATAGGATCGTCGGCATCGCCTCCAGACATCAGCCGGCGGACGGCCGTTCCCATTGAGGGCCCGCCAGAGATGTGCATGCGCTTGGACCGGTTGGACTGCTGGTGCACGGCCCACAGAGTGACGGCGATGTGCGCGGCCCGCTCGGCACGGACCGCATCGGCGTCCGGGGCAGGCCGGCCGCGTCGGGCGAGGTACGCCGCGTGAAATGCCTCGACGCCGACGAGCCCCCACAGATCCGGTGTCTGCGTGGGTTGACGGCCCACGCCCCGCCTCAGGCGTGCGAGAGCCTGCACGGCCTCGGAGTGGTTCCCCAGGTATCCCGTCTGCAGCGTCTGGATGTGCCCGCTGACGGCCTGGCGCAGCGGGGTGAGTTCTCTGGCGGGTGCCGAGGGCGCGTCCTTGGGCTTGGCGGGTGCCGGTACCGCCGGCACGGTGTCGGTCATGTGGTGACTCCTTCGCTGGTGGCGGCCGTGTCCGGATGTGGCTTGGGGTCGTGGCGCAGTGGGAAGGCCCTGTTGAGCCGGGCCCGGAAGACCCGTTCGGCAGCGGCGTTGTCCAGCCAGCCGGCCGTTCCCGCGGCCGCCAGGTGCCGGTCGGCTGCCTCCCACAGGATCCGGTGGGCCGTCACCTGCCACGTCCGCCGCGCCGCTCCCGCATCCTGCGCGCTGCCCAGGTGGGCCAGCCACTGCCGGTACGGGCCGTCCAGCACACCGAATCCCAGGTCCCGGGCCGTATCACGCGGCGCCTCAGGATCGCGTCCCGCCGCCCGGGCGAGGTCGGCTGCCAGGTCGCCCAGAGCGCCGACGCCGGCGTTGCTGTCCTCGACCGCACCCACGGCCTCGGTCGCATACCGCTGGTCCTGCTCGTGCAGCAGGACCACCGACATCGTGAGGCTGTCGTCGACGACCTCATCGATCACCGACTGCTGGGTACCGAACCTCGCACCGATCAAGCGGGGTCTGATCAGCGTGTCCCAAGGCAGCAGACCCTCGCCGGTCAGCTCCGCGACCCACTTCAGCACTCCTGCCCGCAGGCCGGCAGGCGGCTCATTCCGGGCCCCGGAGACCGCCTCGGCCTCGGACATGAGCAGCGAGGCCAGGCCGCGCCAGGCAGCCCTTGCCGGATCGTGCTCTCGGGGCATGTAGACCGGCGTGCGGCCCAGTTTCTTCTCCTGGGGCTTGCTGCGGCGCCAGCCGCTCATCGGCTCGTACCTGTGCTGCCCAGGCGCTGGCAAGGGATCGCCGTAGGAGAGGACCACGCCGTGCACGGCCCGGCCGTCGTGGTGCAGGAGGATGCGACGGGATTGCCACGTGTACAGGTCACGCGGGCCGGTCGGCCGGGATTCCAGCCCCTGCTGTACATCCGGACCGCACTGCTCCCGGCGCCAGGCCGGCCTGTCGTCCTTGTCGACGGTGAGCGCGCTCGCGTCGGCCGCAATGAGATTGAGGAGCAGCGTCTGGCGCAGGGTGTCACCCTCGACGAAGACACCCCCCAGGTTGCCGGCCCAGCCGACTCCCTGCGGGTAGCCCTTGCCGCCCTTGACCCGGGAGTCTCCCACGGCGCCTGATTTGATGCCGGAGGTGTCGAAGGCGTGGGCATGAACCACCCAGCGTGCCGCTTCCGCGAACGGCAGGCTCTCCACCCCGGGTTGCCGCATGGTGAAGAAGGGGTCGTTGTTGGGAACATCGGCGACGATGCGGTTGAGCGAGGCGACTTCGTCCTTCGCCGTCCTCAGGCCCGCCACTTGGAAGAAAGGCCGATCAGGGTGCAGCAGGTCGAACCTGTCGCGATGACGATCGAGATAGGCCGGCACCCGAGCGAACGGCTCCGGGTCCTCGTGTAACTCCTGCCAGGCATCGAGGTCCTCAGGACCCTCCACCGCATCGTGCAGCACCGCCAGCAGGAGCCTGATCAGGGCGAACTCCTGCGACGGCACGTCCCCCACCAGCCGACGCACCTCGCCGGCACGCGCGAAGACCTCCTTCAACGAAAGCTCCGTCGCACTCCCGTCGCAGAGCTGGACGGGCAACCACGGGCGGGAGACTAAGTCGAAACCAGGCACACCCTTCACCAACCTCACGTCCTTGGCCCCAGCCGGTTTGACCACCAAGCCGTCGGCCTTGCTGTACCGCACCTCGAAGCCTGCCAGCTGGGTCTGACAGTCCTCGTCCAGGACCAGCACCAGCTCGCCGGCCAGCCAATGGCACTCCGGCGTCTGCCACGCCTTGGGCCCGAACTCTTCGAGCTCCGCGATGGCACGGTCGATCACCCAAGGCTTGGAGAAGTGGTACGGAAGACGCAGCGCGCTCGCCGCGATCGCACGCCCCGTCCGAGAGGTCGGCACCGCATCGACCGGTACATCCAGACCGCCCCGGCCCCGGTCCAGCCACGGCAACGTCGCGTACGTTCCGTCGCGGCGCCGCTGGATGACCAGGACCTCCAAGCTCTCATCGCTGTCCCGCACCTGCGCCCGGCCGGCCCGGGTATCGTCCGCGTCACCCACCCCCGCGTCGATCCAGCCCACCAGAGACCGCCCCGGCTTGCGGACCTCGTCAATCCGGAAGACCTGCGCAGCCCGCTGCTGCTTGGCAACCGTGACCCCGTGCTCCGCGAGCGCGCCGGCCATCGTCTCGGCCCACTGCTGCCCGGGCGCATCGAGCCGCTCCGCGTAGGCGCTCTGCACCAGCTGGCTGATGTCGTCCGGGAGGACCACCGGCCGCACGTCCCAATACGGGTGCAGCACGGCAAGGGACCTCAACAGGGCGTGGTGGCCGTAGACGGACACCGAACCGCTCACCGGCGTCGGGGGCACCGTTCCCCATTCGACGCCCGTGACCAGACACCGCGCCACCCGAAGGCGAGCCGGACGGTCTTGCTGGCCCGGGCCGCGCTGGTGCCGGTGGAGCCGCCCCATGCGCTGCAAGACGAGGTCGACCGGAGCCAGGTCGGTGACCAGCACGTCGAAATCGATGTCGAGTGAAGCCTCTGCGACCTGGCTGGCGACAATGACGTGAGGCCCCGCCGGCCGCGCACCCGCGGGACCGAAGTCGGCCACGAGCCGGTCGTCGTTACATGCCCGGTCCAGGTCCAGGAAACGAGAGTGCGCCACCGTCACAGCCTCGGCGCCGAACCGCTCCCGCAGCACCTCCGCCGCCTGCAGCACACGATCGACTGTGTTGCGCACCACCAGCGCACAGCCACCACCGACGAGTTCGGTATCCAGCCGGTCCGCGAGCACACCCAGGTCGTCTCCGAGCTGCTCCACCACGACCTCCGTGCGGCGGCCCGCGGCGGGTGCCGGCGTGCTGACAACGGAGCTCCGGCCGGGGGCGATCATGCTGATCAGTGGGTACGCGTCAGCCGACGCGAGCTCAGGGCGCGCATCGGCTTCACCTGCGTAGGCCTGTGCGAGTTGCCGTCGGCGCCCTGGGGGCAAGGTGGCGGACAACATGACGACAGGCACCCGGTACGCCCCGAGCCAGGACAGCACGCGCTCCAAGTACTCGTTCATATAGGCGTCGTAGGCGTGGACCTCGTCGATCACGACCACTTTCCCGGCGAGGGCGAGATGCCGCAGCGCCAGGTGCCTGCTCTTGAGCCCTGCGAACAACAACTGGTCGATGGTGCCGACGACAAAGGGTGCGAGCATGCCCTTCTTCCGGCCCCGGAGCCATTGATGAGCGATGATCTCCCCGGCGGCCGCGCACGTGTCTTCGCGGCGGGAGCTTGCGACATCAGCCACCGCATCCAGGTCGACGGCCGCGACCGTGCGGGCACCTGCTCGCATGTCCCTCGCGAATTCGTCATTGAGCGGGCCCTTGGAGTGAGCAAGGTACACAGCCAGATCTACCTCACCCGGCAGACGCTCCAACCACTGCCTCACCCGCCCGTACATTGCGTTTGACGTGGCACGAGTCGGCAGAGCGACGAAACACCCCCCGGCCCCCGACCGCGCTGCGAAGATCTCCGCCACGGCAAGCGCGGCCTCTGTCTTCCCCTCGCCCATCGGCGCCTCAACGATCATCAACCCCGTCCCGTCCGTCTCCCGGGCGACACGGACAGCCTCCTCCTGCAGCGGACGCACGGACGAAAGACCGAACCGCGCAGCGAAGAACTCCTGCGCCGTACCCACCGGCTTTTGCGCGGCCCAGGGCCGCGGCAGGCCAAGCCCGCGCCACGCCGCTTCGATCCGGCCGGCCTCATCACGGTGCCGGTCCTCTGGGAAAAGCAGGAAGAGCTCCGGATTGCTGGCGATCCAGTCAGCAACGATCACCACCGCTGACAGAACGGCCTGGACCGGCTGCGACAACTTCACATGCTTCCATTGGGGCAGCCGCTCACGAACCCCGTACTCCCTGGCACACGCGTCCAAGAACTCGCCCTGCACCGCTCGCCAGAGCCCCTCACTGGACCCCGGCGTCCGCAACAGCTCGCTGTGCCGGCGCAGATCGTGAATCTGCTCATGCGCCGGGGGCACCCCGTGATGCCCGCCCACGGCCACCGCGAACGCCATCACGTTACGAGTCGGCCAGCCCTGCTCCTTGAGCCACTCCTCCAAGAGCACCTGTCCAGCCAGCCCATGCGGCCCGCGACGCCGCTGGTCCCCGAATTGCTTGAGAGTCGGCATCTCCAGCCCGAGTTCAACCATCCGGCCAGCCAGGACATCGACCTGGCAGGCAAAGGCCGGCGTTGCCTTTCCGATGTCGTGAACGGCGGCGAGCCACACAGCCAGCGACCGCGCGTCGTCGTCCCCGCCCGGCAGATCACCCCCGACGAGCTCACGCACCTGCCGCGGAACCCACTCGTCCCACAGCCGCCCCGCCACAGCCGCGGCATCCGCCATGTGACGCCACAACGGCAGCCACTTCTCCGTCTTCCGCTGATCCTTGGCCCACACACTGCGTGCCGCAGCCGTGAGCTGCGCGCCCCACTGTGGCGGTGTTGCTTCCAGCATCGGCTTCCTCCCCAGACCCCACTGTTCGGCGCGTTACCGGCGGGACGCACGATGACGCCCGTCGAACGGGCCCTGCTGCGCTGATCGAGCAACAGGGCCCCTGACGAACGGATCGAGCCCCACCATGTCCCGAACGCTGCTGCTACGCGATCCCTCGCCGGAGTGAACCGCGAACGACAGCGATCACGATCACGATCACCACGCCGACTCGGACACCGACGTCTAGGGGCAGCTGAGAGCCGGCCCCGCCGGCCAGCACGGCAACGAGAACGGGCAGCACCCACAAGTGTGGTTGCTGCCCGCTGCTGACCTGGGGGTTCTGGGGAGTTAACATGATTGAGCTCCTTTGGGAGTGCTCAGGCCGGACCCGTTACGTCTTCTCAGGGACACGGGTTCGGCCTGCTTCTTTGGGTGTCGCGGGACGGGCCTGGTGGAGATGAGGCCTGTCGCGAGCGTCACCGTACACCTTGAAGCTCAGCCTCAAGCACCTTTCCCACAAGGCGTGTTGAGAAGTTTTCGACGTGAAGAAGCACAGTTGCGAAGCCGATGAGGTACGCACTGGGGGTCGGCTGGTCTGTCCATCCCTGCAGGGGCAGGGAGCAGCGATCGACTGCAACTCGACGTGAACACGCACAGGGATCATCCCCGCCAGGCAGGGAGCAGAGCGAACGAATCGTTGAGCGTGAACACGTGGCACCCTAGTGGAAGGCAGTCGCCAGCCGGTTGGTTTTGAGCCTGGTCGATCCGGGGGCCAGTTCGGTCGTATCGGTTTCCATGTGTCGGCAATGATCGCTGAGTCACACACGAACCCGGTTGCGACTCTGTGATCTGTCAACGTGTCAGCTCAGTTGCTGGGCGAGAAGGACCGTTCCCCGCGCCCGCAGGGGTGCTCCCTGAAGCAGCCGGATTTCCACCCCGCTGTACGACTGCTCCCCGTGTTCGCGGGGATGAACCCCCGACCCGGAGCAAGCACGCCGGGGAGAAGGTCTGCTCTCCGCGCATGCGGGGATGAACCCGATTCGAACCCGGACCCCGGGCACGGTCAACGACTGCTCCCCGCGCCTGCGGGGATGAACCCGCGCCCGCCCCCTCCTCGGTGTGCATGTAGGGCTGCTCCCCGTGCATGCGGGGATGACCCCAACTTCCTGCGAGACGAGGACCGGTGGCACGGCCTGCTCCCCGCTCTCGCGAGGATGGATCAGTGTCGCCGGTGCGGCCGATGGGGTCGCATGACTACTCCCCGCGCTCGAAGGGATGAACCCCCGCTCGACTCCGGACCCCTCGGACAGGACCTCTGCTCCCCGCGCCTGCGGGGATGAACCCCAGATCGCCCGGAACAAGCTGTACACGGCCTAGCTGTGTTGTTCCGGGACGTTGGTGACACGCGTGCTGGGTTGTTGAAATGGGTGAGGGCCTCCGGGTTCGGTGTGGATTGCGACATCTACACGGATCCGAGGAGGCCCTCGTGCCCCACCGTAATGCCCCGCTGACCGAGACCGGGCGACTTCGCCTGGCCCGTTGTGTCGTCGATGACGGCTGGCCCGTGCGCCGAGCGGCCGAGCGTTTCCAGGTCAGCCACACGACCGCGGCCCGCTGGGCCGGCCGCTACCGTGCGCTGGGCGTCGCCGGAATGAGTGACCGCTCGAGCCGCCCGCACCACCAGCCCCGCAGGACGGCGGCCGAGGTCGAGGCCGAGGTGCTGCGATTGCGGCGCGAGCACCGGATCGGCCCGCTACGGCTGGCGGTCCGCTGCCGCATCGCGCCCTCGACCGCCCACCGCATCCTCGTCCGCAACGGCCTGCCGCCCCTGGCCGCCCTGGACCGGGCCACCGGCGAAGTGGTCCGCCGCTACGAACGCGCCCGGCCCGGCGAACTGGTCCACATCGACGTCAAGAAACTCGGCCGGATCCCCGACGGCGGCGGCCACCAAACCCTCGGCCGGGCCGCCGGCAGCCCGAACAAGGACCGCCGCAACGGCGCCGGATACGCCTACCTCCGCACCGCCCTCGACGACCACTCCCGCCTCGCCTACACCGAAGACCTGCCCGACGAGACCGCACCCACCTGCGCCGCCTTCCTCACACGCGCCACCGCCTGGTTCGCCGCACAAGGCATCCGCGTCGAACGGGCCCTGACCGACAACGCCTGGGCCTACAGCAAGAACACCTGGCGGCAGACCTGCTGTGACCTGGGCATCCAACCGCGCTGGACCCGGCCCTGGCGGCCCCAGACCAACGGCAAGGTCGAACGCTTCCACCGCACCCTGCTCGAGGAATGGGCCTACCAGCGGCCCTACACCTCAGACCGTGAGCGGATGGAAGCGTTCACCGACTGGCTGCACTGGTACAACTACCACCGACCCCACACCGGCATCAGCGGCCAAACACCCGCCAGCCGCGGCACCAACCTGTCCGGACAACACACCTAGCTGCTCCTCGCGCCTGCGGGGATGAACCCCGGTGGGCGGACGCGGACGAGTTCGAGGACTGCTCCCCGCGCCCGCAGGGAATCCGAGTGATGTGAGCCCCGCACGGTCGGTGAGAACTGCTCTGTACGCCTGCGGGGACGGTCTCGGAGCCGGTGGCGATGTCCTTCTCCGTGTACGCGCGGGGTGAAGCTCAGCCGGCGTCCTTGGCTCCTCTTATGCAGCCTTTAGGTCAGTTTGTCGGAGTCGTTTGAAGAAATGTGAAACTGGCTGCCCTTGTCGTAGCGTGCCAGGTCTGCGACTCTGCCCCGCTCAGGCGGGGATGAACCCGACCTGCCCCCGGGCCTCCAGCGCGAGGTCGGGCTGCTCCCCGCGCACGAGGAGATGCCCCCTGCGTGAAGCTGGCGATGGGCGGCTTGAGCAACTGCTTCCCGAATCCGTGGGGATGACCCCTGGGAAAGGGGGTAGATCCGGAAGGACGCTTCCCCCCCCCGTGTCCGCGAGGATGAACCCAAGTGGTTCGGGTACAACCTGGGCGACCCGACAGCTTGCCGCGCCCGCGGGGATGAACCCGCCCTCCCGGCGCGCTACCGGGCCATGCCTCCTGCTCCCTGCACAGGCAGGGATGACCATGGGGTGATCCGCAGGTAGCAGCGGGTGACGCCCTGCTCCTCCCGCAGGCGGGGATGAACCCGACCGGCCGGGCGGACCACCGACGAGGCGGCCTGCTCCCCACGTCCGCGGGGGTGAACTTGGGCCGTCAGGGTCAGGGCCGGCGGCGCTGATTGTTTCCCGCGCCTGCGGGGATGAACCCACCTATGGCGTCTCGTTCGGCAAGGAGAGCCGCTGCTCCCCGCGCCTTAGGGGATGAACCTCCCAGTGGGTGGACGGCGAGGGAGACCCGGACTGCTCCATGGGCCCGCCTGCACGGTCTCGGAGTCGGCGACGAGGCCTTCTTCGTGTGCGGGCGGGTGACGCTCGGCTGGCGTCCTGGGCTCCATTTAAACGGGCGTTTAGGTCGGTTTGTCGGACTCGGTTGAAGAGGTGCAAAACTGGCTGTGCTGGCCATAGGGTGCCAGGTCAGTGACTCTGCTCCCCGCGCTCGCGGGGATGAACCTGCCCGGTTCACGTTCGGCTTGCTGGACCCGAGCTGCTCCCCGCGCTCGCGGGGATGAACCCCGCCAGGTGTACTCGCTTCCCAAAGGCGGGAACTGCTCCCCGCGCTCGCGGGGATGAACCCACGGGCGCGCAGCTTCGCAAGTTCGCCGTCCGCTGCTCCCCGCGCTCGCGGGGATGAACCCGACGTCCACGTAATGCGGTCCGACCTTCCAAACTGCTCCCCGCGCTCGCGGGGATGAACCCCGGTCTGGCAGAAGATCCAGCGCGGTCAGCTCCTGCTCCCCGCGCTCGCGGGGATGAACCCGCGTCCCGGGATGACGGCCTGGTCTGGCCGCACTGCTCCCCGCGCTCGCGGGGATGAACCCCCAGGATTCCGGCCGTGGCCAGGACGCCCTGGCTGCTCCCCGCGCTCGCGGGGATGAACCCCGACGCTTCGGATACATGGGGGGCGGAAACGGCTGCTCCCCGCGCTCGCGGGGATGAACCCAAGCGCGGCACCAAGGCAGTGCTGGCGCGCGACTGCTCCCCGCGCTCGCGGGGATGAACCCGCGGCCGGCAGTGTTGGTGTCGAAGGTGGAAGCTGCTCCCCGCGCTCGCGGGGATGAACCCGAGGCAGTACGGCGTCGTGGTCGGGCTCAGGACTGCTCCCCGCGCTCGCGGGGATGAACCCCAGTGCACCCCCGAGGAGCAGGAGGCGTTCCGCTGCTCCCCGCGCTCGCGGGGATGAACCCCTTCCCGGCCTGCCAGCCCACGGCCGCCGCCGCTGCTCCCCGCGCTCGCGGGGATGAACCCCCGATGTCCTCGCGGAAGTCGCAGAAGCAGGGCTGCTCCCCGCGCTCGCGGGGATGAACCCCCGCTGACGACCAGCGGAGTGACGCCGGGCAGCTGCTCCCCGCGCTCGCGGGGATGAACCCTCGAAGTTCCTGCTGGTGGTGCTGACCAGGAACTGCTCCCCGCGCTCGCGGGGATGAACCCGAGACCAGTTCGGCGACAGCGGCCGGATCGCGCTGCTCCCCGCGCTCGCGGGGATGAACCCCACGTCAAAGACCTTGCGGACTACCTCATCCGCTGCTCCCCGCGCTCGCGGGGATGAACCCGCGCAGATCTCCGCACACCTCGGCCGCTGACCGCTGCTCCCCGCGCTCGCGGGGATGAACCCTCACCGCCTATCGGATACGAAATCGACAGGCGCTGCTCCCCGCGCTCGCGGGGATGAACCCTGCTGGAAGGCAGGCCACCGATGACCGACCGTCTGCTCCCCGCGCTCGCGGGGATGAACCCAAGCGCCGCGGACGATACGTGAAGAAGCCCAACTGCTCCCCGCGCTCGCGGGGATGAACCCGATGATTGGCCGCCGGGGGCACGGGCGGACAACTGCTCCCCGCGCTCGCGGGGATGAACCCAAGACCTCCAGCATCAATTTGGCACAGACGGGCTGCTCCCCGCGCTCGCGGGGATGAACCCGCCGCGAAGACGTACACCGACGGCGCCATTGCCTGCTCCCCGCGCTCGCGGGGATGAACCCACCACCATCGACTTCGGCGCGGTCAAGCTCGACTGCTCCCCGCGCTCGCGGGGATGAACCCGGGGAGACAGAGGGATACGTCCGGGACATCAACTGCTCCCCGCGCTCGCGGGGATGAACCCACCCTGGAGGACCCCCCGATGACGATGACCGACTGCTCCCCGCGCTCGCGGGGATGAACCCCCCGGCCGGTACTGCCTGAAGGTCACCGATGACTGCTCCCCGCGCTCGCGGGGATGAACCCGGCGGCGAGTCGTGACCGCCCCGACCCGAGAGCTGCTCCCCGCGCTCGCGGGGATGAACCCATCACGGGCATCCTCGACGCCGTCGTGTCCCACTGCTCCCCGCGCTCGCGGGGATGAACCCCAGCTGGAGCCGGGGAACGGCTCGTAGGCCGGCTGCTCCCCGCGCTCGCGGGGATGAACCCGCCCCACGCCGAAGCGTGGGGGCTGACCTTTCTGCTCCCCGCGCTCGCGGGGATGAACCCTGACGGGCAGGACTCCGCCAGGTGCCACCGTCCTGCTCCCCGCGCTCGCGGGGATGAACCCAGCTCCCGTATGTCGCCTGCGGCGTACGCTTCCTGCTCCCCGCGCTCGCGGGGATGAACCCCACCTGCGAAAGGTCGACAGTTGCGCGCCATCCTGCTCCCCGCGCTCGCGGGGATGAACCCAGACGGCCCGGCAAACCGTCCGGGCTAGGGTCTGTCGTCAAAGTGATCTTGGGTCGCGGATCATGGAGTCGTGATACGCCGCCATGAACTGTCCGATGCCGAGTGGGAACTTGTGCAGCCTCTGTTGCCCCAGCCTGTGCTGGGGCGGCCTCGGCTGGACGACCGGACGGTCCTCAACGGGATCGTGTGGAAGTTCCGCACCGGCGTCGCATGGCGCGATGTGCCCGAGCGATCCGGGTCATGGGCCAGCCTCCACACCCGTTTCCGCAGGTGGGCGCGCGGACGGGACGTTCGAGCGGATGCTTCAGGCCGTGCAGGCGCAAGCCGACGCGGCCGGTGACATCGACTGGCTGGTGTCGGTTGACTCCAGCATCGTCCGCGCCCACCAGCACGCCGCCGGAGCCCGAAAAGGGGGCTCTGGCCCCCGGCACTCGGACGTTCCCGAGGCGGGCTGACCAGCAAAATCCACCTGGCCTGCGACGGCTCCGGCCGTCCGCTCGCGTTCGTGCTGACGGGTGGGAACACCAACGACTGCACCCAGTTCACCGCCGTGATGGACGCGATACGGGTGCCCCGAATCGGGCCGGGCCGGCCCCGGATCAGGCCAGAGCACGACATCGGCGACAAGGGCTACAGCTCCAGGGCGATCCGCACCTGGCTGCGGCGCCGGGGCATCGCCGACACCATTCCCGAGCGGTCCGACCAGATCGCGAACCGGGCCCGGCGGG
This sequence comes from Streptomyces racemochromogenes, assembly GCF_039535215.1. Taxonomy (GTDB): domain Bacteria; phylum Actinomycetota; class Actinomycetes; order Streptomycetales; family Streptomycetaceae; genus Streptomyces; species Streptomyces racemochromogenes. The sequence continues at coordinate 7,358,940 of NZ_BAAAWT010000001.1, forward strand.
GCAGCCTGGGCGGTCGCCCGCCGGCCTTCGACCGCGAGGTCTGAAAGCACCGCAACGTTGTGGAACGGTGCTTCAACCGCCTCAAGCAATGGCGCGGCATCGCCACCCGGTACGACAAGACCTCCCAGTCTTACAAAGCAGCCGTCACCCTCGCATCGCTCCTGATGTGGGCCTGACACTTTGACGACAACTCCTAGGGAGCTGCTCCCCGCGCACGCGGGGATGAACCCTCCGCTCCCACACCGCGGTGCTCCACCAGGCCCTGTTCCCCGCGCCTGCGGGGATGTTCCCGAGCAAGGGGTCCTTGGCGACGACGAGTGAAACTGCTCCCCGCTTTCGCGGGTATGAACCCACGTTGGGCGCCCGCGCCGCTCTAGGCCTGCTCCCCGCGTCCGCGGGGATGAACCCTGGCTCAGCCGGTAGATCCGGAAGGACGGCTCCTGCTCCCCGCGCAGGCGGGGATGAACCCCAGCGCCAGCGCCGTGTAGGGACCGTCGCCCGCTGCTCCCCGCGCCTGCGGGGATGACACCGTTTTCGACACCATCTACGTCAACCTGGCCGACTGCTCCCCGCGCTGGCGGGGATGGGTCTGCCTGCGCGGCCGCGGAGTCGGTGGCGACGTCCATTTCCGTGTACACGCGGCGTGGAGCTCGTCGGCGTTCAAGGTTCCTCTTATGTGGGCTTTTAGGCCGTTTTGTCGGAGTCGTTTGAAGGGGTGTAAAACTGCCTGTGCTCGCCGTAGAGTCCCAGGTCAGTGAATCTGCTCCCCGCGCACGCGGGGATGAACCCTGGTTGTCGGCCGACGCGCCGTTGACGGTGAACTGCTCCCCGCGCACGCGGGGATGAACCCGGCGTCCGCTTCGAGTTCGGTGTAGTCGAGGTCTGCTCCCCGCGCACGCGGGGATGAACCCTCGACGCCGCCCAGCGACGGTCGGTCGCCTTCCTGCTCCCCGCGCACGCGGGGATGAACCCGTCCGTGGGGGTGCGGGGCGGTGAGTGACCCTCTGCTCCCCGCGCACGCGGGGATGAACCCGGCGCCACGGCCCGGAGATGTGATCGACGTGACTGCTCCCCGCGCACGCGGGGATGAACCCTCGACAGCGAGCCCGTCGGCCTCGACGAGATCCTGCTCCCCGCGCACGCGGGGATGAACCCGCGGCGATCGACGACGGGGCCGTGACGCGCTGGCTGCTCCCCGCGCACGCGGGGATGAACCCTCGCGGTCATCGGGGAGCGCGAGGACATCAGGCTGCTCCCCGCGCACGCGGGGATGAACCCGTTGCGCCGGCCGTCGCCGTTGCCGTCAATACCTGCTCCCCGCGCACGCGGGGATGAACCCTGGGCGGTGACCTGTCCAAGGCCACCGACGAGCTGCTCCCCGCGCACGCGGGGATGAACCCGCGGCCACCGGCACCAGCGACAGGTTGATGTCCTGCTCCCCGCGCACGCGGGGATGAACCCAGCCGTAAGGCGGGCCTCAGCCTGGACGTGGTCTGCTCCCCGCGCACGCGGGGATGAACCCGGACCCCGGGACACCCGATCCAAGCACCGGACCTGCTCCCCGCGCACGCGGGGATGAACCCTGCTCGCCGACCTTCATGCGTTCAGCAAGATACTGCTCCCCGCGCACGCGGGGATGAACCCCAGTCGACGGCGCCCCAGACGCCGAAGCCGGTCTGCTCCCCGCGCACGCGGGGATGAACCCGGCCTGGCCGTGGTCGACGACGACGTGCAGTACTGCTCCCCGCGCACGCGGGGATGAACCCGCCCCGCAGAACGCAGCCCTCAAGGCGCTGCGCTGCTCCCCGCGCACGCGGGGATGAACCCGTCGCCACCCACGTGCGGTCGCTGAAGGAAGCCTGCTCCCCGCGCACGCGGGGATGAACCCCCCCGGACCGTCCAGGGTCCAGGGGTTCTCGTCTGCTCCCCGCGCACGCGGGGATGAACCCTGGGCATCCGCATCCTCAGCCCGGAGGAATTCCTGCTCCCCGCGCACGCGGGGATGAACCCTCCTCCCAGTCGGAGGCGTCCCGGAGCAGGTGCTGCTCCCCGCGCACGCGGGGATGAACCCGAGGTTCGCCGCCGGATGACGAAGTGGAAGGTCTGCTCCCCGCGCACGCGGGGATGAACCCCGAGACCAACGACGACGCCAGCCCCCGGATGTCTGCTCCCCGCGCACGCGGGGATGAACCCCCGTCCGTCTGGCCCGCGAACGCCTCGGCGGTCTGCTCCCCGCGCACGCGGGGATGAACCCGCCCTTGGCGCGGCTCCGGGAGATCAAAAGGGCTGCTCCCCGCGCACGCGGGGATGAACCCAGCGTCGACCCCGACGAGATTCGAGAATCAGGCTGCTCCCCGCGCACGCGGGGATGAACCCACGCGGTGGAGCGGGAGAAGATCCTCCTCGGGCTGCTCCCCGCGCACGCGGGGATGAACCCGCGAGGATGGCTTCCGCGGGGACTTCGGCCGACTGCTCCCCGCGCACGCGGGGATGAACCCTCCGCCGAAGTCGGCGAACCCCCGGCGGCCGACTGCTCCCCGCGCACGCGGGGATGAACCCTGACCGAAGCCCTGGTGCGCACCGGTGTGATCCTGCTCCCCGCGCACGCGGGGATGAACCCGCTCCGAAGCCACCGAAAGGCATCCCTGTGCCCTGCTCCCCGCGCACGCGGGGATGAACCCCACACGGTGCCCGTGACCGTGAGGGAGAACTCCTGCTCCCCGCGCACGCGGGGATGAACCCCGGTCCGGGATCCGGCGCCGCAACGGCATGGGCTGCTCCCCGCGCACGCGGGGATGAACCCCCAGCCGACCACTTCGCCGGGCTCGTGGACGTCTGCTCCCCGCGCACGCGGGGATGAACCCGCCTTGCGCAACTTCTACCTCGACGCAGCCAACTGCTCCCCGCGCACGCGGGGATGAACCCTCACGCTCCAGCGGCGTAGGTGGTCTCCGAACCTGCTCCCCGCGCACGCGGGGATGAACCCCAATCGCACCGGCCGCGTCTGCATCCAGATCGCTGCTCCCCGCGCACGCGGGGATGAACCCTGCTCGGGCTGGCCGGTCAGGGCGGACAAGGCCTGCTCCCCGCGCACGCGGGGATGAACCCTCGCCCTCGCCCACCAGTTCCTCGAGGGCCTCCTGCTCCCCGCGCACGCGGGGATGAACCCTCATTGCCCGACCCAGGGTTCCCGAGTCGGCGCTGCTCCCCGCGCACGCGGGGATGAACCCGACGTCTCCAGCAAGTGAGGCGGCCATGACCACTGCTCCCCGCGCACGCGGGGATGAACCCGCCAGGCCACGCGTGTGGCCGGCTGGGCGTCGCTGCTCCCCGCGCACGCGGGGATGAACCGTACACCGCCTGATTCACCGCCTCCGGGGCCGGCTGCTCCCCGCGCACGCGGGGATGAACCCTCGGCCCGGCGCTGCCCGACAACCGGTGCGAGCTGCTCCCCGCGCACGCGGGGATGAACCCCGGGATACCTCTCTCTGGCTATCGCAGAGAAACTGCTCCCCGCGCACGCGGGGATGAACCCGGCACGATCATCGGGAAGTACAGCCTGATCGGCTGCTCCCCGCGCACGCGGGGATGAACCCGGCGTGCTCCCCGCGTACACGCTGATGTCGCGCTGCTCCCCGCGCACGCGGGGATGAACCCGGCCGGCGATGGACCCCCACGACTACCTCAAGCTGCTCCCCGCGCACGCGGGGATGAACCCACAGGCAGTGGCTGTACCGACCCCACACGGGGCTGCTCCCCGCGCACGCGGGGATGAACCCCCGGGCGGCAGCAGGGCAGGGGCGATGGTGCCCTGCTCCCCGCGCACGCGGGGATGAACCCCCGAGGGCCACCACCAACGCCGCGCCGAGGATCTGCTCCCCGCGCACGCGGGGATGAACCCGGCCCCCGCAGCAACCGGTGACGCCTAACAGCCTGCTCCCCGCGCACGCGGGGATGAACCCGACCTCTGGGAGCAGGTGGCCTGATGGCAAAGCTGCTCCCCGCGCACGCGGGGATGAACCCTCCAGCACCGCCGCGAGCACCGAGACCATCATCTGCTCCCCGCGCACGCGGGGTTGAACCCCGGCTCCGGCGTACCGGGGACCGGCCGCGCGGCTGCTCCCCGCGCACGCGGGGATGAACCCCGGCTCCGGCGTACCGGGGACCGGCCGCGCGGCTGATCCCCGCGCACGCGGGGATGAACCCCGCGCCGATGTGCCCGTCCGGGAGTTCGCCCGCTGCTCCCCGCGCACGCGGGGATGAACCCTGCGCCGCGAGATCAGCGGAGGCAACGCGGGCCTGCTCCCCGCGCACGCGGGGATGAACCCCACCGGCGACCGGTGGATGGGCGACCTGGCCGCTGCTCCCCGCGCCTGCGGGGATGCCCCCACCCCACCCAACCCGTAGCCGCCCGAATCCTGCTCCCCGCGCCTGCGGGGATGAACCCGAGGTCCCCGCGCTGCGGGCGCTCACCCGCAGCTGCTCCCCGCGTCCGCGGGGATGAACCCGACCACTGGGACCCGGGTGCCATTGACACCGCCTGCTCCCCGCGCCTGCGGGGATGAGCCCACGGCCCGGTGCGGGCAGGGTGTCGTTGGCGGAGGCCGCCCGGATCGTCGGGGTGAGCCGTGCGACGCTGGCGGGTTGGCGCCGGGCCCTGCCCGGCTTTCCGGCCCCGGCGCAGGGTGCCGGCGCGGGTGTGGGCGCGGTGTTCGACCGGGGCGCGGTGGTGGCCTGGCTGCGCGCAGTAGGGAAGCTGACCGTTCCCGCCGGTGCGCAGGAGGGGGTGCTGGTGCTGCGCGGGACCGGGTCCCGGTCGTGGACGGTCCGGTTCGAGGATGCGGCGCTGGTCCTGGTCGAGGACGCGGCCGGGGAGGACCGCCTTCCGGCTGGACCACGCCCGAGGACGCCGACGCACTCGCAGTGCTGCTCGACGGGGGCGCGACCGTGAGTGTGGGGCGGCTGACGGTGCGGGGTACGGCCGCTGGCGGTCCTGGGCTCCCTGCGGATCGCCGCCCGGGAGCAGCCGGGGGCGGGCGGGCTGTTGGTGGAGCTGGCCTGGCCCGCAGCCCTGCGGGGAACGGCCGCACGCTTCGGGGGAGTGGCCCACCACGCGGTGCTGCACTCCGGCGCGAGCGCGGGGTGCGGGTGCGTACCGCATGCCTGCGGCGGCGTTACCCCGAGGCCCTGCTGCCCCGACCACGGCACGGCTGCCGACCGGGCGACGGAGGACCACATCGAGGGCGGCATCTACTGGATGCAGCGCGCCGCCCGGCGCAGGACGGCGCCAGCCCGCGGGTGAACCGCGCCGTCACCACAGGGAGGGGAAAACCCGGTTCATCCACTCGTGTGGTGCCTCCATCCTGTCCCATCCTCCCATCGGCTGGCCGTGTTCCATCTTGATGGCGTCCAGGGACGTTCCGGGGTGGGCCTAGGTGTGTTGTCCGGGGACGTTGGTGACACGCGTGCTGGGTTGTTGAAATGGGTGAGGGCCTCCGGGTTCGGTGTGGATTGCGACATCTACACGGATCCGAGGAGGCCCCCGTGCCCCACCGTAATGCCCCGCTGACCGAGACCGGTCGACTTCGCCTAGGACGTTTCCTGCGGATCACCTCGCTGACCAGATGAAGATGGCGGCGAGGTGGAGTCCGGCGAGGTAGATGGTGGCGGTCTTGTCATAGCGGGTGGCCAGGCCGCGCCACTGTTTGAGCTTGTTGATGCACCGTTCGACGGTGTTCCGCTGCTTGTAGGCCTCGCGGTCGAAGGCCGGCGGACGGCCGCCGAACCGGCCGAGGCGATTGCGGTTCGCGGCCTGGTCGGCGGGCTGCGGGATCACCGCCCGGATCCCGCGCCGCCTCAGGTGGCGGCGGATCGCCCGGGACGAGTAGGCCTTGTCCGCCAGGACCGCATCCGGCGTGGTCCTGGGACGCCCGGTCCGCCGGGGCACCCTCAAACAGGCCATGACCTGCGCGAATGCGGGTGCATCACCGGCCTGGCCAGGCGTGATGACGAACGCCAGCGGCCTGCACCGGCCGTCAGCGGCGAGGTGGACCTTCGTCGTCAGTCCGCCGCGGGAGCGTCCGAGGGCATGGTCGGCCGGCTCGCCGGCCGGAGCCCCTTTTGACGGGCCCCGCCACGCTGGGGACGACGTGGCCTTGGCGCTGGACTACCGCACCAATCGCTCCGATCCCCGCGTGGTGGGCAGCGACTTCTGGACGAACCGCCGCCAGTGCGAGTGGCGCCTGGTCACGCCCACATTCTCGGCCTTTACCCATGCCCTGGGCCTTTAGCGCGGTCATCGTCGTGCCCAGATGAGGATGGCGGCGAGGTGGAGGGGGGCCTGGTAGGCGATGGCGAGTTTGTCGCATCGTGTGGCCAGGCCGCGCCACTGTTTGAGGCGGTTGATGCACCGCTCGACGGTGTTCCGCTGCTTGTATGCCTCGGCATCGAATCCCGGTGGACGGCCGCCCTGGCGGCCCCGCCGCAGGCGGTGCCTGATCGGCGTGAACGGCGCAGGCGGTGAGGGAGCCGCCCGCCGTGTCGGTGACCGTGCGCGTGGCCCACTCGGCGCACGGCTGGTCGAGCCGGTCGTACGCCCAGCGGCGGCCGCATTCGGGGAAGTGGCACCAGGACTTGCCCGCGCTGGAGGTGAGGGTGGGGCCGTGGTCGGGGCAGATCCCCCACGGGATCATGCACAGCGGCGCGGTGTCCGGGGTGAAGGGAAGCACGAGACCACGGTAGGCCGGATCGTGCGGAGGCCGGCCCCGAACGCCGGTTAGGGTGGGGGTAGCCCGTGCCGATAGGGCGTGCGCGGGCGAGGCCCGATGCCCCAGCTGTCCACCCGCCGCCGGGAAGCCGCCGACTACGCCGGTGCGCTCTGGGCCGCGCACCAGGGCCTCCTCGCGGCCGAGGAGAACGAACTCCTGCACCGGCAGGTCTTCCTGGCCCATCACGCCGCCGGAGAGGTGGACGCCCTCCGCGAAGCCGCCGCGCGGCTAGCCCGGATCAACGAGGGCCTCGGTGGGGGAGTGGACATGGAGGCCGAGACTGCGCAGCTGCTGCGCACGCTGCTTCCGCGTACGACGGTGGTCCGTTAGGGGTGCTGAGCAGGGCTCGTATCGGGTGCCGAGCGGCAGGAGAGAGACGGGCCCAGCCCGGCTCTCTCACGAGGGAGGGTTCATGATGAGGCAGGTCCACCGGGCACAGCAGCTATTGCCGGGCGACTACATACGGACCGGATTTGCGCGATTCAACGCCGACGGCCCACGCGAGGGCGAGTACTACGCGCGCATCGAGCACGTGGAGCACATCGAGCGTCCCGGCTTCGTTCTCTCCGGTGACGGCTTCGGCCTTGACCGCACCGTGAGGCGAATGGTGGGGGTTCGCATCCAGGGCATGCCCGGTCCTGTTCTCCTGCGGGCGGGAGACCATCACGCTGCCAGTGCCATCGACGAGGAACGGCAGAGGTGGGACCGTCTCCACCCGACATGGCCGGAGGCGACGCCTATGTTCGTCGGAGGGAAGGCGGCGACGGCGCCCGCGTGGGGCCGCGATGAAGCTCCCAGGCCGGAAGCGATCCGATCGAGCCGTGGCTGCGAGGTCGGACGCAGGCCGATGACCTTCGAAAAGCCAGCCAGTGCCCTGTGCGTCGGTGACTACCTGCAGACACAGGACTGCAGGTTCCCCGCCGAGGACATGGGCTTCGACGAGGGCTTCTGGCGGGTGGAGTGGATTGCCCACATCGAGGGCAGCGCTTTGCCAGCCCTCCTTGCTGACCCCGACTGGGCGAGAGGCAAGGTCACGCTGGCCAATGTCTACGGCATCTCAGGCGTACTGGTCCTTCCGGAGACCACCGTGAGGGTACTGGTCGTGCCCAACCCGGAACGGCTACGCAACGACCTGGACGGGCCCTGGCACGAGAAGCCCTACTTCCAGTTCGACGGCGCCATCGTGCCCGACAAGGATGATCAACAGCGCAAAGACGCCGCGCTGCGCCCGCCAGCCCCGGAAACTGAAGCAGACGTCTACCCCAGCAGCTTCTCCAACCCCACGGACCGCGCCCTCTTCCTGAACGGCGTGACGGGAATCCGCCCCGTGGCGGTCTCACGCCTGCCGTGGCCACACCGCCTGTCCAAGTGCTCTCATTTCCAGCGGGTGGAAGCGATAGAGAAGACCTACCCGGAGGACTGGTACGCCGGACAAGTAGCGCATGCGGAGCTCTTCACCCGCTTGACACAGGAGGACTTCGCTGCCTGCCCCTACCACCAAGGGAACTGGACCGCGATCGCCGAGGCCGCGAACGAACTTGCGGCTGCCGAGCTGGAGGGGGATCCCGAGCGCGCCCAAGCGGCGTACGCCATGGAGCACCTCGAAGAAGCCGACCGTGAGTGGGCTCGTGCGCTGGTGCACGATCCCATCTGCTGGGACGACAACCACGACAGCCTCACGAACGGACAACACCGAACCTGTGCCCTTCGAGCGGCCGGTGTTCCCTACCTGCCTGTCGAAGGCCGATACCTGCCCGACACCGCCACGCCCGACACCGTGGACGCGCGTACCCACGCCCAGCGGACCGTAGGGGAATACTGGCGCGACGTCCTCACTGCCGTCCTCGGGCCCACGCACCCACTGGTAGACGCAGCGCCTCTACTCGTGCGATTTCCTGCCCTGAGGCGACTGCTGTCCTCGGCGCGAAGGCCTTCGTCAGCCAAACAGTGAGGCCGTGTGCGGCGAGGCCGGATGTCACGTGCTGGCGTTGCCGTGGTTGTCGATCAGGGGGACGAGTACGCGGACGCGTTCGTGCAGGTCGCCGACTCCGGTAGCGGAAACCCCGGTCAGGACCTGGTCGAGGCGGGCGAGGCGGGCGCGGGATGTCGAGCGTAGCCGGGCGGCGGGGACCCGGGCTAGGACGTCCAGGGCCCGCTGTGCGGCGTCCGTGGGGTGGGTGGGCGCCTCCGCTTGGGCGAGTACCAGGGTGGCCGCGGTTCAGCCAGGGGTGGCCACGGCGGTGGACCCGATGGACGTTTCGGCAGCAGTGCGCGCGCGGTTGTGGTGGCCGAGGGCGATGGCTGACTCCGCCTGGTGCAGGGTGTACTCGGCGGCGTCGAACCCGAACCGGCCCGGCGAGAACCCCACGGCGTCGGCTTCGAGTTCACGCGCGGCCGCGGCGAGCGCCGTGTCGGCCTCCTGCTACCGGCCGAGGCCCGCGAGGGAGGTCAGCTGCGCCCAGGCGTGCGCCCAGGCGTGCGCCTGGGCTTTCGGCAGCCCGGCGGGGGCCTGGGCAACGGCCCGCTCGGCGTAGGAGAGGGCGCTCTCGTAGCGGTTTTCGGCGCGGGCGACCATGCTCTGGGCGCCCAGGGCCCAGGCGGTCAGCCGGCGTCGTCGGTGCGGGTGCCGTACGTGGTGGCGGTGGCGAGGTGGGCGCGGGCGCCGGTGTGGTCATCGAGGTGGAAGGCGAGGTTGCCCATGAGGGCGGAGAGCCAGCCGACGTTGCGGTGGAGTCCGCCGGCGACCTGCTCGGGGACGTGGCCGGTGATGAGGCAGTCGGTGAGCATGCCGCGTGCGGCCCGTACTTCCTCGAACAGCAGGTAGGCGGGGTGCTTGGGGTAGGTGAGAGCGTAGTGCTCGACTGCCGCGTCCGCGAGCTCGGCGACCTCGATGCTGCCGTAAGGGTCGGCGAGGAGGGCGAGCTGGAGGGATTCACGGACGGCCGGAAGACCGGCGGCTGTGGTCATGTGCACCACCATTTCCCGTGCGCCAGCGCTGCACGTGTCGGTCTCGGGCTGACCGTACCGGATCACGGCGGACAACTCGCTCTCCGGAAAGACTTGTTCGAAACCCAGGCCGAGCTGGGCGGGGGTGGCTCCGTAGGCACGGCAGAGCATGACCGTGTACTCGCGGTCGGGACGCTCGCCGGGGTCGTGCTCCCACCGGCACAGCATCGGGTCCGACAGGCTCCGCGGTAACAGCCCGTCGGCGACGTACTGGGCCTTGACCTGGGTGATGGCCACGGAACGGGACCAGCCCAGGGCGAGGCGCCAGGCCTCCAAAGCGGAGAAGGCGCACGAAAGGGTTCCGGACAAAGGCCGTCTGTCTCGATCGGCGCTCGGTGGCCGATCCGACGCCGCGTTAGATTTTGTGGCCCATCATCTTGCACCATCCCTCTTTCAAGGAGAGATCCGTGCGTAGAAACGGGCTACGTGCCGCCCTGGTCGCGGCTGTCGTCCTGGGCCTGATGCCCTTGACCGCGCAGGCCAAGGAAACGGATGCCCCACCGCAGCCGGCAGCCGTTGCGGCACGCCCGGCAGTTCCGCCTCCCACCGCGGCCCCGGTGCTCGGGCCGTCGAGCAGGCCGGGACCGGCGGTCGTCGACACCTGCGCTGACCGCGACGAGGCCCTGCGCCAGGCGAAGCGGCACGGCTACAAAGCAATCGCCTGCCACCAGAGCGGCCTGGCACCGAACAAGGACAGCATCGCCTCGCTCAAAGCGACCGTCGCCAAGGTGGCGACCACCAGCCCCAGGCAGGGCCTGACTCCCCAGCCCCTGCCGTCCTGGTGCGCCGACCACCTGGACGGCAACTGGTGGATCACCCGCCGCGACGGCTGTCTGGTCACCACCGGCAAGGTCACGGTCGTCGACACCCGCGGCACCTGGCGGGGCACCCTCACCTACCACGACGTCCGCTACGTCTATAACCGCGGCGGCATCGACTCCGTCTACCAGTTCTCGATCACGCCGTGGAAGTACGAGGGCACCGGCCTGGACGGCATGACCCTGCGCACCGTTCCCACCTGCCAGAGCAACTGCACGACCTTCGCGACCACCACACGCGACACCCTGGTACGCGACGTCATCGTCACCAAGGAGATGGGCCTGAAGTCGACCCTGGTCAACCGCGGTGACCGGGGAGATGCGGTCGGCCGCTTCACCCTGGACTTCACCGTGCCGGGGGAGGTCTTCGACCGCCAGGAGCGTGTCGACTCCCTGCCGCTGCTGTGCGATCACACCCTGCCGGGCAACAACACCCTTCCCGGATGCGTCTTCGAGGGCTACGACCCCTGGCTCGGACTCAGCTACAGCGACCCCTACCTCGGCCGCAACGCCATCAACGTCGGCTGGGCCATCTACACCGGACTCCCCAGCCACCTGCAGCGCCTGCGCGACCCGAGCCTGTCCGGCGCCAACGGTGACCGGGCCTGCCCGTCAGGGGCAAGCTACCCGCGTCCCGACGATCACCAGTGCGACGAGTACCCCTTCCGCTCGACCGAACAGGGCGCCAAGACCAGCGGGACCCCGTTCGCTCCGAGAACCTTCGGCGAGGGCAACTGCCCCCTGACCGGCAGCTGGCCCAACACGGTATTCGCCAACAGCTACATCGGAGCCGAGGGCTGGGCCCGCTGCAACATCCCCACCAGCCACAACAGGGCGGGCGGCGCACGCCTCGACGCGTTCTACCGCGATGAACGCGTGCAGTCCGGCGGATGGTTCAACGTCTACACCACGGGCTAACGCCACATCCCGCACAGGAGCCCCGCGAACAGACCGACCCCTGCAAGCACGAGTCCCGGAAGGACCCCACGGCATGTCACGTACTCCCCACCAACGCGTCGCCACGGCGGCGGCAGCGGGAATCCTCACCGTTGGGGCGCTCGCCTTCTCCACCACCCCCGCGGCAGCGGCGCAGCAGAACATCCGCTGCCCCGACGCCCAGTGGTACCAGGGTGATCTGGACTGCCGGATGACGCACAACGGTCCCGGCAGCCGCTGGTATGAAGGGGAATGGGTCGCCGTCCACATCACCGCGGACGGCGCCTGGGCCAACGGGTACGACCCCCACCCCGAACACCGCTACCAGGTGGCCGTCGGCAACGGAGGGTCCACCCTCTACTCCGGTGGCAAGAACGGCGGCACAGGAGTCGGCCTCTCGGTCGGCAAGGTGCCTGTCACCGCCAAGGTGACCGGCGCGATCGGCATCAGCCCCCGCGTCCTGACCGTGACCCGCACCCGCTGACCACCCGACACAGACCGCAAGAGGACGCCGCCCGGCCACCGGATCTTTGCGGTGCTTCGGAAGCCGCTGCTTGCTGTTGCCAGACGGATTTTCGGCGCTCGGCGCGGACATTCCGGCGGCCACGTAGGCGCGCGCTCGGAGAGCCCCGTCATCTGGTGGCGGGGCCTTCGTCATACGGGCTGGTTACCGCACGGGGCCGCCGCCGGCCGGAGGCGGCGGGGGCTGCTGCTGTTGCTGTGCGGCGTTGAGGGCGCGCCGGTTGCTCTGGTCGGCGGCTGTGTTGAGGGTCTTGTCGTTCTTGCGGAGGACGAACAGGGTGGCGAGGGCGAGGAGGGTGGGGCCGGCCAGGAGGGAGGCGAGCCAGGGCTGGTCGTGGATGCCGACGTAGATGGCGCCGCCGAGGGTTCCGCCGGAGATGAGGAAGCCGGCGAAGAGGCCCACGAGGTAGAGAGTGTGGCTGCGCTTGGCTTGGTGTTCGTCGTGTTCGAGCTGCTGGGTGAGCTGTTGTTGTGCGCTTTCGAGGCGCATGCGTTCGAGTTCGAGTTCTTGGCGGTGGGCGTCTTGTTGCATGCGGAACTCGTGCTGGCGCTTGAGCTCGGGTTCCAGGGCCTTCAGCGCAATCTGCAGGTGCTCGGCCGGTAGCTGCGCCCACTGCATGGCGTGCTCGAGGCCGGTGGGCAGCTGGGCTGGGGCTCCAGCCTGGCCAATTTCTTGGGTCACTTCGGCTCTCCCCCGTCGCCCCTGCCTGTGGGTTTGGGTGTAGTGAGGTGCTCAGGCGGCGGGCCGAGCTTCTCGAAGACTTCGTTGAGCGTGGTGTAGATGGTGTTGATTGCCGGGGCCGCGTCGGGGTTTTGGGCGAGGTCTAGCAGGGGTTCTTCGAGTAGTTCGAAGTCATCGTCATCGAGCGGTTCGAGGTCGCCGTCGGTCAGGTCCGCGCGAGGGGTGGGGATCTGCGGCTCCTCGTAACTGCTCAGGAGTGGCTCGAGGGCTGCCAGGGCCGCGATGTGCGAGGTGTCCGGGAGTTCAGAGAGTTGGCGGCTGACTTCGATCTGCCGGTTCTCGAGCGCTTCGAGGAGGCCTTGGTCGGCCGACGTTTCTGGTGCGCCGGCACCGGCGAGGACGCGTTCTTGGCTCCCTGCAAGCGCGAGTCGGCTCTGGACGGCAAGCTTCCAGGTGAGCACAAAGTCGCTGTTCCCGCGATGCAGCTGGTTCGTCTCGATCAGTGCCCTGACCGCCGCCAGCCGCTGTTCTAGGCGGGCTTCCTCACGAAGCCCCGCGGTCGATCGCCGGTACGCCACATAGCCGGAGGCGAGCACGCCAATGTTGGCGGTGATGCTGAGGAGTACCTCCAGACCCACTGGTTCCCCTCTCTTCGTGCAGAGTCAGGTGCGGCCGATGCTAGCGGCTTAGGCTCGGCGGACACACAGGTTCGTCAATCGGCGTTGCCGGTCCGTGTGTTTTCACCAGGAGGACAGGACTTCGTCAGCCCAGATAGTCGAGCTGGAGTACGGCGACGGTCTTGGTGTTCGGTCCGATGAGGAGGATGGCCCGCACTTCGGGGGTGATGATTTGGCGGACGACTTTGTCGTCGACGCCGTAGGGGTGTGTCGCGTCGAGGGGGTGCTGGCAGGCGAGGGCGAGTGCTCTGCCGAGGTTGTCGCTGGCCTGTGGTGGGAGGGCGTCCCAGACGGCTTCGGCGGCCGGGTCCAGCTTCAGTGCGTACACGCCTGAATACTGTCAGGTTAGGCCGCGCCGCGTGCAGCGCCTGTTTCGTCGAGCAGGCGTGCGGTTGCATCGACCCATTCGCCGGGGAGTTCTTCGCTGCGGTCGTCGAACTGCGCTAGCTCGCGAGCGCGTTCGACGGTGAGGAGTGTGTCCTTGGCGATGCGTTCCCAGCGGGCAAAGACGCCGAGGAGTTCGTGTGCCGGCGCGCGATTGATCTCGCCGATGAAGCGCTGGGCGAGGACTGGGCTGCCGAGCGCGTCGCGGATCCGTTCGATGTTCCACGGAGTCTCGCTCACGACCGCCTCCTTGCAGTTGGTGCGTCCAAGGTAGCGCACCTACCGAAGTCGGTAGGTGGCCTTGCGGCCGGGTGACCCTCGGTCGGCTTACGGCGTTGTCCCGGTATGGATGAGGGTGTGCTGGATCTGCTGGACGCGTTGCTGGATGGCGCGCCGTAGCCTCGTTTCCGGCTGCTGTCTGAGGACGAGGCTCGGGCGTTGATGGTGCTGCTCGGGGTGCAGGAGGAGGCCCGGTCGGAGGATGTCCGGCGGGCTGCGGCCGATCTGGGGTCCCGGTTGGCTGGTCTGCTGGGCCATGGGCAGCTGCAGTACCTCGGCGCGTCCGTACTGGGTTTCGCATCCGGGGCATCGGGCGCCGGGACCTGCCCGCCGCAAGGCGGGCGTCCCCCGAAGCACGGCGACGAGTTCGGGTTCGGCGACCCAGCCACCTGGGGCGAGGAGACGGCGGTCACCTCGACCGTGACCGAGCGGTACGGAACCGCGACCGCGCAGGCGTGGGACCGGCTCCACCCCCGGCTCACCCGCAATGCAGCGTGGGGGGATCACGAGGGACCGTTGCCGATCATCGAGGGCACGGTGATCAAGTTGGCCGTGGCGAAGCTGCCCAGCGGCGGGGTCAACAAGTCGGTCTGGCTCTGGTGGTCGGGGACCGGTGCTGCCCCCGGGGATGTCGACCGATGTTGGCAGGCGTTCCTGCGAAGGTTCGACATCGAGCACACCTTCCGCCTGCTCAAACAGACCCTAGGCTGGACCTGGCCCAAGCTTCGAGACTCGGCCGCGGCGGACCGCTGGACCTGGCTTGTCCTGTCCGCCCACGCGCGACTCCGCCTCGCCCGCCCCCTCGCCACCGACCCTCGCCGGCCGTGGGAACGACCGGCCGAACCGAGCAGGCTCACCCCGGCCCGGGTCCGCCGGGGGTTCAGGAACCTGCACGCGAAGACAGGCACACCGGCCCGTGCACCGAAACCCACCCGACCCGGCCCCGGCCGCCCACCCGGCTCGAAGAACCGGTGGTCCACCACCCGCTACGACGTCGGGCGTGTCCTCGCGACCGGCGAGTCCTACGCTCGCCACATCACCAGGTCGGCTCCAAGCCCCGGCGAACTGGTTAAACGTCAAGCTGAACCATCTCCGATGGGGCACCGCTCAGCGGTGCCCCATCGGCGTTCAGAAGAGGGCGCGAGTTCGGTGCGGGCGCGGGATCTTCTTGGGGTCTCGGCGACTTCGACAGGACGGCTGATCAGGGTCCGTCAGGGTTCAGGCTGCGTAGTCGAGGAAGTCGCGGACGGTGGGGATGTGCTGGTGGTCGGCGAGTTGTGCGCGGAGTTCTTGGAGGGTGCCGGTGGTGCGGGCGGAGTCGATGCCGCCCATGGCGGTGATGACCTGGTGGCCGGTGTCGAGGGCGGCGTTGATGTCGCCGAGGGCGAGGTGGGCTTCGGCCTGGCGAACTTGGTAGATGACGGCGCCGCGTACTTCGCGGTCGCTGTCGTAGGGGTCGTCGTGGTGGAGGGCTGCGTTGAAGTGTTCCAGGGCGCGGCGGGGTTCGCTGAGGCTGAGGGCGGAGCTGGCGGCGACCTGGTGGAGTTCGCCGTGGTTGACCCAGTACATCGACGGCAGGTCTGCTTTCGGGCTGTCGGCGCGGCTGTAGGCGTCGAAGGCGGCATCGATCTGGCGCCAGGCGGCGGAGGGGGCGTCGGCTTTGGAATGGGCGCGCGCGGCGCGGGCGTGGAGCATGGCCGTGACGCGGGGGGAGGAGATCTTGCGCCGGTCGGCGAGGGCTCCGTCCAGGAGGTGGAGGGCCCCGTGGGGGTCGTTCGCGTTGTAGCGGAGGTTGGCCCAGAAGGCGAGCGTCACGGCTCCCAGGGTGTGGTCCGTCGCGGAGGCGGAGGCGCGCAGGGAGGTGACGAAGTGCCGTTCGGCAGCGGCGTGGCGGCCGTGGTCGTAGGCGCACCAGCCGGCCAGCCGGGATGCCTCTGCCGCGGCCGCGAACAAACGGCGCCCGGTGTCTTCGGTGTAGGAGGCGTTCTTCAGGAGGTCGGTGATCAGCCGTAGCTCCAGCACTGCGGCGTCGTAGACGTGGCCGGCGCCGACGGTGTCGTCCAGGTGGCGCAGCGCGTCGAGGCGTACGTCGAACAAGGCGGTGGCCTCGGCGCCGACCCGGCGCCCGCGGTCGGTGACGGCCAGGGCTGGTTCGGCGGTGGTCCATTGCGCGACGGCAGCGGCCAGCGTGCTGGTGGAAGCGATCAGAAACCCGCGCCGGTCCACAGGACCTCCCACATCCGTCAGTGCTGTGACCGTACCCGCTACGGTCCACGGTGACTCCAGTACGGCCTGGTCGTCGTCGAGGGCCAGGAGCAGGAAGCCCGGCCAGCCGTAGCGGTGCACGTCCGCGTGGTCGATGCCGTGCAGGCTGGCGATCGCCAGGAGCGCGGTCCGCTCGGGGGTGACGCCCTCCCGTGTCCAGCGGGTGGCCTTCTCCTTGCGGTGGGCCATCGCGCCATACCCGAGAGCCTGGTGACGGTCCGCCACCCGCTTGAGGTAGCCGGCCGCGGTCAGGCCGTGCCGGGCCATCAGCGTGGTGAGCGGGTGCGTCTCGACAGCGGTGGCGGTACTCACGGGCGCTGTACCTCCCCCAGAAATCAGGGCCTCAAGTCTCCTGGTGAGGCCGGGCCGCTGTGAAGACGGTACGACGCCAAAGGCAACGGGGGGCAACCATGCGGCAACAGGGAGCAACGGCTGGCTGCTTCTCCCGGTGCCCGCCTGGCTCGACTGTTGATGGTGCCCGCCCGGTCAGAGCGGGCCGCCCCTGTGCGGAGCCGGCGGCCAGCAAACCTTGCTGCCTGCCGGTGCGCACATTGTGAAGGGAGACTTCCCATGGATGTGGACGTGCCCCGCCGTGAGCGGTTGCTGACGTCTTCGCGGCCGATGTCGGACCTCGACGTCGTCAGCGCGAGCGGTCCCTGGCTTTACCTCGCGGACGGCCGCCGGATCTTCGACGGGTCGAGCGGTCTGGTCTGTGTGAACGTGGGCCACGGCAGCGCCAAGGTCCGCAACCGCGTCAAGGCTCAGTCCGCCCGGTTCTCCTTCGGCGGCCCGGCCGTCGTACGGCCCCGCGCTCAGCTGGAAGTGGCCGAGCGGCTGTGCCGGGCCGTGAGACGCCCGCAGGACTCCGTCGCGCTGGTCACCTGCGGGACGCTCGGCGTTGAGGTCGCCATCGGCCTGGCCCGCAACATCACCCGTGTCCGCGATCGCAAGCGCCGCGGCGACATCCTGACGTCGACCCTGAGCTACCACGGCAACAGCGCGCTCACCCTCGCCCTGGCCGGCAACCACGCCCGCCGGCCCCGCGAGGCGGACGCGTTCGGCCTCGGCCCGGCCTTCCCCGCCCCGTACACGCCGACGCACGACCACAGCGGGGGAACCTGCGACGCCTCGTGCGCGGCGGAAGTCGCCAAGGCCATCGACGCCCGGGGCACGGAGAACGTGGCCGCAGTGCTGATCGAGCCCGTCAACGGGACGACGGGCGGCGCGTACGTGCCGCCTCCCGGATACCTCAAGCGGGTGTCGGAGATCTGCCGGGAACGGGACGTCCTGGTCATCCACGATGAAGTCCTCACCGGTCTGTGGCGGACGGGCACACCCCTGGCCAGCCATCACTGGGAAGGCACCGAGCCGGACCTGGTGATCCTGTCCAAGGGGCTGGGCGCCGGCTACACCAGCGTTGCCGCGGTGCTGGTCGCCCCCGAACTCGCACCGCTGCTCCGCCACGCCGACGCCGACCCCCTCCCGGCGATGGGCACCATGGCCGCCAACCCCCTCCAGGCGGCGGCCTGCCTCGGCGTCCTGGACGAGCTGGAGTCCCTGGACCTCAAGGCGTTCACGGCGCGCGGGGAGCGTCTGGGCGCGGCCCTGCGGGAACTGCCCGGCGCGGGTCCGGTGAAGGAGGTGCGCGGGCTGGGCCACCTCTACGGGGTGGAAGTCCACCCGGGCAGGCTGTGGCCGCTGATGAAGCAGGCCCAGATGCCGGGGCCGCACAACCGCGACGGGGCGTTCTTCTACCCGTTCACCGGCACCGGCCACCCGCGAAGCGAGGGCCTGGTCGTGGCACCCCCGCTGACATCAACCGACGACGACATCGACTTCCTCATCGCGGCACTGCGCGACGCGGTGACCGCCCTCAGCTAGCGCACCTTCTCATCCACCGCCTGACCTGGGACACAACCCATCGCATCACCGGCACCGGAGGTCAGGTGCACACCCAGGCGACCAGGGGCACGACCACGACCAAGGTGTCCCTGCACTCCTGGTACGGCACCAAGGCAGCGACCCTGCTCACCGACATCAAGGCCGCTGGCCAGGCCTGCACCGGCGCCATCAACGCCCTCAATGGGGCCGAGAAGGTGACGCTCACCGCCATCGTGCCTGGCGCGCCCCTGAACGCCGGTGACGAAAGCGCCTCCTTCAGGGTGGAACAGGACCTGAACGGCAAGAAGACGCCGATCGAGGTGGCCCTCGTACGCAAGGGCACCACCCTCGTTACCTTCACCGCGCACAGCACCTCCGCAACGGCGGAGAAGCCGGCAGAGGTCGTTGCGGCCCAGCTGAAGAAGCTCAACTGAACACAGACGACCCCACTGCCGCAGCGGGTACTTCTCCACGGTGAAGCCAGACGCATGGCCAAGGTCGCACACGCCTACCGGGCCAATTCGACCCTGACTTCATCACCACGGCGTGGGCTGACAGCTCCACCTCGCCCGAGCAAGGCGAAGCCTCCTCCTCCTCCTCCGGCCCGGCTGCGGACAGCTCCAGGAGCAGGGCCTGCTACTGAGCCGTGCAAACCCGTCCCAGATTCACTCCGATCACCACATCACCCCAGGGGTGCAGTATGACCTTGGCATTCTTCCTTCTGACCCTCGGCACCGTCAGTTTCGTTGCCGGCATCGCACTCGCGTTCAACATCTGTGGTGCCGCAGCTGCGGCGGCACGCTACGCGGCGGCGAACGCCGAGCTGGCCATGCACGCCCGCGGAGACCTCAGCACCCCCAAGCGGGTCATGTCGAAGCAGGTCTACCGTTACCTAGGAGCCGTGACGGCCCTCGCAGGGCTCGTCCTCACCCTCGGAGGTCTGCTGGAGCTTGCCTTCTAATACGGTCCCGACCCCTGCCGTACCTCACGATGGGGCCTCTCGCTCGCGCCGGTGAGGCACCCGGCCGCCTGGTGGCAGCAGCGCCCGCGGTGGTTCCTGTCCCCGCGGGCGTAGCTACGTGCGCAGCATCTTGATGAGGGACCGGTATATGGGGGCGCCGTCCCAGGGCTGGGTGTGGCCTACCGGGGTGTAGCCGAGGTGTTCGTACCAGGCGGCCGCGGGTGCTTCGGGGCGGACGGTGAGGGTGACGCGTTCGGCGGTCAGGCCCTCCAGGAGGGCGGTGTGGAGGGTCTGGCCGATGCCGTGGCCGCGGTGGTGGGGGAGTACGGCCAGCTCCATGACGACGAAAGTGCGGTGCCCGTCCTCGCGGGTGAAGGCCTCGGGCAAGTTGGTGTCGAGGAGGCCGGTCCACCATCCGGTGGAGGTCGCCAGGGGCAGTCCGTAGGCGAACCCGGCCAGGCCGCTGCCCTCGGAGCCGTCGGTGTGGGCGGTGACGAGGCGGAACCCGGGTGTCTTGTGTTCGTGCTGGTAGCGCTGGAGGAAGTCGGCGACGTCCCGCGGTCCTTCCAGGTACGGGGGCTCGGCGAATACCGTCTCGTACACGGGGGCGAGGGCATCCAGCTGGCGGGCGGCCGCGGCGGTGTCGGTGATGGTGGTGTACTTCACGGGTGTCCTCATCGGCTGGGGCGCAGTTGGTCGAGTTCGCGGCGGGCGGTGGCCAGGGATTCGAGGGCCCGGCCGGAGCTGACTTCGCAGAGCAGTGCCTCGCCCCGCTGGATGTGGTGTTCGGCTTCCTCGGCGTCTCCGTAGCGGGCGAGGGCCCCGGCGAGGCCGGCCCTTTGGAGGGCTTCGTTGCGGGCGTAGTTGGCTTCCTGGCGTTCCAGGGAGTTGCGCAGCCAGGTGACAGCGCCTTTGTGGTGGCCGACCGCGGTGAAGAGTTCGGCTTGGGCGGAGGCGAGTTCGGCGGGCCCGTGGAACAGGGTCCACGCCGGTGCGGGCCGGCTGCCCTGGTCCTTTTCGTAGAGGCGGGCGGCGTTGGCGAGGGTGGTGCGGGCTGATGCGGAGTCGCCCAGCATGGCCAGGGCCCGCGCCTGCCGGGTCGCGAGGATCGACAGCAGCGAGGGCGGAGCCCACGGCGCGGCCAAGGCGGCGGCCCGGCGGGCGTGGTCGAGCGCGTCCTTCGGCTGGTGCTCGCGCAGCTCCAGCAGCGACAGGGAGGCGAGGACCAGCACCGCGAGGGAGTCATCCCGCAGCTCGGTGGCCGTGTCCCGGGCCAGCGTCCAGTAATGGCGGGCCCGCTGGTGGTCGCCGGCGTCGAAGCTGAGCCAGCCGACGTGCTCGGCTGTCTCGCCGGAGATGAGCCGCAGCTGGCGGCCGATCGTCTCCGGGTAGGAGCCGGTGTCGATCAGCCGCTGGATGCGGGAGAGGTGGGCTGCGGCGAGCGGGCCGACGGTGGCCCCGCCGAACCGGTCATCGAGCCCGTACAGACCGGCCAGCCCCTGCCGGAGGTCGGTGACGGTGTCGGTGCCGACCCGCGGCCCGTCGAACGCTGCGGCAGCAGGACTTGCTCCGACACCGGCCAGGCCGAGGGCGGCGCCGCCGGCCGCGGCGAGGAGAGCACGCCGGTCACGGTCCACGGGATCAGCCCTTTCCAGCAGTTCGGGGATCGGCTCCAGCACGGGGACGGGCACGGCGGACGGGTTCCGCCGGTGACCGGGAACGTCGAACCCGGCCTGCTCCAGCGGCACACCGAGCATCGCTTCTAACACCCGCTGCCGACCGGGCTGCGGACACGGAGGCGACGGCGCGCGCCAGCGCCGCACCTGCCGGTCGGTGACATCCTCCCGCTCACCGATCCGCCGCGCGACGGCCGCGTACACGCGGATGAACGCCTGGGGGCTGCGCCACCCGAACCCGTCGACCAGGTCGGCGAAGGCGGTCTGCTCCTCGGCCGGTTCGGCCATCACCAGCCTCCTTGCCCTTCGCGACGTTGTCCCTTTGCACGGTAGGGCTGGGCGCCCGGACTTTTCAGCCCGACCGGAGAACAGAAAGTCCGCCGAAAAGTCCGCCGCAGGTCCAGACTGCCGCCCCCGCTACCGGTTGACTACCCGCAGCACACCCCCTGGGGAGTGCGCTCCCTCGTGGCGTGCGGGGCGCACTCCTACCCTCAGACGCCGACCGGCAGGAGGCACGGACGTGAGGATCACCGACAACGACGTCTGGGTCCGCGAGGACGACGAGCACCACCTGCTGGGACGGGAAGTCGTCCACCCGGGCACGGGCCGTACCGGGACCTTGGCCACCGTGCTGGTGAACACCTCGAAGACCACCGGCCGAGCGATCAGCAGGACCGCCCACATGCGCCCCCTGGACCGCTCCGGGCGGGAGTGGACCACCGACCCCCGCGAACTGGAACCGCTGCGCGTCCTCGCGCCGGACATGCCCGCGGGCGTGCGGTGAGCCGGCCCCGGGCCTGGGTCGGGGACCAGGTCCTGGACGCGCACGGCTACAACGCCGTCGTCACCGACGTCCGCGCGGGCGGCACCGTCTGGGTCGTGCGGCCGGCACACGGGGGGACCACCCACGTGTGGGAGACCACGGATCCCTCCACCCTGATCGTCATCCGCACCCGCACCGAGCGCTCCACCCACCCTGAACCCCAAGCCCCGGCCCGGTGAACCCGCGTGCCGGTACCGCAGCACCGACGAGAGGAGAACGGCCATGGCCGACACCGGCGACAACGACGGAAGCAGCAGCGGCGGCAGCGGGGGAGGAAGCCACAGCGGCGGCTCCGCGCCTATCTCCGTTCCGCCCCCGCCCCCGCAGCCCAGCCCGGACACCTCCACCCCTCCCGGAGGCGGGAAGCACACCTGACCATGACGACTACCGCACACCAGGAGCGCCCCGGCCGTAGCGAGCTGGGGCGCTGCCTCATGGAATCCGGCGCCCTCACCTCCGACTGGGCGCCCGCGTTCGCCGCCGTCGACCGCGCGCACTTCCTGCCCCGGCTCATGTGGCCCTTCCTCGCCGCGGACCCCGCATCCTCCGGCGCGCCGGGCACCGCTTCAGCGCAGGCCGTAGACCGGAACACGGACCCGGTCGCCTGGTACGGGTACGCCGATCGTGACCTGTCGATCGTCACCCAGTGGGACGACGGCACCCACCAGGGCACGGCGCCCGGCACGATGGCGACCTCCTCCAGCTCCCAGCCCTCCCTCGTCTACTGCCTCCTGGCCGCCCTGGACGCGGAAGCGGGCATGCGGGTCCTGGACGCGGGGACCGGCACCGGCGAGACTGCGGGACTGCTCTCCCACCGCTGCGGCGCCGAGAACGTGACGACCGTCGACGTGGACCCCACGGTCGCGAAGACCGCGTCAGACCGCCTGACCGCGCTCGGAGCGGCCCCTCGGACTGTCACCGGCGACGCCCTCGCCGGCCACCCCGGCAGCAGCCCGTACGACCGGATCCTGTGCACCTTCGGCGTCCGCTCCATCAGCCGCGCCTGGCTCGACCAAGTCCGCCCCGGCGGCGTCATCGTCGCCCCCTACGGCACCCCCTACTCCAACCGCGACGCCATCCTGCGCCTGACCGTCGCCGACGACAAGACAGCGAGCGGCCGGTTCACGACCGGGGTGGAGTTCATGAAGGCCCGCTCCCAGCGCACGCGCTGGCCAGTCCACACCGACTACGTCACCTCCTGGCCCGCCCCCACCGGCACCGCCGTACAGCCCGGGCAGCTCGCCGACCCGGACACCGAGTTCACCATCGGCCTCGCCGTGCCCGGGGTCACCCACACCCTCTTCGTCGAGGCCGACGGCACTCGGGCCGCCTGGTTCTACTCCCTCACCGACCGGTCATGGGCCGCCGTCCGCTGGACCGACCAGCACCGGCCGGGCACCGTCTACCAGCACGGCCCACGGCACCTTTGGGACGCGGTTGAGGCCGCATGCCTGTGGTGGGAGGGAGCCGGCCGGCCGGCCCTTAACCGCTTCGGCCTCACCATCACCCCCTCCGGTGCGGCACCCTGGCTGGACGACCCCGGCAACCCGCTTCCCGGGGCCACATGCCGATGAGGAGGACCGGCCGTGGAGGAGCAGCAGGAACCGCTGGAGCAGTGGGCCGCCCGCCGCGAGCGCCGCCGAGCCTCCGACCGGCAGATCACCGGCCGCCGCCGCGCCGAGCCCCTCGACCCCAACGCCCCCGGCCGCGCCGCCCACCTCGCCCCCAACACCTCCCGACTGCTCCTCGAACTCGACGCCGACGGCCATTGGGCCCCCGTCGGCGTCGCGGAGAACGCAGCAGAGGCTGCCGCCTTCCTCACCGGGTGAGATCCGTTGGTCTCCCCAGTCGGGAAGTTCACGTATCCGCAGCCCGGAGGCGGGACTCACCCCTGGAGAGACCATGCTTGAACAAGACCCCCTGCAGCCCACGGAGTACCCGACGAAGCCGACGCTGATGGACGGCCTGGTCCTGCACGTCCTGCACGGCGGAAACGACCTCCACTACGACCGCGAGACCGGCAGCGCCCTCCTCCCGGTCCGCGTCTGTTTCCGAGACGGAACCGCCGTACGCACCTCACTCCAGCTCGACCCCGGGCAGGTCCAGCTCCTGGCCGCCCAGCTGGAGATGGCACTCCTGCGCAGGGCACGCCACCAGACGGAGAACCTCCAGCCGTAGCGTACGAAGCGTGTGCGCCCGCCCTCCCCGGACCGGGGAGGGCGTGCGCACACGCTTCGTACGGGCTGGAGCCCTGACGGTTACAGGAGGCCGAGCTTCTCCTGGACGTAGAGGGCGGTGCCGACGACGCCGATGAAGGTGCCGCCGGCCGCGCCGACGGCGGCGAGCGGGCTGGCGCCGAGCTGCCGGGTGAGGATGAAGGCGCCGAGCGCGCAGGCGGCCGCGAAGAGGACGGCGATGAGGACCGCCACGATCTTGACGGTCTTCGCGGACCTCCCGGCCGGGCCGGCCGTGTTCGCGGGCTGGGTCCCCGCCGGGGCGGCGGGGGTGTCGGCTGCGGCCTCGGGGGTGGGGGTGTTCGTGCTCACGGGTCGGTGTTCCTGTTCGTAGTACGGTCCCGGCTGCGGGGCGGCGCCTTGGTGGTGCCGCGCGGTGCGCGGGCTGGCTGTTGTGTGCGGGCAGGGGGGACCTGCACCGCTGAGGGCGTGATGTGTGTGGGGGAGTCCGGTCAGGGCCGGGTGGCCCGGCAGCGGCAGGGCACCGGGGACGGGCCGGTCTGGTGGCGGTGCTGGGGGTGCGGGTGCCGCGGTGCGGCTCCGGCACCCCCTGTGCGCGCGTTGGCCCTGGCTAGTGCGGGGTGACGAGGAGGAGGTGCCGGGGCGGGATGTGGTGGGTGGACAGGGATGGCGGGAGGCTCAGCCCTGGGGGCTTCCAGAGGCGGGACCCCGCGTCCTCCTGGGCGGGAGCCGCGGTGCCAGTGGTGTCGGCTGTTTCGGTACGGGTGGCCTCGGCCTTCCTGGTGGCGGACTCGGGATGCAGGGCGAGGAGCAGCGCGAGCAGCAGACCGGTCGAGCGGTTGCTGAGTTTGTCGGCTGCGGCGAGGAGCCGGCCGTGCTCGGCGGCGGGCAGGGCCAGGGCGATGCACCAGGCCTGCCCGGCCAGGGGCAGGGAGATCCCCGCGCACACGTTCGCCGTGGAGTACTCCAGGACGTCGAAGTGGGCGCCTTGGGGGCCGTAGCGGTCGATGGTGTCGAAGAGGACGTCGGTGTCGACGATGCTGCGCTCGGTCAGGGTCATTGGCGGCCGCCGGTACAGGAGGTCCTTTCGCTGTTCGGGGGTGAGCTGGGAGAGGAGGCTTTTGCCGACGGAGTGCGTGTTGACGGACTCCTTGAAGTCGGCGGTGATGGTGACCTCGGGGGCGTCGGGGCCGAACGCGCGGTGGGGGACGACGATCTCACCGTCGGTGTAGGTGCTGACGTAGACGGCCGCGCCGGTCTCGTCGCGGAGCTGCTCCAGGACGGCCTGGAGCACATTGCGGCCGCTGTCGAGCTCGGCGAGCAGCGGACCGGGCCCGTGAAGGCCGTCTGCGAGCGGCCGGGTGAGGCTGTTGTCGGCCAGCCAGGACATGAGGGACGCGGCCATGGACATGGTGATGCCGGCGGTCAGGGCGATCTGGGGGACGGAGACGGGGGCGGCTTCGCGCACCAGGTGCAGGACGTCCAGGATCCGCAGCGAGTCCTCCCACTGCGCTGGCGTGTGCCCGGGGTCGGGGCTGCTGCCGGGCGGGATCCACAGCTTCCCGCCGACGAGACCTTTCTCGGACAACCCGGTCCCGGTCCCTGGCCCAGAGGAGGCAGTGGGCGCGGAGTGGTCGGCGCTCGGTTCGACGGAGCCGGGATCCTCCTCGTGGCTCTCCCGGCGGCTGCCCTCCGTCCGCGGCCCCGCCGAGGCGGGCGCGCCGGGGACGGGCGCGCTTGTCGGCATCGGGACCGGGAGAGAAGGCGGAGGCAGCAGCTGCTCGCCCTGGTTCCCCGGACGCGGGGCGGCGAGCACGAGGGCGAGGAGGGCTTTGGCGAGGCGGGCCGTGGGCGTGTGGACCGGGCCCAGGTCTTCGTGGTCGTGCTCGTAGGCGTAGGCGGCCACCGTGTTCAGACGCTCTCGCTGCTCGCGGGCGGCGGCCGCGCGGTCGCGCCAGCCGTCGTCGGCAACGTACCCGGTGTGTGCGAGGCGTTCCTGCCACAGGGCCGCGTCCTCCAGCTCGGCGCGGCGCAGGTGGTCGAGCATCAGGCAGTAGGCGGCTTCGGCCTCCTCGGCGCCGGCAGCGAACTGCCACCAGAACGTCGCGCCTTCGCCGTCGCCGACCAGGTGAAGCAGGCAGCCGAAGGCGAAGGCGCCCTCGGCGGCGAAGGGGTGCCCGCCGGCCAGCAGGGCGATCCGCCGGCAGGCCTGCACATCGAAGACGACCTTCTCGCACAGGGCGTCCAATTCTTTCGCAGCCTCCTCGCCGACGGCGACTCCGAGGGGCTCGGGGACCGGGGCGGGGCAGCCGGCCGTGGTCATCAGACGGAAGTGGGCGCCGGGAGTGTCGTAGGGGACGGCGGCCTTGGCTCGGGGTAGGCCGCCGGGGAGAAACTCGTCATGCGACCAGGACTCCTGTGCCTGGTTCATCCCTGCCGCCTCCTTTCAGCATCGTCACGAAGGAGTCGCGTCAGGCGGGACTTGGCCCGTTTGAGGTGCATCCGCACGGTGTCCTCCTCGACCCCCATCACCTCGGCGGTCTCCGGGGTGCTCATCCCCACCATCCGGTGGAGGACCACCGCTTCGCGCTGCCGCTCCGGCAGCCGCCGCAGCGCTTCCTCCACGCTGAGCCGGACCGCGGCCCGCTCGGCCGGATCCATACCGAGGACCTCCCGGTCGAGTTCCTCGGCCAGCCGGTCGTCCTCGACCGGGCTGATGCGCGCCCGGTCGCGCAGGACATCGGCGATCCGGTTCTTGAGAACCTTCCAGGCGTAGGACGCCGGGTATTCCATCGCCGCCACCTCAGGCCAGATCCGCACCACCACCTCGAAGGTGATGTGGACCGCGTCCTCGGCGTCGAACCGGTTGCCTAGCTGCCGCTGGGCGTACTTCGCGAACTTGGACCCGAACATCTTGTGGAAGGCACGGAACGCGGCTTCCTCCTCCGCGGTCCAGTGCTCCGGGGCATGGGGCAGTCGCAGCGTCGGGATCAGGCGCCCGTACGGGGCGCGGGCTGCGCCTCTTGCGTCGCCGTGCTCGGCGGTGTCCACCTCGCTCACCGCCCGGCCCCGCAGCAGGAGAACGCCGACAGGTAAGGACCGGTCTCCGGCGGGACGGCTATGCCCTGCCAGGGCGACGGCCGACGGCCGCCGTCCTGCGGATCCGGGCCGGGAGCTGGCCCCAGCGGCGCGGCTGTGGCCTTCAGCAGCGCAGCGTCGAGCTGCACGTGTCCTCCTAGGAAGATCAAGCACCGTCCACGTCCCCTTCACGGCACTAAAGGCGGGCGCCTCTACAAGGGACAGCGCTCCAGACGGGCCTGATGGGTACACACAAAATGAAAGAAAATCCGACGCCTGATAACGCTCCACCATCGAGCACCGACGTAGCTCAAACCGACGGAATCTGATCATCCGCGAAGCGGTCCCGACGGGCGCGTCGCACACCGCAGCGCGCCCTGTTGAAGCAGCCCTGTCCTGCCGAGGGTCTGCCAGTGCCCGATGAGGCGGCTGTGCGCCCTGCAGCCGGCCCGAGGGGAGTGGCGGGGCCGACCGGACGGCACGGACTGCCCCGTGAGAGAGGGGCGGGGCCGTGTCTCCTCCGCCCCACATGAAGCGATAAACGTATTTTGCGCATCATGGTCAAGGTCAAGCTCGCCGCCCTCGCGGGCGCCGCGGGGGCCCTGGCGACGCTGGTCGCCCTGCCCGCCCCCGCCCAGGCTCACATCCAGCTCTTCGTCCCCTGCAGCGCGACAGCCCTGCGCAACGCCATCAACCAGGCCAACACCCTCCCCGGCCCGGACACCCTCTTCCTCACCCCCGGCTGCACCTACACCCTCACCGCCGCCGACAATCCCGGCAACGGCCTGCCCCAGGTCACCACCGACGTCAACATCATCGGCAACGGCAGCACCGTGCGGAGGCAGTCGGCGACGGACTTCCGCATCATCAAGGTCTCCGGTACCGGCGGCCGGCTCACCCTCAACAACCTCACGGTCTGCGACGGCCGGTCCGCCAGCGGCGGCGAGGGCGGCGGCGGTATCGCCGCCGGTCTCGGGACCACCCTCACCCTGAACCCCGTCGAGGTCACCCGCAACTTTGCCGGGGTGACGGGCCCCGGCGGCGGCATCGTCAGCTTCGGAGCGCTGACGCTGCGCAACAGCACCGTGAGCTACAACATCTCCACCCACAACGGCGGAGGCATCTACACCTACGGGACCACGAACATCTCCAACAGCACCATCACCGGCAACACCGCGAAGGACGACGGCGGCGGCATGGACACCCGCGGCAGCCTCACCCTCACCAACAGCCGGGTCACCGAGAACGCCGCCCGGTTCGGCGGCGCCGGCATCAACGCCTACCAGCTGACGGGAACGATCACCGACACGCTCATCCGCGGCAACAGCGCGGCCGAGAACGACGGCGGCGGACTGTACAACCGCGACTCCACCCTCACCCTGAACGGACCACCATCCTCGCCAACCGGACCCTCAGCAGCGGCCCGGCCGGCGGCGGCGTGGGCAACTCTCCCGGCGCGACCCTGACCGTCCGCAACAGCTCGGTCACCAACAACTTCTCCAACACGGCCACCGGCGGCATCTTCAACGCCGGCGGCACCGTCACCCTCACCAACACCCCCGTCACCGACAACTACCCCACGAACTGCTCCCCGAGCCCGGTCCCGGGCTGCACCGGCTGACCCCCAGCCGCCCTCGCCCCGGACCCACCGACCTCGCCCTCACGGTCCGCGCCAACCGACGCGGCCGCCGCCACGCGAACAGGACGGACGCCAGAGGGAACTTGCCCGGTTCTCCTGTCGACGCCGGTGCGATACGCCATGGTCGAGGAACGGCCCCGCTGCGGCAGCGGGCCAGGAACCGAGGAGGGCGCCATGGCGGATGACCGGGAGACCTGGACGACGGAGGAGTTCGGTCGCTCCCACGCGGGCTCGGTCGGAGTCCTCCTGCCCGACGGCAGCGTCCCGCCGCCGGCGCTCTTCGACACCGGGTCGGGCCCGGACGTGCACGAGAGCTCCCACTGGTCCGTTTACGACGGCCGCTTCCCCCACATCCCCCGCGCGGCCGCGCTGCGCGGGGTGTGCTCGTGCGGCTGGACGGGCCCGGAGCACGCCCTGGACTGGGAGGCGATCGGCGACCAGGACCTGGAGGGCGCCGCCGACGAACAGGCGGACGCGTGCTGCCAGGACTGGGACGACCACACCACCGCCGTCGAAGCCGTCACCATCCCGCTGCCCGAACCGGTCACCAGCCTCCTGGCCCAGCTGGAAGCCGAGATCGCCAAGCTCGCCGAGACCTCGCCCCTCGCCGCGCTCCGCGCGGTACGCCGGACCGAGACCGTGATCGGCGGAGTCGGGTACTGGGCGGCCCGCTGTGCCCAGCAGGACTCCACCCCGGCGCAGGCCGCCGCCGCGCTCGGGCTGACCGAGAACGCCGCCCGCCGCGAACTCGACCGTCTCCTCCGAGGGAACCCGTAGCCGACGTCACCGCCTGCTGTCCGGCAGCCCCACGGGCTGGCCGTGACGGTCGCGTAGGCGGCGCGCGGACAGACTCCCCGTCCCCGGTATGGGCACGTGGACTGCAGGCCGCCGCCGGGCGGGCGGTTTCAGCGCGCCGAGCCGGGGATGGAGGGGGAGGGGGAGAAGTGGAGCATCTGGGGTCCCTTCCCGTCGTTCTTCCAGTCGAGGAACAAGATCACGTCGGTGTAGAGGCGGTAGCGGCTGGGCCATCGCGTGGTGTGCGAGGCGGGGGTGAACGACCCGTCCTTCGCCCGGTTCAGCCGCTCGGCGAGATCGGTGCGCTTGGTCACGGCCAGCCCGCCTCCCTCGATCATCGCGGTGACCTCGACGTTCGTGCCGCTGGCGTGGAAGATGGAGCCTGCAGAAGTGACGGACGCCGGCAGGTCCCACGAGATCGTCGTCCAGTGCCGCACCGACGGCCCCGACTTGGTCACGCAGGCCTTGACCGTGAAGTCCCAGTTGTCCGGCCAGGGCCCGCTGTAGGCGGGGTTGTCGACGGTCTTCGACGACACCGCGCACCGCTCCACCGCGTAGGCCGGCTCCAGCCCGGCCCCGGTCACGGCGACGGCGGCCAGCACCACCGAGAGCCGTCCGGCGAGGGTTGTCCTGAGCACGGGTCTGCCTCCCTTGGTCGAATGCCCAGGACAACGAGGTGGCACGGGGAAGGAAGCGTGCCAGGGCGGGTGATGCCGGTGGAGGCCCGGTGACGGCACCGGCTCCCGTCACCGGCTGCACGAACAGATCTTTCAGGCCCGTGCGCCCCGGGAGGTCAGGCGACCAGGGCGGGCTCGTAGACGACGGTGGTCGTGGGGCAGTCCTCGGCGAGCCCGAGGAGGGCCTGTCGCTCGTTCTCGTCGACGGCCAGGTCCCACCTCAGCTTCGTCCCGACCCAGGTCGCGGCGTACGTGCAGTGGTAGGAGCCGTCGGAGGGCAGCCACTCGGCCGGGTCTTTGTCGGCCTTGCTGCGGTTGGAGGCGGCGGAGACCGCGATCAGGGTGTCCGGGCTGTCCTGGTCGTTCGCGTACGCCTCGCGTCGCGCCGCCGACCACGCCGTCTTCTCCGAGTCGAACACCTCCGCCAGCGGAACAAAGTGGTCGACATCAAGCCGAGCGGCGTCCGTCACCACGACGTCGTCGTACGCGGAGCGCCAGGAGCCGCCGGTCAGCTTGCAGCCGGCCGCGACCTGCGGCGCCTGCACGGCCTCGCCGAGGATGACCTCCTTGCGGGTGTCGCACCCGTCCCCGGAGTTCAGGCCCTTGTTCCAGTGCTTATACAGGTCCCGCCTGTAGCCCTCGCGGTGCTCGGGGGCGACGGTCAGCTGGTCGATCGCTTCGAAGAGCGGCAGCGGAGCGCGAGCTGCCGCCGGCACGGCCGCAGCCGCCGGGGTGGTGCTCGGGCTGGTGGGGGAGGAGTGCGCGGTGGGAGCGGCGGCGAGGAGGGGGAGGGCGCAGAGGGCTAGCGCGGGCAGGCCGCGCAGCATCAGGTTCTTGATCACACAGGCGGTGTAGCGTGCCCGACCGGGGCCGCGACAGGCCCGGGGCGCTCAACTCACCCGTGTGGACTGCGGGATTCATCGCAGAAACGCGCCTGCGCCGCCCGCAGGCAAGCTCCACGACAGCTCACCCGACCAGCTCCCGCCATTCTCGGGGCCACCCGCAGCCATATTCCGCACCGCGGCCTCCAGCTGCGTGCTCATCGCGAGAGGATGGGGTGGTGATCCGCCACGACCCCGAGATGCAAGCCCTGTACCGCCGTTACTGCCTCCCCGGGCGCCGCTACCTGAAGCTCGGCGGAGCGGTACTTCGGCTGCCGCGCGAGGAGTACGAGCCCTTCGCCCTTGCACTGGCCGCTGATGCGAAGGCTGTGTCCGACGCCGAGCTCACCATCCTATTCGAAGGCAGCTGGCGCGAGCGGCGGACCGCGGCATGGCTCATCGCCGTCTCACGCCGTGACCACTTCCGCGAGCGTCTGGGAGAGCTGCTGCTGGAGAGCGAGGTCTGCTTCGCGGGTGCGGCCTACTGCGTAGCGCTCGCGAGTTTCGGCACCACACGCGACGCCGACCTCCTCGCCGCCTACCTGGACCGCTACCTGCGTCGGCCCGACCTCGCCTACGACCAGCCCACCGCCGTGGGCGCCCTCGCGTACACCGACTCCGTCCTGCACGGCGACCGGGCCGGCCACTTCCTCCAGGAGGGCGGGCTGTGGCCGCAGTGGTTCCGGGAGGCGCGCCACATGCAGGGCGATGACAGCATCTCCAACCGCCTGGGCGGCATTCGCCTCGCCTGCGCCGTCATCGACGAATGCGCCGCTACCTGACCTTCACCGGCCCTGTTCGCTCGCTCTTCTCGTGGCCGCAGCCAGGCGGTGCGGGCGCGGCTGGCACGGTACCTCTTGGAGGCAGGCCGAACGCGGCCATGTTCTCGACCTTGCTCGTGCTGAAGCCTGCTTGGCCTGAGCGACCCGTACTGCTGTTCGTCCGCTTTGCGGGCTGTCCGGCCCATGCGAGGGCGAGGTCGGTCGTGGCCCGTCGTACGAACTCCCGGGCGGGCTAGTGGTTCTGCCAGGGCTGGAGACTGTCGACGACCTTGCGGACGTAGGCGTGGGCGCGGGTCGAGCGGACGTGCGACGATCTCGACGTCTTGGACGCTGAGATCGAGGCCGTGGTCGAGTTCGCTGGCCTGGATGTGCGCGGAAGCGAGGTCGGCCCCCCGGACACCGACGGCCCGCCTGTAGACTCCCACGGGCATCACCTCGGCCTGCCTGCTCCAGCGCAGCGCGGACTCCAGACCGCCGAGGTCTCGGCAGATTTCTATGGCGTCGGTGCTGATCCGGGCGTGGGTGAGGTAGTCGACGTGTCCGGCCTCGTGGGTGCCCGGGCGGATGGAGGCGGGGAGCACCTCGGCGGCCGCGAGGGCCTTCACGGCCGTCACGGACCTCGCCGACAGAACCCCGGCGGGTCCCGCCTGGATATGCGCCCCCTACGGCAGGCTGTGGCGGCCTGAGGGGCTGTGAGTTCTTCCCGGGCTGCTGCGGGCGCTACGCTGCGCTGGACCGCGAAGACGGCGCAAGACCGGCGCGAGCGTCCCTCCATGCTTCATCGGCCCTGCGGGCTGAGGCGCGCCGCGGATCAGCGCATGAGAGACAGGCAGAAGACACGTGAGCAGGGAAGACGCTGCGTCCAAGCGCTCGGTTGACGTGGTCGTGCTCACGATGAACGACCGGGATCACGAGTTCCGTGCGGCGATGGCCTCTGTCCTGGCCCAGGAGGACGTTGACCTCCAGCTGGTGATCGTCGGCAATGGAGTGGCGCCTGACTACGTCCCTGCCGGGGCGCGAGCCGTCACCCTCGCCACGAATACGGGTATCCCGGAGGGCCGGAACGTCGGTGCCAAGGCGGCTTCCGCCGGCGCCGAGTTCGTCCTGTTCTTCGACAACGACGCAGTCCTCCCTGACCCGCGCACCCTTGCGCAGCTGATCGCCGAGTTTGACCGGCATCCGACGGCTGCATACGTGCAGCCCCGCATCGCCGATCCCTCCACGGGCGAGACGCTCCGCCGATGGGTGCCCCGGCTGCGTGCAGGTGATGCCCGGCGGTCGGGTGTGGTGACCGTCATGGCCGAGGGCGTGGTGCTGATCCGCCGCGCAGATTTCGAGGCCGCGGGGGGATGGCCCGGACACTTCTTCCTCTTCCATGAGGGTATCGACCTGTCGTGGCGCTTGTGGGACCTAGGACGGACCGGCTGGTACGCCGGCGACATCGAGGTGCACCACCCGGCGACGAACCCGGCCCGGCACGGGCCGTTCTACCGGATGGTCGCCCGTAACCGGGTGTGGGTCGCTCGCCGCCGTCTTCCGGCACCTCTGGTACCGGTCTACCTTGCGGCCTGGGTCGTGATCAGCGTGTGGCGGTTCCGGTCGTCGGGAAACCTCGGAGTCTGGTTCAGGGGGTTCGCGGAGGGGCTGCGCGGAGGCCAGGGGGAGCGCCGCCCGATGTCGTGGCGGACGGTGTGGCGGCTGACGCGCGCCGGCCGCCCGCCGATCATCTGATCGCTTTCGCCTGTGTTGGCGGCGATGGCCATGCCCAGGCTGGTGTGGCAGATCAGCAGTGCGCGGTCGGCGCGGCCGGCGGCGATGAGCTGGGCCGCGGAGAAGGCGACCTGCGGGTAGGGCAGCGCCGTGTCCGTGGCGATCGTGATCGCGGCTGGGACCTGTGGTTGGCGGGCGGCGTGGTCGGTCAGGGCAGCGGCGTAGGCGGTTCCGGCGCGGTTGCCGCCGACGATAAGACGCAACTGGGGCTCGGCCGGGCCCTGGAAGGCAGGGCAGCGCTACGCCGGGCACTGCCGACGCACCGCGTCAGGCCGTGCCGGCGTACCCCTGGGCACGGTGCGCGTCGCTCTCCTGGGTCGGCAGGCCGCGGTACCGGCGACGCGGTCGGCCTGGACGTGGGGCTTCGCGGGGCGTCGGCCGCCCGCCTATGCAGTCGCGGGCAGGAGGGGGTTGGGGGCGGGGAAGGCGGCCAGGCCCAGAGCGGTGCCGCGCAGGTCCATCAGCCGGGGCACCGGCACCAGGCTGAGCTGCTCGGTGGGGTGGAGCAGGCCGTCATCGCCCTGCTCAGCCACCCATGCGGTGAGCGTCGCGTGGGGGAAGGCGAGGTTGAGTCCGATCTCGCCCTTGGGTAGGACCGCGTTGAAGGGGGCGGCGATCTGCTCGCGGTTCCAGTAGCCGTACGCCTCGCTCGCCTTGGCCTGCTCGAAGACCGCGTAGAGGGCGGGGTAGCGGGGCAGCTTCCGCATCTCCCGGAAGATCAGCTGCCCTGCCAGGTGGGGCGCGGCGGTGGCGAGGGCGTCGAAGTCGTCGGCCATCTCGCGGAAGGTGGCGGTGGTGACGTCGCGGTCCGGGCCGAGTGCCGCGCAGGCGAACAGGTGGGGCAGCCGGAGCCGGGCGTAGGCGGTGGCACCACGTGTGAGGCTGGGGTCGATCCGGCCGATCAGCTCTGTCAGCTGCGCGTGGTCGGGATTGAACAGGGCCAGGTCGAAGAGGCGGCCCATCGTCGCGACGGCGGAGAACGCGAGGTCCTTGTACAGGTGGTTGTTCATTTCCCCCGCCTCGGCGTAGGCCTTTGTGGCGGGGGCGGCGGAGTGCAGGAGCAGGTACTCGGTGAGGACTTCGAAGTACAGGTATCCCAGGAACGGGCACTGTTCGACGGCTTCGGCGAGGTAGCCGAAGAACGCCCGCTGGGACATGGCCCCGAGCCCATGGGCCTCGGCGAGCAGGCAGTCCAGGAAGCCGGCCGCCGCGCGGACGCGTCGCACAGCTTCCTGCCGCAGCCGCTCGTCTTCGGGTCCGGTCAGGAAATGCCGGTGCATCTGGTAGGTGCGCAGGTGGATGCCGCCGAGCCGGAGGTAGTCCAGGCCCTTGGCGGGCGCGCCCTGTTCCGGGGCGATCTCGAAGACGAGGGTGGCCCTTTCCTTCTTGGTGTCCAGGAGGTAGGAGCCCAGGTTGTGCGGGCGCAGGCCCGGAGCGGTTTCGGTGAGCGGCGCGCAGTACAGGGCTCCGACCAGGCAGCCGGCCGCGCCGTAGAGCTCGCCGGTGGCTCGGATGACGTCCAGGGCACGGGTCGTGTGCATTAGGTGGATGGGGCGGCCGCTGGTGATGGTCTGGAGCATCGCGTTGCCGCTGATATCGAGGAGGTGTCCGTTGGGGGCGGCGCGGTGCTGGGCGAGCCAGTCGGCAGGGGTTTCGGCGAGGCCTGACGGGCCGGGTGCCGCCGTGTGGGTGGCGAAGTCGGTGTGGACGTAGTCCCATTCGTGCTGGGAGAGGTGCACAGGTCCTCCTTTCCTAGCGGGCGAGGGCGCCCAAGGCGTGGGTGAGGGCTTGGTGGTGAGAGGCACCGTCGAGGTGGGCCCGCTCGCTGCGTACGACCAGGCCGTGGGCGAAGGCCGGAAGCCAGCGGGGGACGGGGACGCGCAACTGCCCGGTGTCGGGCCACCAGCGGTGTAGGGGCAGGCGGTAGCGGTCCATGCAGTCGGCGGCCTTGAGCAGGTCGACCAGGTGCGGTGCCTTCAGGTAGCCGGCGTTGAGGCCGGGCGGGAAGGAGTCGTAGGGGAGGTTGTGGGCGGCGATCGCCCGGGCCGCCTCGCCGCGCAGCCCGGGCGGGACCTGGGCTGCGCACCCGAGGGCGGTCAGCACCAGGTCGGCGTGGGCGGTGAGCCAGTCGGCGCCTCGCCGGCCGTGGCCGGGGTCGGAGCGGTCGTCGAGGCGGCGGCAGTCGTGGACGGCGGCCGCAACGCACAGAGCCGTGGTGCGCTCCCGGTCCAGGCCGTACGCGGTGGCGAGGAGGT
This sequence comes from Streptomyces racemochromogenes, assembly GCF_039535215.1. Lineage (GTDB taxonomy): Bacteria > Actinomycetota > Actinomycetes > Streptomycetales > Streptomycetaceae > Streptomyces > Streptomyces racemochromogenes. Next base: position 7,394,689 of record NZ_BAAAWT010000001.1, read on the forward strand.
AGGCGAGTACGCAGGCGCGGGCCCCGTGCCGGATCCCGTGGAGGCCCTCCGCCTGGCGCGGGTTGGTGAACCAGGCCTCGTCGGGGAGCAGCAGCAGGATCTCGTTGGGCTGGATGGGCGGCCTGTCCGCGGCTGTCTGGGGTGGGTGGCTGGTGATCCAGTCGAGGGTGGCGGCGTCCATGAGCTGGTGGTCCGGCAGTGCGCCGACGGTGGCCAGCTCATGAAGGGAACGGCCATGCGGGAAGACCATGACGTGCTCCTCCGAGATGCGGGCCGGTGAATGCAGGTCAGGTGAGGGCCGGCTGACGGGCGGGAACGGGCACGCGGTGACCGGTGCTGGCCGCGGTCAGAACGGCTTCGGTCGCGGCGACGGCGGCCGCGCCCTCAGCGAGGGTGACCAGGCCGCGCACCGCACTGCCGGCGAGGGCGTCGCGCATGAGCTGGTGCTCGATCGTGAACGGCGGCTCGCGCCGGACGACCGCGATCGTGCGTTTCTGGCCTGCGGCTACGCCGGGGAAGGCGCCGAACCCTGTCGGCCGGGCGGCGTTGGGGTGGTGGGTGAGCGTGCCCGCGATGGTGTCGGCGGTCAGTACCCCCGCCTCGGTGTGGACCTGGAGGGTCCGGTCCTTGAAGGGGGTGATCCAGTCCGCGTGGTGGTGGGCCAGGACGCCTCCGCGCAGCACGGTCGTCGCGGTGACGGTGTCCTCGTAGGGGCCGGCCAGGCAGCGGGTGGCGGCGGTGACCGACTCGACGGGCTGGCCGACGATCCAGGAGGCGAGGTCGACGTCGTGGACGAGCAGGTCGAGGGTGACGCCGACGTCCAGGATGCGCCCGGAGTAGGGGCCCTGGCGGCGGGTGGTGACCTGCCACAGGTCACCGAACTCGTCGTGGTGCAGGCGGCGGGCGAGCTCGGCGACGGGGGCCTGGTGGCGCTCGGTGTGGCCGACCGCGGCGAAGACCCCGGCGCGGGTGAAGGCGTCGTGGATGCGCCAGGCGGCCTCGCCCGTGGGTGCGAGCGGCTTCTCGATCAGTGCGGGCACGCCGGCGGCCGCGAGAGCCAGGGCGTATTCCTCGTGCGTCGCGGTCGGCGTGGCGATGACGCAGTAGTCCAGGCCGAGGCGCAGCAGCGGTTCCAGACCGTCGAAGGTGGGCACTTGGGGAAAGCTGGCGCGCTTGGACGGGTCCAGGTCGGCCAGGGCCACGAGGTCGATGCCGGGCAGGGCGGCCAGGGTGCGGGCGTGGACGGTGCCGGCCCAGCCCAGCCCGATGACGCCGGTACGCAGTGTGCGCATAGGGGGTTCCTCCGAGTCGGTGTGCCGGGAGCGGGTCAGCGCGGGTGACCGGTGGGTGTCTGCCAGGCAGCGATGCGGCTGGTGGTGGTCTCGGCCCGCATCCAGTCCGGAATGGAGTTCGGGGTGGTGTTCACCCACTGCACGTAGCGGTCGATGCCCTCCTCGACGCCCACGGACGGCTCCCAGTCCAGGACGGCCCGCATGCGGGTGATGTCGGCGCAGGCGCCGAGCGGGTCCTGGGCGACGCGGGGCGCGTCGATGATCTCGGCGTCCGGGAAGCGGCGGCGGACGTGCTCGGCGACGTCGCGGACCGCGGTCGGGACGCCGGTGCCGAGGTTGAGGGTCTGTCCGGATGCGGCGGGGACGGTCAGGGCGCGCATGACGGCTTCGGCGACGTCGTCGCGGTGGATGAAGTCGCGGACCTGGTGACCGCCGTTGTTCAGCGGGAGCTGCTGCCCCAGCGCGGCGTACATCGTGAACTGGGCCACCACCCAGGAGGCGGCGCCGGGCTTGGGGACCTGGCCAGGGCCGTACACGCTGAAGGGGCGCAGGATGGCGAAGTCGCGTTCGGCCGCGTCCAGGAGCTGGCGGGTGTGGCCCTCGGCCCACAGCTTGGAGTTCGCGTACACGTTCAGGGGGTCCAGCTGCTGGTCCTCGGCGAAGACGCCGGCTTGCTCGGCGCGCGGGATGTCGGGGGTTCCGTGGCCGTAGACCTGGGCGGTGGAGAGCAGGAGGAAGCGGCGGACGTTGCGGGCGCCGGCGACGGCCCGGAGCACGGTGTCGGTGCCGGTGAGGTTGGACCGGACGGCCGTCTTGGGGTCGGTGGTGCAGCCGTGGACGGTGGAGTGGGCCGCGGCGTGGACGACGTAGTCGGCCTCGGCGACCAGCCGGCCGACGACCGTCTCGTCGTTGATGTCCCCGACGGTCAGGTCGGGGTCGTCGGGGCCGGTGCCCAGCAGGCTGGTGGTGGTGGGGCCGTACGCGCTGAGGTTGTCCAGCAGAGCCGGGCGCGCGCGGGCTGCGGACAGGGCGTTGCGCAGCGCGGTGCCGATGAAGCCGGCGCCGCCGGTGATCAGGACGCGGGCGCCGGTCAGGCTGCCGTGGGTCTGAGCGGACACAGGGGACTCCAGGGTTGAGGGGGTCAGGAGCAGATGAAGGTGCCGGTGTACTTGGTGACGGCGAAGTAGCCGCGCTCGTCGATGACGCTCTGGACACGGGTGTGGACCCGCTCCTCCCGCCCGGTGAAGAAGGCCGGCGTCAGGCGCTCGCCCGGGTTGCTGCTGGCGCTGCAGTGGTGGGAGCCGACACACTCCAATCGCGACGACTGGCCGGCCGCCGGGCAGTTGAGGAGAGGCGAGGGCCTCAGCCTCGGCCCGGCGTGGATCTACCGTCGCTGGCCGTCCGGCCCGGGCTACGGCACTGCGGGGTCCGGTTCCCGACGCCGGCCGAACGTGTGGGTCCGGGGCAACGCAGCCACGCCAGAATCGGCCCACCGGTCAGCGGCCTCGCGTACGGCCTGAAGGCTGTCCCGTGGGCTGAGCACGTGTGCCTCGACCTGCCGCAGGAGTGCGCTGCGGCTGGATCCGGGCTGCCCGGTGGAGTAGACCGGCGAAGTGACGTCGTCGACCCAGACCCGGTCTGCGGTGCCGGCCATGGTGACCTCGATGAGCACCCCGGTGCGCGAGGTGATGCCGTGGTCGTGCGGCAGGACCCCGAGTTCGATGCCGCGGGTGAGCGCGAGGCCGGTCCAGTACAGGAGCTGCGCGGCCATCACGGCGGGTTCGTCCCAGCATGGGAAAGCGGTGATGCGCTGGGCTCGGGCCTCCAGCGCGCGGAGGCGGTTACGGGCCCAGCCGCCGTAATCCCGGAATTCGTCCGGCTTCGCCTGGTGCAGCAGCTGCCGGGCGTCCCGGATCGCCTCCGGTGTCTGGCCGTAGAGGCTCATCAGCGAGCACAGCTCGTTCTCCGGGATCGGTGCTGCGCCGGTCTCGTACTGGGTGACGGTGGAGGGGAGCACGCGGATCCGTTTGGCGGCCTCCCCCAGACCCACGCCGGCGCGCTTGCGCTGCGCGGCCAGGTGGGATCCGAGAACGAGGTCCGCGGCAGCAGAGTTTCCGGCTGGGGTGGCAAGGGATTGGGTCACGTGAGCCTCGGGGTGAGTGCGCGTAAGGCAGGGCTGGGAAGGGATTCGGGGTGCAAGGTGCGGTCGGGGACGGCGCCACGGAGTTCCAGGACGAGGTGGCGGGCCAGAACGAATGGCAGCCGGGAGGTGTCGGTGAACAACACCAGCTGGTCGGCCCCGCCCTGGGGTCCCTCGGGGGTGTAGAGGGTGCCGATGACGCCGACCGGCTCCGCCTCCGGCACCCGGACCGCGAGATGCCCGCGGCGCAGGACCGCGCACCGGCTCAGGGCCGTCTGGGCGTGCGGGAGACAGATCGGCGGGGTGACCGTGAGTATGGTGGCCGGCCACTGGTGTGCGACCTCGTCGGTCTGGAGCAGCCACAGCATGCCCTCGCCCGGCAGCACCTCCGGCCGCTCCCCGCCCATCGCGCACAGCAGCCGGTCCGCCGCCACCCTCTGCACGGCAGGGTCGAACTCGCCGTACAGGGGAGCCCCCGTGCAGGGGCCGGCCCACTTTTCCCACACCACCCCGAACAGCGGGTCGACCTGATTCTTCCATGGGCTGCCCGGGTAGTGGACCCCCTCGCCACTGACGAGGACCGTCAGTTCGGCGGGGAAGCGGTCCTCCCGCAGGGCGACCGCAGGAGCCTGTATCGGAGTCACGAGGAAGCTCCTGGTGAAGGAAGAGCCGGGATGTAGCCGACCGCGCACGCGGTCAGCTCCGGCGCCGTACGAATCCAGGTGCGCAGGGAGTCGCTCCGCCGCGGGACGTGCTGGAGGAGATGAAGCTCGCCGCGGTGCGTCTCGACTTCGCGGACGAGCTGCCAACCGCAGCTACGGATCAGGTACCGGGCTAGGAGGGCGTGCTGGACGGTGCAGCGCACGGCCGTCGGCGGGTCGGGCAGACGGGAGGCGAGATCCAGCACCCAGGGGGTCAGCGTGCGGGCCAGGCGCGAATGCCCAGGGTGGGTGTAGGCGCGGGAGACCAGCAGACTGGGTTCCTCCCTCTCGTCGAGCGTCCAGCCCTCTCGCGGCGCGGCCCGCTCCAGCACGAACGCGGCGCACAGAGTCGCCTCGTCCCACATGCCGACGGCCATGAGCGAGACATCCGGCTCGGTGTACGCCACCAGGTTGCACAGGGCAGCCGCGTTACTCCGGGACTTCTTCCGATAGCCGTCGCCTTCGCGCAGCGCGAGCAGCTCGTCCACGGTCTCGGCATGCGTACTGGTGAGGAGCGTCATCGTGTACATGGGGCGGCCAGAGTCTCTTCCTCGTGGTCGGGGTGGTGGGGTGGCCGGCCGCCCCCGCGGTAACGGGGGCGGCCGGGGCGCTCCCACGGACCGTCGGCCGTCAAACCGGCGTCGGCGGGGCGCCGCGCCCCGGCCGCTCGGCTGCCCGGTCATCACGCGGGGCGCCGCGTGGTACGGGGAGCGGGCGGGGCCCGATGAGTCCGTACTCGTACTGCCGTCAGGGGCAGCGCGAGCGCGGAAGTTCAGGACAGGTAGACGAAGTACACGTAGGACACCGAGCCGGAGACCGCCGCGCTGAACAGGACGATTGCCAGGGTCTGCACGGGCCCGAAGCCGGAGCGCTCCAGGACGTCGAGGGGGTGGCGGATCGCCCAGCGAAGCCGCGGCATCCGGCGCCGCGCCCGGGCGCTCACGAGCTTTCCATCGGGCGGAGGCTCTGCTGACCGCGCGGGCGCAGGCGCGACCAGCGGGCCCTCGCCGCCTCCGGCGTACGCTGCTGGCCGGCCTGCGGCTCGGCGGCCGGGTCCGGCTTCGGCAGTGGCAGACCCTTCTCCGCCCTCAGCCACGCCGCGCGGTCCGGCGGGCGGCGCTCCAGCGGCACGCGGGCCGGGTTGACGGGCTCGGGTAAGCCGTGCCGGCTGACTTGGAACATGGCGATCTCCGTGGGTAGAGAGGTTGAGGCGATAGCGCGACGGGCCTAGACGTCGGTGTTGCGGCTGGCGGGAAGCTCCGCGCGGACGGTCTTGCTGTCGGCTCCGTCGTGGAGGCACCAGCTGAACTGGGCGCCCGCGCGGCCCGCCGCCCACAGCCCGCGCCCGAACTCGCCGCGCACCGCGGCGTCGAACTGCGGGAAGGCGCCCACGAGGTCGCGGACCTCGATCGCGAGGCCGCCGCAGGAAATGAGCGCCAGCCGTATCCCGATGCGGGCGCCGTCAGGCGCCGGCATCGGCGTTCCGTGCCGCAAGGCGTTGTCCACGAGCACGTTCAGCACCTCGACGGCGACGCGTACGTTGCCCTGGTACCGCAGGGCCGTGAGGTGCACACGGGCGGATCCGGGCGAGGGACAGGGCGGTGCGGTTCGCTGGCAGCTCCATCGCAGTTGCGGCCAGGGCCACGGGCGGCGCGGGGAGAGGTTCACGCTGCGGCCTTGCCCGTCTCGTTCAGCGAGAAGACGGCGACGACGTCCTTGCCGCCGTCCGCCGGAACGAAAGCCAGCTCCTCGGTAAGCCCGCGGACGAGAGTCAGCCCTCTCCCACCGAGTGCGCCTTCGTCGGCTCGGCGCTCCGCCGGCATCGTGGGGTCATCGTCGTGGACCACGACAACCAGATGGCCGGTGGTCGGAAGACCGAGGAGGACCTGCACAACCAGACGAGCCCTCTTCACCGCATCACGCTGGGGCGGATCCGCGTGCTGGAGGACATTCGTCAGCAGCTCGGCCACCACGATGCCAACGTCGAAGGCAACGTCATCACGCCCCCACATGCAGACGCTCTCCGTCACGATCTTCCTGGCGTGGCGGACGCTCTTCGCCGACAGCGTCAAGTCCTGCGTCAGGTGCCCCGGTACACCCGCGGCCGCGCCACGGTCCCCCGAGAGAGGTGCGCTGAGAAGGTTCGCCATGTCCGTCCAGTTCGTTGGCCGGAAACCCTGCTCCGGGGTCCGGTTGCGGTGTGTACTGGTGCTGCGCCGGTCAGCAACCATTTAGGCAGCTGACAAGGAATACGGGCAGTAGGTGATGCGGATGCCTCGCGGAATCCGCATCAGGGGTCAGGAGCCGCATGCCGCAGCCAGAGAAGGTCCTCGATCCGTCGCGTTCACCGGAGGCTTGGTTCGGCCACGAGCTGCGCCTCAGGCGGAAGGAGGCCGGGTACACCACTGCTGCTTCCTTCGCCTGCAAAGTGCAGGTCAGCGTCGATGTTCTGCTCAAGATCGAGAAGGGTGACTACCGGTGCCCCGAGGACCTGCCGTCGCGCCTGGACGCCGTCCTTGAGACCGGGGGGCTCTTCGCCCGGGCGTGGGCGATGGCTTTCGGTGATGCGGATAGAAGCCGCCGTGATGCGGATAGTCGCCGCCCCCGCCCCTTGGAGGGAGGCATTCCGCACTTGGCTGGACGCATGCTGGATGCAGGCGCCGCATCCGCATCGACCAGGAGCCCTGATCCCTTGTACCGTCGCCAGTTCCTCGCGCTCGGGAGCCTGCTGGCCCTCGACCCCCTGGACCTCTCCACCCTGCTCTCACCCACCACCCCACCGCCGATCCCGGAGACGATCAGCTCCAGAGAGATCCGCCAGCTCCAGCAGATCGCCGCAGGCCTTCACAGCTGGGACAACACCTACGGCGGGGGCGGCCTGATCGGGCAGCTGGCCACCGACTCGATGCAGTGGGCCATCCGACTCCTCTCCGTTCCCTGCCCGCCCTCCCAGCGTCCGGACTTCCTCGGGGCTGTGGCCCGGCTCGGACTCGTCGCGGGAGCCTCCAATTTCGATGTCTACCGTCACGACGACGCCCGACTGGCCTTCAAGGTCGCTGTGGAGTGCGCCGAGGAGGGGCAGCACTGGCACCTTCGCGCGAAGGGCTACTCCTTCCTTGCCCGGCAGGCCATCTGGATCGGCAAGGCCGACGACGGCCTGACCAATGCGGAGAAGGGGCTGGTCCGCTCAGACCGGCTGACCGCATCCGAGCGGGCCATGCTGCACACCGCCCGGGCCCGCGCCTTCGGCAAGATGCGCAACGTCCAGGAGACGATCGCCGCTGTCGGCGCGGCCGATGACGCCTTCGCCCAGCGACGCCCCGAGGACGATCCGCCGTGGATGGCGTACTACGACGAGGCGCAGCACAACGGAGACACCGCCTATGCCCTGTGGGACCTGGCCGTCGGGCTCAAGGACTACGACCCAGCCCAGGCCGAACAGCGGTTTACCGCCGCCGTACGAGGCCACGGCCCGGCCTTCGCACGCTCCAAGGCCATGTCCTGCACCAAACTGGCCTCGCTGACGATGCGGCGTGGAGACCCCCGCGAAGCCGCCTCCCTCGGCCACAAGGCCCTCGCCCTCGGCGGCAGCCTCACCTCGCTACGAGCCGCCGACGAACTCCGAGAGCTCGGCAAGTTCGCCGGCCTGCACCCGAAGATCCAGGAAGCCGCTGACCTCAAGGCCGAGATCGCGGCTACCGTGCGAGCATGACGAACACGGCGGCACCGGCCATTGACGCGCTGCACGAAGCCTGCTCCATAGCCGGCTTCGACGCGCGCGAAGCCCAACCGATTCGCGTGGCGGAGAACCAGATCTGGCGGCTGCCCCAAGGGGTCATCGTACGCATCGCACCAGCCGACACGGGCAGCTCGGCCGCCCGCGAGATCACCGTCGCCCGCTGGCTCGCGGAATGCGGGATCCCCGTCGTGCGACCCCTGACCGTAGAGCAACCCCTTCAGCGAGCCGGACGAGTCGTGACGTTCTGGGAAGAGCTCCCACCCCACGCTCACGGTTCGACCGAGGACGTCGCCGCAGCGCTCAAGGAGCTCCACACCCTTCCCCTTCCCAACTTCGACATCGGCCACCTGGACCCCTTCGTCCGCATCCCCGAACGCCTCTCCGCCGCCCTGACACTGACCAGTGACGACCGGAAGTGGCTCGTGGACCTGCACGGCGACCTCGCCGGAGAGTGGGAGGCCGGTCTCCCACCCGGCCTCCCCACCGCCCCCGTCCACGGCGACGCCTGGCCCGGCAACGTTGTACGGCTCGACCAAGGCGCATGGCTGCTGATGGACCTGGAACGCTTCTCCGCCGGACCGCCTGAATGGGACCTCGTCTCCACCGCCGTACGGGCCACAACCACCGGCGCAGTCACCCCCGCGGAGTACGAGGCCTTCTGTGACATCTACGGGCACGACGTAACAACCTGGGCCGGCTACAACGTCCTTGCCAGGGCCCGTGAACTCCGCATGGCAACCTACGCCGCCCAGCACGCGGTCGGCGACCCACGATGGCAGCCCGAAGCACAACACCGCATCGACTGCCTGCGCGGTCGGCACGGACCCCGCCCCTGGCACTGGACGGGCATCCTGTAGCTGGGCAACGACAGATCAAGCCGCGTACGGCCCGCCGTCGGGAGAACTGCACCAGAGAGTCTGCTCCTCGGGCGTCACCGTCATCCCGAAGTCGAACAGCCCCGGAACCCCGCGCTGCTCCCAGTGCCGCCAGTCGGCCTCGACCTCTTCGAACAAGGGCCGGGAGCCGCCTTCGTGCACCGTAGCTCCGTCCGGGCCCGCCGTCGCGGTGGCCCAGGAGCCAACTCCGTTGTGGAGCCAGTGGCCGTCCGTTGTGATCGAGAGAGCGGAGGCGCGGCACGGCACGGGGCGTGTGAGGGGGCGGTGGCGCCGGGTGCCTGGGCTACACCTGGCTTTTGGTGACGTTCGGGCAGTCAGTCCGTCCCTTCGGTGGCGGGTAGTCCTCCCCGCGCCATGAGCAGCGGATTGTCGGCATCAAAGTGACTGTCGAGCTGCTGTAGGAACGCTGCTCTTCGGCATGGGTAGAGCTGCAGTGTGCACCGGGTGAAGTCCGGTTCCCGTAGCGCCACCTTCCCTGAACCGTCCGGGGGTCGTCCGGCGAGGCGGACCCTGTGTGCCGAGGTGCTGGTTGGCGCTCGACCTGGGGGAGTTGTATCAGCTGTCGGGTGTGGTGTTCACGGGTTGGGGGAGGCGGCGTCGTACGTCTTCGGGTTTGATGTCGTTGAGCCAGTTGCTGAGGCCGGCTGCCATGACGAGGGGGTTGATCCCGAAGAGCTGGCCGATGTGGTGCATGTCGCGGAGGCTGTACTTGATCTGTCCGTCTTGTCGCTTGCTGACCTGACTTTTGGACAGACCGATGTAGCTGCCGAGCTGTTCGTAGGTGAGTTCTGCGCGGAGCCGTCCGTGTTCGACGGCTTCGATGAACCGGAGTTCCAGGTCGGTGACGGCCTCTTGGGCCGGTCGCTGCGCCGTCTTGTCCATGATGCCCATCCTATAGATCACCGGTCCTGCTGTGACCACCCAGGCCGCTCCGACAGCATCCAGGTCTCCCAGAAGTTCCGCATGTTGCTCTTAGGGAAACCGTGTTGCTAATGTGGAATCATGGTCGAGGGAACGAACGATGTCGCGCCTGGAGAGATCCGCCGGGGCTGGGCGCCTGCTCATTCCTGGCGCTGGTTCCTGCTCCGGTCCGCGAAGCACATTCCGAAAGCAGCCCGGAACCAGTCCGAGTGGAAATCCCTCGGCGCTTCCTTCTTCGCGATCTTGCAGGCCATGGGCCAGGCGGCGAACGAGGACGGCACGAACGCCTTCCTCGGTACGGACACCCTGATGGCGGTCGGCCGGTGCAGCAAGGAGACCGTGCAGAAAGTGCTCGTAGCTGCCGAGGCGGTCTGTCTGATCAAGAAGACCGCGAACGCCCGTGGGGGCCGGCACCCCAAACCCGCCACCTACGCCTGCACGCTCCCCCTGGGCGCAGACACGGACACCGGGCTCGGCGTCCTGTGGGAGCGCGCCCTGGCTGTGCTGTCCAGTTCCGAGCACGACCGGCGGCTCCGGCACAAGCGCGCAAGCGGCACAGAACGTCATGTGACTCCCCACGAACAGCAGCTCACCTCTGTTCAGGAGCCGTCACGTGACGCCGTCAGCGACGGGCCCAACGCGATGCAGAAGGCGTCACGTGACGCATCCACGGAGCGTCACGTGACGGACCCAAAGGCGTCATATGACGCCCCTACCAGGTCTCACCAAGACCCCCACCATGAGATGGCTGATGCGGTCCGCCAACCTCAGCTGGATAGGCCCTCTCCGCCAGGCGGAGAGCACCAAGATCTCCGCGAAGCAGGCGCCGAGCCCAGTGAGGGACGGGCTGATGAGAATGGTTCAGCAGTGGCGGCCGCGAACTACGCACGGCACGCCGCTGATTGCGACCGATGCCCCAGAGAGATGTGGTGCCCCCAGGGCGCCCGATTGCGCCGGTACTTAACTGCCCACCAAAACCGGCAGCGGATGAAGTACTTGGGTGGCTCCTTCCAGTGAGCGACACCGGCGGCGCCGGCCTAGGTGTGCACCTGGAGCGTTTGCCGCTGCTGGGCAGCGCATCACCCCCAGTCGGAATTCCACGCGGGCACCCCAGCCCGCAACACGGCAGGTAGCCGAGTGTGTACCCCGCACGCGCGGAGAGTGTTCCGTGAGCCGTCTGCCCTAGGGAAGGGAGTTCCGTACCCGGGGTGGTCGCCTGACGGGATTGTCCGGTACGCGATGGGACAGCGGCCGCAAGAGCTGCTGCCCGTGGCGTACGAAGGAGCTGTTCCCCGCTAGATGCGAGCTGGGGTAGCGGAGAGGACGTCACTGATGGTGTTCTCGGTGGCGGTGTCGAGGGTGATGTCGTAGGTGCGGGCCATGTGCTGGGCGCGTGCGACCACCTTCCGCACTGCGGTGTGGTTGCCCGCGGCCGTTTCGATGTGGAGGAGGTCGCGGTACAGCACTTCGGAGGTCTCTTCGATCTCGAGAGCTTGTTGGACGGTGCGGCGGGCGGCGTCAAGGTCGGGGGTGTCGCCGTCGGTGTGCCAGCGGGCGAGGGTGTGTGCGGTGTCGGTGATCCGCGAAAGCATCTCCTGGATAACGGGGTCGGCCCAAGGCAGGGTCCGGCCCTCGAAGGGGCGGCCGCGGACCAGCGCCATGGCCGCTTCCAGGTCGGCGGTGCCGGCCCCGGGGCCTGCGGCGAGGCCTCGGGAGGCCAGGATTTTGAACTCGGCCCAGTCCGAGGTGACCGATGGGTGAAGGACGTACCCGCCGCCGTTCTTGGGGCGCGGAAGCAGCGGCTGGCCGTCGCTGGTGAGTCCGAGGACGTTGCGCAGTTCGGACAGGCGGGAGTGCAGGGTGCGGGTGGACCAGGGGTTGACCGGGTCCATGGCCTGGCACAGGTAGTCGGTGCCGCGTCCGGGGCGCAGGTGGAGGAGGGCTGCGACGGCAGCGGTGCGGGGGCCGTGGGCGGAGGCGGCGGTCCCGGTGATACGCAGGGGGCCGAGCATGTCGATGCGGACAGGTGCTTGCTCGTTGCCGACGGCCTGGGCGGGCACGGTGGCGGCGGGTTGGGCGGGTACCGGCCCCTTGTCGGAGGCGGCCTGGCCGGTCTCGTCGGGCTCTGCCGTGCCCGCCGTCTCTACCCCGTCTGCTGCTGGCTGCCCGGCTTCGGCGCTGCCTTGGTGGCCGACGGGCTGGGGAGTGGTGGCCGGGGAGGCGGCGATGAGCGCGGGGAAGGGGTTGCCGGGGTCCTGGGCATCGGCGGTGGTGGACCGTAGGGTCAGAGGCTGTCCGCACGCGGCCGCCTGATCATGGGATTCCGCGAATTCCCAGGCGCCTGTGGCCGGTACTGGGTCCTGGGTGGAGATCTGTAGGGCGTGGACGTACTGCCGGTACTGCTCGTCGGTGATGCGTTGCAGGGTGACGGGCAGGCCGAGCGGGGCGAGGAGGGCCTCCTGCCCTGTCGTGACGTCGATGATCTCGGCGTGCGGGAAGACGCGCTGGGCCGCCTCACTCGCAGGCAGCACGACGGCGGTCTTCAGGTTCCGGGCGGCGGCGAGAGCATCGGCGAGCTGGGCCAGGTGTTCCTGATCGTGGTCGCCGACGCCGATCATCAGCCAGGGCAGGACCTGCTCGCCGCTCTGGTGGGCTTCGAGGAGGAGTTCGCCAAGGTCGGCGGCGACGGCCGGCAGGTGGGGCATGGTGCGGATCCGGCCTTGCGGCAGGAGCTTGGCCAGGCGGCTGCCGAGACCGGCGGTGAGGATCTCGCTGTAGTCGGTCCACCCCGACGTTCCCAGCTCCAGGGCCAGAGCGCGGCCGACTTCGAGGACCTCCTCCGGGGTGCCGTCCAGGAGAAGGACGTGGCAGGTGGTCAGGTCGGCCAGCAGCAGCCCGCCATCGTGGGCGCCGAGGGTGACCAGGCCCGGGTAGGGGGCCTCGACGTCGTTCAGCATTTCGGCATCGGGGAGAACGGCTGCGGGGTCCAGGGTCCAGGTACGGCTGTCGGGCCCTGCGGTGAACGGGGCTAGGGGGTCGGCCGGCTCGTCCAGGAGCAGGCGGACCTCCTTGCCCGCCAGGAGCACGCCGCGCAGGGCGGGCAGCGCGCGTTCGTCGGTGGCGGCCTGGCGGGCGAGGGCGCGCAGGATGCGGTCGAGGATTTCGACGCCAGCGGGCTCGCCGGCCGCTGTCAGGAGCTGTTCGAGGGTGCCCGGGTCGTTGTCCTGGGCGATGGTCTGGCCCGCGCGGCGTTGGCGCTGTTGCAGAATCCGGCGCACGCCCAGAGCGCCGGCCAGGGACGCGGCCAGCAGCGTCCCGAGTCCCGCCACCACCGCCCAGTTCACGCTGGCCGCGGCGCTCTGCGCACGCGTGGCGTCCGGGGCTGGGGTCTGGGCGGGGGAGGAGCGCGGGGTCGGTGAGGCGGACGCAGGTGTCCTTGTCGGGAGCTGGGCCGATGGTGCGGCGTCCGGTGCGGAAGGCGAAGAGGCCTGAGCAGGCGGCGGCGTCTGCTCAGGCGCCGTCGCCGCCGGCGGGGTGGTGGCCGGTGGCGTGGCCGGGCCGGACTCGGGGCTTCGCGGGGCCGGGGCGGGGGCCTGGGTTCCTGAGGTGTGGGGGAGGGCGAGCTGTTGGCCGGGATAGATCAGATCCGGGTTGGTGAAGGTGCCGCCGTCGGGAAGAGCTTGGCCCTGGTTCAGGTCGAAGATCTCCTGATGGCGGTCTGGGTCGCCCAGTTGGTCGGCCGCGATGGAGGAGAGGCTCTCCCCGTCGCGAACCGTGTACCGGACCTGGCCGGCGCCGCGCGAGGCGCTCCCCTCTCCGGTTGCGTCCGTTGCCGGGGAGGAGGGGATGGTGGCGCTGGCGGGCAGGGTGAGCACCCATCCCGGCTGGATGGGCCGCTCGGCGTCGAAGACCGTGCCGTCTGTCATCGTGCGGCCGTCGTTGAGGGCGGCGATGTCCGTCCACCGCTCCCCGCTGCCGAGCGTCTGTTGGGCGATGGACCACAGGCTCTCAGCGGGCCGCAGATTGCGGACCGTGTACGTCACGGCCGTGCTCGACGCGTCGGCCGGGGTGTCGGCGTGCGGTGCGGCCTCGTTGCCGGAGCCGGGGATGGGGGAGGCGCTGACGCCGACAGCGGCGGGAACGGGTGCGGCGGCGCTGGGAGCGGCAAGTGCGGTTCCGGCCGGGAGGGCCAGCAGGACGGTGCCGACCAGGGCGGCCGCGGCCCGCTGTCCGACCAGCCCCCGGATCTGCGGGGCTGCGCGACCGCGGAGCTGGGCGGGGATCTCCAGCAGGACCGCGCCGGTGAAGCAGGCCCAGCCAGCCCATCCCGCGGCGGCCAGGACGAGCAGGAATACCTGTCCCGAGTCCTCGGTGGACAGCAGATGAGAGAGGGCGGCCAGGCCCGGGGGGCCGACCAGGTTAGTGGCCCACCACAGCAGGACGGGCAGGCCGGCCAGCAGCAGGGCCAGGACGGTCAGGGAGAGCAGGGCGCGCAGCAGCGCGGCCGCCGTCTGGCCGCCGCTGCGGGAGGGCCGGGTGGTGACGGGGGTGGGCTTCGGCATCGGCCGGGTCCTTCTCACGGTGGTCGGTGGGGCTATTGGGGCTGGGTGATGCCGTGGAGCATGCGTGCGCTTCCGTGGCCGGTGACGTCCATGGACCCGATCCCGGCGATGGCCAGGAACACGGTCGGATAGGAGCCGTGGACGGTGACGTCGAGCCGGCTCCGGTCGGCGGAGAGGGTGGCGCTGCCGTGTGCGCCGGCGCGGGCGAGGTAGGCCTGGGCGGCCGCCTGGGCCCCTTCCGGGTCGACGCGGACGTCCGTGCCGGTGACGGCCGAGGCCGGGTCGATGGCCTGGCCGGCCGCGCGGGCGGCCTCCATCGCGAGCGCATCGGCGCGTTCGGTCGCCCGCAGTTTCCCGCCGCCGTCGATGGCCAGGCCGATGACAGCGAGCAGCGCCACGGTGACGATCGCGGTGTAGACGGCGATCCCACCCCGGTCCTCACGTAGGCGCCCGGCCGTCTGCCGCAGACGGTTGTGCATCCTTAGCCCTCCCGGGAGCGGTAGGCGTCCACGACGGACGTGAATCGGCTGGTCAACGTTTTGGATCCGGGGACGCCGGGGAGCAGCAGGTCGGCCATGGTGACGTTGCAGGTGATGGTCACGGTGACGGTGCCGGCCTGCCCGAGGGGCACGGCGAGGCCGGAGACGTCCACGCTGGTGCTCACCGACGCGCAGTGGATGCCCTGGTCGCCAAGGGAACGGGTGGCGGCGGCGGATGCTTCGGCCTGGGCGCCGGTGTAGGTCCGCGAGATGGAGGCGGCGCGGGCCGCGTCCTCGGCGACCGCGTCGATCTTCGCGCCGGAGGTGACGATCCGCCCGCCGGCGATGGCCAGGCACAACAGCATGATCAACAGGGGGGCGACGATGGCCGCCGCGATGGTCTCGCTGCCGCGGTCCTGCCGGGCCAGCGCCAGCCACCGCCTGACCCGAACGCGGATGGACGTCATGGGGTGGTCCACCGTTCTCGCGGTGCCCCGGCGGACTGCGACACGCTCAGACCCGACACCCCCGGGATCAGGGACGGGGCGAGGCCGGTGACGGTCACCCGGACCTCGGCGCCGTTGCTGCCCGCCGTGCTGACCGTGCTGCCGGCGAGGCTGTCGCCCGCGATCCGCCCCAGGGTCTCGCGGGCCCGGGCCGCGCCCGCGTCTTCGGGGGCCTGGTAGACGCGGGCGGCTGCCACGCCCTCACGGGCGGCGGTCAACGCGATGTTGCGGGCGTAGAACCACATCGCGGCCTGGACTACCGCGACGGTGACGAGGATGACGAACGGGAACACGATCGCCATCTGGATCGACGCCTCCCCCCGGTCCCGAAACCCGCCCACAATCCGCCCCCGGCCGCCCGGGCCCCTTCCGAGGCGGCCCCGAACGCGCCCTTGTGCCAGCCGGCTCGGCGCCCAGCGTCCTGCCACCTCGCCCCTCCCTCCGATAAGCCGTACGGACTGCCGGTCTGTCAGATGCCGGACAGCTTGCCGTTGTACTTGCTGACGACGACGCCGATCGTGCCCGCGATGGCGATGGCCCCGGCAACGGCGGCGACCCAGATGATGATCGTGGTGATGGAGATGTCCCCCCGGTCCTTGGAGCTGTGCTCCTTGATCTCCTGCCAGTGCGAGCGCAGGGCGACGGACAGACGGACGGCCAGCTTGGTCATGACGGACTCCCTTGAACGGGTCAGGTGGTGAGCATGCGGATGATGGCGGGGAACGCGATCAAGAGCATGACCAGGACGGCCAGCAGGGCGCCGGGGGCGGTCATCTTCTCCGAGTTCGCGTTGGCGTCGGCCGCCTGGGCGGCCAGCAGTTCGGTGCGCAGGTTCTTCGCGCGCGAGCGCAGGGTGGCGTAGACGGACGCGCCGTCGTCGGCGGACTGCCGCATGATCGCGGCCAGGTCGTCCATCACCGGCAGGTCGAGCTCGGCGGTCAGCCGGGCCAGCGACTCCCAGTGCGGCACCTTGTCCACCCGCGAGCGGGCCAGGGCCGCCTGGATCCGCTGGAACGCCCACCCCTGGCCGACCTGCGCGGCCTGCTCCATGGCCTGCTCGGCGGAGACGTTCCCGGCCCGGCGCAGCGCGACCAGGTCGAGGTAGGCGGCCATGGCGTGGGCGAACTCCGCCCGGGCCCGCTTCGCCTTGTCGCGCAGTGCCAGATCCGGCGCGAACCACAGCACGGCCGCCGCCAGGATGGCGACGATCGCGGGCAGATACAGGGGAAGCCCGAGCAGGAGGAACGGGACGGTGGACAGCGGCGGCAGCAGCAGCCCGCCGCCGGCCAGCGCCACCTTGGTCAGGAGGAACTTAGCGGGAGTGCTGCCGGTCAGAGCCAGGTCCTTGTACGGGATCCGGACGCCCGGCACGTCCGCCAGGCGCTCAAGCAGCCACTGGCCCCACCGCTCGTCCCGATCCACGACCTGGTCGCCTGCGGCGGCGGGCGGGGGTGCGGGCTGGTTGAGGCGGCGCAGCGCCGGCCCGAGCGCCGGCGCGGGCCGCAGGATCTCGCGGATGAGAAGGGCGCCGCCGCCTCCGATGGCCGCTCCGGACAGGATCGCCGCGACTGGCATCATGCGCCCACCTCCACAGCCGATTCGGATGCGTCTTCAATGCCTTCGGGGGAGGAGGCGGGGGTGACGGCGCTGCGGGGGTCGGCGATCAGGAAGCGGGGGACGGGCTTGATGTCGGCGATCTGCCGCATCATCACCAGGACCCCGATGAACCCCGCGAGGAGCACGGCCAGGACCAGCTGGCCCACCATCGTCCCGTAGGGGGCGGTGTAGGAGGGGACGAGGAATCCGCCACCGATGACG
The DNA here is from genome assembly GCF_039535215.1 of Streptomyces racemochromogenes. Lineage (GTDB taxonomy): Bacteria > Actinomycetota > Actinomycetes > Streptomycetales > Streptomycetaceae > Streptomyces > Streptomyces racemochromogenes. The sequence goes on from NZ_BAAAWT010000001.1 coordinate 7,411,743, forward strand.
CCGAGGGTGATGATGGTCATCCACCGCATCGTCGTGCGCGGCTTGGCCCGGTCTGCCTCGATCCCTCGCCTGCGGGCGACTTCCTCGTGGACGGACTCGGCCAGGTCGTCCAACGCCTGCGCGAGCCCGGGCCCGCGGTCGGCCGCCGAGAGCACCAGTGCCGCGACCACCTTGTCGGCCGTCACATCGTTCAGGGCGTCGCCGAAGGCGCGCAGCGCGTCGGTGGGCCGCCAGCCGACCTGGAGCCGGTCCACCAGATCGGCGACCTCACCAGCGATGTCCTCCGGACATCCGCGACGGGAGATCTGCAGCGCCTCGTCCAGGCCCCGGCCCATCCGCAACACGTTGGCCAGGCGCTGCGTCCAGTCACCCAGGGCTTCGAGCTTCCCGATCCGGGCGGTGGCCGACTTCGTCGGTGACAGCAGCCACGGAACCCCGACCACCGCCAGGAACAGCATGACGGCGGCGATGAACACCCCCGTCACCAGCCACAGCAGCACCCCGCCCAGCGCCCCGCCCATCAGGCGGGTACGGCGGGCCATCCGCTCGTCGCGGCTGGCCAGGTGCCGCCCGGCCTGCAGCCGCGCGGCCAGCCCCGGCCCCTTCGGGGCGCTGGTACCGACGACGCCGGCCACCAGGCCGACCAGGCCGCCCGCCAGGGCGAGCCCCGCGAGCACCCACCACAAAACGGTCACGGCGCCGCCTCCCTCACCAGCAGCGGCAACGCCGCGCCCCATGCCCCGGCCTGCTCGTTCAGCAGCGAGGCGTCGAAGCCGGCCCGGCGCAGGTCGTTGATGCAGCGCGGCAGCATCAACGGCACCGCCCGGTGCTCGCCCCACTCCGGACGCGGCCCGAAAATGGCGTTGGTCTCCGGGCGGCCGCCCTCGCCGATGCCGGTGACCTCCAGGACGTGGGAGACGAACCGGTGCCGGTGCCCCCCGATCTTCGTCTCGTCCACGGAGGAGACGAACACGATGAAGTGCAGCCCGTTCGCGGCCTGCCGGTAGGCCAGCGACTCCGACATGTTCGCCTGCGCCAGCAGATACAGCTCCGCGATCCGGTCGAAGACGACGGAGGGGTGGATGGCGTGCAGGGTGCACAGGTTGCCGCCCGCACCGTTGGTCATCGCCTGGAGCATGGCCACGATCTCCGGCCCGCGGACCTCACCGACCACGATCCGCGTCAGCGTCATACGCAGCGCCCGGTACATCAGGTCCATCAGCGTGATCTCACCGGCCGCCTGGCCTGCGACCATTTCGCCGTTGGACTCGCGTGCCTCCATCGGCACGACCTGCCGGTGGTAGCCGTTCTCGTGGGCGAACAGCTCGTACTCGGTCTCCAGCGTGGCGAACCGCTCGTCGGGGTCGATCTCTTTCAGCAGCGCCCGCAGCAGCGTCGTCTTCCCCGCGGCCTGGCCGCCCACGATCATGACGTTCTTCTCCGCGCGCACACACGCCCGCAAGAAGGATTCCAGCGTGGAGTCGAGCATGCCCCGCGAGACGAGTTCGGGCAGGTCGGCGTGGCGCATGCTGTGCCGGCGGATCGTCACATATGTGCCCGGCGTGACGTCGATGACCGCCTGGAGGCGGGACCCGTCGGCCAGGCGCAGTGCCAGGAACGGGTCCGCGGTCGACAGGCTGCGCTCGGCCTGCCCGGTGGTGCGCCGGGCCAGGTCCCGCAGGAGCTCGCGCAGTTCCTCGTCGGAGTCCGCGACCGGCGCCACCCGCACGCGCCGGCCGTCGGTGAAGTCCAGCCACACGTCCGCGTACCCGTTGATGAAGATGTTCTCCACCAGCGTGTTGTCCAGGTGCTGCTGCAGCCGGCCGGCCCGGAACTGTAGGTCGAACACGGCCTGCGCGATGGCCGCGTCCTCGCGTGGGCTGGTGGCCACCCCGCGTTTGACGGCCTCGGCGTCCGACCAGACCGCGACCTGCTCGTTGATCAGGTGCCGGCCTTGCTGCTCCTGCGCGGCCTGGCTCAGCCCGGGCCGGGCGCGCAGCAGCTCGGTCAGCCGTTCCCCGACCTGCTTCTTGATCAGCCGCACCGCCCCGTAGTCCACCACCACCTCACCGCCCGGCACGGCGGCCGGCTCGGGCCGGCGCTGCGCGCCGGCGCCGGGCCCCGTGGGGGCGGGAACCCACGGGTTGACCGGACGGGAATCTGCGGCCTCCGGCGAGGCCGCCACGGCCACGCCGCGGGCGGCGCCCAGCCGGCTTGAGAGAGACCCGGCGACGCGGGGGTCGTTGTGCAGGGGGTTAGCGCGCACCGCTCACCACCTGGGTCGCGTCCGCGCTGGGCGGGGCCAGGCGCGAGCGGCGGATCGCCACCAGCTCCTGCACCCGCACTGCTGCCGACCGGGCAGAGCGCATCAGCTCACCGGACTCGAAGCGGCGCGGCTGCTCCGCTCCGTCCGACAGCACCGCCGCTTCCTTGGGCCGCCACGGCAGCACCGCGGTGACCGTGACCCCCAGGTGCTTGCGCACCTCCTCCTTGGAGAAGGGCCCCTGGTCCACCAGCAGCATCCCCAGCTCCGTCGCGCCGCCCAGCGACTCCCGCAACGCCTCCAGCCGCACCTGGGCGCTCTGGAGCCCGCGCAGCGTATTGCGCGCCACCAGCAGGACGGCGTCCGCCTTCTGCGCGAGCACCCCGGGAGCACCGAGAGCGCCCCGCCGGCCCAGGTCCACGATCACGTCGTGCCCGTGCTGCTCGATCCCCGCGAACACGGCCGAAAGCGGCCGCCACACCGGCTCCATCGCCGAGGTGTGCGCCGGGTCGTAGAGACCGGGCAGCACCAGCCGGTCCCGCGTCCCCGCATCGGTGACGTCCACCAGCTGCCGCCAGAACGCCTCCACCAACTGCTCACGCCCCTGCCGGGCCGCGATCGCGAGATTGCGCATCCCCCGGGAGTTGTCCAAGGTCCCCTGGAGCGCACCCGGCAGGATCGCCCCGCCGTCCGGATCCGCCTCGGCCAGCACCACCCGATGCCCCGCGGACATCGGCCACGTCATCAACAACGCCAAAGCCGCCGTGGTCACCCCCGGCGCCCCCAGCCCGCCCGCCAGCGCCACCACCGCCATCAGGAACCCCCCTCCTGCGCGGCCACGATCAACGCCACCGCACCCGTCGCCACCCGCGACGCCAGCACCGGCCCGTCAGCGGCGGGCACCGCCACATCCACCACCACAACACCCGTTGCCGGCGCCGCCACCCCAACGGCGACCACCGTCGCCGCGAGCGTCTTCGGCGCAGGCGCCGGATCCGCGGGCTTGCTTGCGGCTGCGGCCGCCCCCGCCTGCGCCGGGTCCGGTGTCGAGACGATCAGCACCTTCTGCCCGGGAGCCAGCCGTGACGCTGGCAGCTGCGACGGCTTCACCGCCACACCCACCAACTGCTCACCGTTCTTGACCAGGGACACGGCGGTGATCTGGCCCGGCGACAGCAGGGACCCCGCCTTCAGGGCCACGGCGGCGCGCTGGCCGACCAGGCCCGCCTTCTTCGCCGCGGGGACCGCCTTGACCACCGGGTCCAGCGCCAGGGAAGCCGGCGCCAGGTCGGCCTCCGTCAGCGTCGCGCCGACCGGCACGTCCCGGGCCACCACCAGCACGCTCGACCGCTGTCCCGAGGCGGTGAACAGCAGCGCCCCCGACAGGCCGCCGGCCGCGATCAGCGCGACGGACAGCGCGATCAGCCCGGGACGGCGACGTCGCTGGCGAACGACTCGGGGCGCCGGTGCCGGGCTGTCTGCAGGCCCGCCCGGCCCGGGGACAGCGGCACGGCCCTGCGTGGCCGTGGTGGTGGTGCTCACGTGATGTGCCTCCAGCAGAGAGGAAGAAAGGGAAAGTCGGGACCGGGGCTACTGGCCCACTACCTGGACTTCGCCCACGGCGATGTCTACGGCACTGGAGCGGACCTCGGTCAGCTGGCCGCTCTGGCCACCGCCGGTCCAGTCGATCGCCCACGTAGACGTCGCCGTCACGTGGTACTTGCCGGGTGTCCGGTAGCTGTGACCGCAGTCGGGCGACGGGTTCTTGCCGAACTCGGCCCGGTAGGGGGTGCCCGCAGTGGTGCAGGTGACCGTCGTGCCGTCACCCATCGCCCATACGATCTTGGCGACCCTGGCCGTGGCGGTGACCGTGACGGCGCCGGCCGAAGCGGACGCGACGTTGGGGCCGTAGGTCTCAGGGCCGGTCGCCGTCCACATGTAGACCGGCATACCGACGACACCGACACCCCCCGGCTTGGGGACGATGCCGATGGCCGGCGGGCGAAGGAGCATCGAGTCGACCGCGCGCTGCGCGAGGACAGTAGGGTCCACGGCCACAGCGGGCGGGTTCTGTGCCCAGAAGGCCCGGCCCGCTCCGGCGAGATTGTCGCCGTCCGCGATGCCGTTTCCGAGCCCGCACGGGTCCAGGTAGACCGCCCCGTCGCCGGGCGAGTGGCCCTGCCACAGAGCGCTGCCCGCCGGCGGAGGAGGATCCAGCGGCCGAATCGAGCAGTCCCGACCCAAGCCGTCGATGTTGCTCCCGGAACCCGTTGAGGAGCCGCCGGTCTGCTGGCCCGTGTTCGAGCGGGCCGGGGGCCTGCCTGGAACGTTGGCCTCAACGCAGAAGCGCACACCGCAGTCGCCCGCGGTGACGGGGTCGTCCGCATGAGCTGTTGAGGTGCCAGCCGCGAGGAGAACGAGCGCGCCCATTGCGCCCACACGTCGTCTCAGCACGCCTTCCCTTCCGGCTTGTCCTCCAGAACGACCCAGCCATTGGGCCACTTCTCGGCCGTCACGGTGTTGATGTAACGCAAGAGTCGGGTGTTGGGGAGGTCCACCGGCTTGCCACTGCTCTTCTCCACGGGCTTCCACTGGGAGATGTCCAGGCAGTCGGTGATGACAGCGGTCTTGAGCTTGGTGTCAGGCTTGAAGGTGATCACCGTCCTGGAGTGCTGCGGTCGGCCAGCGATGACGCGTCCGCCCTTGCGGAAGTTCGCGAGTTCCTGCTGGTTCTGTACGAGTGCGTCTCCGGTGGAGACCTTGGGCAGGTTGGGGTCGTCGGGGTCGGCCTTGGTGTATGCCGCGGACAGGACGTCCCAGTAGTGGGTGTAGGCCGCCTGGACCTCGGCCTTGTCGGCCGCCTCCGGATCGGCGGGAGCGGTCGGGGAGGCAGCGGCCGCGGTGGCGCTGGGGGAGACGGTCGGGACGGTGGCGGCGTTCTTGTCGTTCTTACTTCCGCTGGTGCAGCCGGCCGTGAGGGCCGCGACGGCCGCGGCGGTGGTTGCCGCTGCGAGCAGTCGACGGTTTCCGGTGTGGTGCTGTCGTGCGATTGCCACGGAAGTCTCCCCGGGTCACCTTGTCTGGCGGGTTGCCACGCAACCCGTGTAAATCGCTGGTGCAACGTGTTGCGTGCGGCTGTGGTGCCATTCGGCACCATACGATCTCAACGCTGCGGCTCCTATGGGGTTCTTGGGGCTCAGGTGACCGAACGTCACTTTTGCCCGTGAATGCTAGTCCCCCGTCCTCCTGCGGGGCCTTGACGTGCGGTTTCCGGGTGGTGTTGTGCGTAGAGCCGGGCGCCGGTGGGATTTCGGCAAGCCGTGGCCTGAACTTCTCCCGATGGCTTGTTCTTTGCCGCTGGTAATACTCCTTGTCGCTGCTCACCGGTTTTCTCACCGATGGACGCCAGCCCGGGTCACGATCGGGCTGGCAAGCTCACCAGGCGCCCGCGTTCTCGGTTACACGGTCGGTGCTGAGGAGCCGGCTGCCGTCGGGCCGCCTGTTTCGCGCGCTGGTCAGAACGGGGGGAGGTCTTCACCGTCGATGCCGGACACGACGCCGGGCCTCGCACCTCCACCAGAGACGTTGGTGGTGGGAGGCGGCGGGTCTGTCTCGGGCTCCTCCTCCTGCCAGGTGAAGCGGTAGTCGGCGTAGCTGTCGATCTGACCGGTCTCGATCTGGAATTCGCGGTCTGCGAGTTCCCGCATCTCTTCTTCGTGTTCGGCTTGGGCCTGGAGGTAGTCGGCGAGGTCGGCGGCGGAAAGCCCGGCAGGCCCGCTCCCGGTCACAGCTGGGTCCAGCCGCGGGGCTCGCTGCTCCCGGCGAGGGGCGTCCACACCTTCGCCTGCGGGCCGTGGGCCTCGACGTCTTCGAGGATGGCGGCGCCGAGGGGGACATGAGCGCTGAGGCGGGTGACGAGGCCGTGGTCGGCGGCCATGCGCCTCAGGTCCGCGATTCGGTTGGCCAGGGTGGTGCGGGAGGCGCCGGTGAGGATGAACAGGACCCTGGGGAAGCGGGGGTAAGAGCGCTGCCAGGCGAGCAAGGAGCCCTGGTCGGCGACGGTGCCGCGCCGGCCGATGGGCTGGGGGGTGTAGTCGTGGAAGCGGGCGTAGGTGATGAGTTTGCGGGCCAGGCGCTCGCTGCTCATGGTGGTGCGGTCGATCTCGACGAACGCCCGGTACTGCAGTCGTCGCGGGCTGGTGGCGGTGTAGTGGAAGACGGCGTCGGTGATCAGCCGGTCTTCGCCTGCGGTGTCGGGGAGGCGGTGGGTGACCTCGGGCACCCAGTCCAGGGGCTGGTACTCGTCGCCGCGGGCCCGGGCGTCGGTGAGGAAGGCGAGGTGGGCGCGGACTCCGGTGAGGATGTGGGCGGCGCGCAGGGAGGCGGCGGCAGCGGACTGGATGGGGGTGGCGGTGCGGCCGCGGAGTTCGGGCCAGTCCCCGACGGTCTGGTGGCCGGCGGGGGTGAGGAAGTGGGCCTGGAGGCGGCCGGGGAGCACGGTGTGGGTGATCAGCCCCTGCTCTCGCAGCGGGGCCAGGACGTTGTGGATCTTGCGGGGCGGGGTGTTGGGGGTGAGCATCTGGTGGAGCTGGGTGCTGGTCAGCAGCCGGTGCTGGGCGATCAGGGCCAGGGCCTGGTGGGCGTGGGTGTCCGCGGTGGGGGGCTGGAAGACGGCCGTGGTCATGCGTACTGCTCTCCTGTGTTGTCGGGGTCGGTGGGTGCGGTGCGGGTGGTGAGGAACGAGCGAACGGCCTCTTCCTGGGCCAGTGCCATCGCGCGTCGCTCAGCCAGGGGCAGGGCGGCGGCGTTGGCATGCGCGGCCTTGCGCAGGGCGGCGACCTGCCCGGGCCGGGCGAGGTCGCCGAATACCTCGGCCAGCTCGGGGCCCCGGATCGGCAGGGGCCCGACCCGCTTCCCGGCGATGGTGAAGGAGGCGTAGTGCCTGAACCGGTCCAGTTCGGCGACGTCGCGGGGGGTGACGGTGCCCGGCCACTGGTCGGTGATCTGCGCGATGGCCTCCAGTGATCCGGCCGTGGTGGACAGGCACGAGGCGTTCTGCAAAAGGGCGGAGCGGGTGGCCGGGTTGAGGCGGTGCATGAGCTGGGTCATCCCATACAGGCGGCAGCCGAACTTCCGCAGCTGCTCGGTGATCTCCGCCAGCACGGTGGAAGACCCGTCCAGGGAGATCAGTTCGTCCAGGTAGAAGCGGAAGGGGCGCCGCTTGGCCTCGGGCAGATCGCGGCGGGACAGACCGGCGCGCAGAAAGTCGTGGACGATCAAGGAGATGAGCAGCCGGTCGGTGGGCCCGGTGCCTGGCGGGCAGACCCACAGCACCTGGCCCTGGTCCATGGCGGAGCGGATGTCGTACCCGCTGACCGGGCAGCCGAGGAACGCGCGGGTGACGGGGGAGGCCGCGAGGCGCTCCAGCGGGTTCAGCACGGTCAGCAGCGCGTCCCGGGGGATGTCGGGGAACGTCGCCTGCCACCACTTGCGTGCCTCCGCGTCCAGGCCAGCGAGGGCGAGGTGGCGGAAGGTGGGGTCGGTCAGCAGCGCCCGGGCCTGGAAGATCGTCGCCTGCCGGTCGGGTACCTGGGCCACAACGGCCTGGGAGTTGACTGCCACCAGGGCCTCGACGGCCTTGGTCAGGATGGTGAGTGCGCGCGGCGCGGTGACGTCCCCCCACCCCAGAACGCCCGCGAAGGCCTCGACGGTGGCCGTGGTCACTTCGTGCGGCGGCTGCCCTGCGGTCATGTCCAGCAGGTTCCAGCAGCTGAGCATGTCACCGTCCTCGCGGACGGTCAGGTCGAACAGCGCGACCCGGTCGATGATGTCCTCGTGGGCGAGGTAGCGGGCGACGTCGGTGAAGGAGTCGCCGTGCGGGTCCACGAACGCCAGCCCGCGTCCGTTGTGGGCGCTGGCGACGGCGTGGACCTGGGCGCGCATCGTCTTGCCCCAGCCGGCCTTGCCCGACTGAATCTCGAAGAGGGTGTCGTCCTCATGGGTGGCCACCAGCCGTTCCCGCCCGTCCGCCCCCCGGTACCAGCCCTGGGGCAGCAGATTCTTCCCGAGGGCGTAGGTGGGCATCTCGGTCTTCAGCAGCGGCAGACGGGCCGTGGCGGTCGGCGGCTTCAACAGCCCCGCCAGCTCGTCGATGTGCGCCCACCCGCCGCGGGACGGGCGCATCACGGCCGTCGCCCACTGCTCATCGAACCGGCGCCGCCACGGCCGCCGGTCGGGGCCGAAACGCCAGGGACCGGCGGACCAGCCGAGGGTGGCGAGGCGGGAAGGGCCCGCGTAGACGTCCATGGCCGCCCCGATGCGCGCCAGCCGTGCCTCCGCACGCCCGGCCGCATCCGAAGTACAGCGCACCAGGATCTGCACCCGCACCAGCCCCGGGGTGTGCGTGAGCTTCCCCAGCACCGTCTCCCGCTCGACGCGCCGGGGCTGGGGGGACATGACCATCTGCCCTCGGGAGTTGCCGCGCCACTCGGACGGGTCCAGCAGTTTGCCCATGGCCGCCGGCAGGCTGTCGGCCGGCTCGCGGGTCAGCCAGCGGGCCTCGCGCTGGGCTTCCCGGCGGGCCTGGTCGCGGGCGCGCTGCATGGCCTGCATCCGGCGTACGGCAAGGTGCCAGCGTGGCGCGGGAGAAAGGTCCACACAGACCTCGGCGACGTCGCCGAGCTCGGCGTTCAGGTCGGCGACCGCGTCGATCAGAGGCTGGAGCGGATCAGGGTCCAGCGGGACCTCACGCAGGCGCGAGCCGGGCTCCCCGTGCAGGGTCAAGACCGCGCGCACGACGTGAGCACGCTGCTTGTCGGCCACCGGGGCCGCCTGCTTCACCTCGACCCGCGCCCCGTACGGGGTCTGCTTCAGCAAGGCATGCGCGGTCGCCGGCGCCTCGATCCGGTAGACCAGCGGCCGCTTCCCGTTGGCGCGCAGCCGCAGCCTCACCGAGCGCGCCCGGCGCGGTGTCCACCACGGACCCGAGCCGGCCGCCCGCACCAGTTGCATTCCCTGCCGCCAGATCTGCTCGGCATCCGGCTCGAAGGCCAGCGTCGGCTCCAGCTGGAGGTAGGTGCGCCGCGACAGGGCCTCGGCGCTCAGGCGCCGTTGCAGGTGCTCCCATCCGATCAGGGCGGCAGCCGTGAGCAAGGCCAGCCACCAGGAGTTCGCCAGGATCCAGCGAGCGAGCGCCGCCAGCCCGTTCCACAGCGCAGCGCCCATGGGCAGGACCGCCATGGCGGTCAGGTGCGGTTCCATGATCCTTGTCCGTTCTGGGTGTAGTGAAGAGTCGCGGTGCGACCGTCGAGGAAGGTCCCGGCCGGATCCGCGCCGGCCCACACCAGCCGCACCACGGCCTGCACCTGTGTCGGCTCACCGCCCGCAGGGGCCGTGGTGTCGCGGCGGGCGGTGGCGGCCTGGACCCGCACCTGCGTGTAGCCGGTGGTCTCCGCCGTCCAGGCCGTACGCCCCAGCTCAAGCAACAGCCGCTCGTCGTCCGGCGGGAGATCGGGCGTGCTTGCCCGGTCCAGGGCGTGCTGGATGATCGGGTCCGCCGCAGGCCCGGACCCCGGCGGCGGGAGCTCCCGCGCCACAGCGCCGCCATCGCCGGGCCTGGCCGACTGCCGGGTGGGGCCCGGTACCACCGCAGCGGGCAAAGACGCGGAGCCGGCGGAGGCGCGCGGTGACGGGGGTGCGACGGACACGGCGGCCGACGGCGCAGCCGGGCCCGGCGGCCGGGCGGCACCCGTCACCCTGGGCACCGCGGCATCCGCGCCGGGCCGGATGCCCTGTGCTCCCCCATACAGCAGCACCAGCCCGGCGGCGGCCAGGACGGCCGCAGCGGCGATCAGGCGGCCGCCCGTCCACGCGTGTCCGGTCACAGGAGCCGGGCCCCTCCCGCGTAGTCGGGCAGCGCGGTGACGGGGTCGATCCGCACCTGCTTCCCGGGCCGCGGCGCGTTGATCATCTTTCCGTCGCCGAGATAGATCCCGACGTGGTGAATGGTCGAATCCGAGGTGGGGCTGTAGCCGTAGAAGACGAGGTCGCCCGGTTGCAGCGCCGCGTATCCGGCGGACGCCGGGATCCGCCGGCCAGTGCTGGCCTGTGAGGCCGCCGTGCGCGGCAGCATGATTCCGGCCCGGGCGAAGGCGTACTGGGTCAGGCCCGAGCAGTCGAAGCCGACCACCGTTGTGCCGTCCTGCCCGCCGGGCGAGCAGCAGATCCCCGTACTCGGTCCTTCGGGTCCGCCGCCGCCCCAGGAGTAGGGAACACCCTGCTGGGCCAGCGCGGCCTGGATGACCGCCCCCGCGTTCCCTGACGGGAGCGCGGGGGCCATGCCGAGGGAGTCGTAGCGGTCGATGCCCGACATCACGTCATCGACGTACGCCCAGGACAGGTTGTAGGTGTGGATCGCGGCGCGCAGCTGCTCCCGGTCGGTGAGGTTGCGGCCGTTCCCGCACAGGTAGACGGCGGCGGCCGCCGCGGCGTCGTCGGCGTTGTGCGGGCTGATCTGGCCGTCCTTGTTGCTGTCCTTGCCGTACGCGCGGAACGTCTCGGGCAGGAACTGGAAGGGCCCCACCGCACGTTCGTACTCGCTGTCGTTGTCCCACCGTCCGCCGTCGGTGTCCCGGATCGCGGTCGTGTTCCCGCCGGCACCGGAGCCGTCCAGGCGCGGGCCGGTGATGATGGGGGCGATGTCCCCGCCCGCTCCGACGAGGTGACCGGCCGCGTGGTCGGACTCGACGCGGGCGATGCCGGCGAGGATCTGCCACCGCATTCCCCTGCACCCGGGCACATACGCGGCGACCTGTGAGGCGCCGGTGAGGTAGGCGGCCATCATCCGCTCGGGGATCCCGGCCGCCGCGGCACTCACCGCCCCGCTCACCGGCACCGCCTGGTTGCGGGCGGCGGCCGCCAGGAGCACCGGACCGGTACAGCACGCGGCGGCCGCCATCAGCAGCACTCCGAGGCACCCCAGCTTCTTCCAGCGCTTCACCGGTCACCGTCCTCGCGGCGGCGGCGCTCGGCGACACGGGCCGCGAAGATCGCGCGCAGCCGCGCCGCGTTCGCCTCCTCCGTGTCGTCCACGCCCCGGGACGTGACAGGCCGGGCATCCACAGCACCGCCGGACGGCTGGCCGCCGCCTGGATCTGCGTGGACGGGCCCAGCTGCGGAGGCGGGCGCGGGTCGGGCCACGCGGTGGCTGCCCGGCCTGGGGGCGCGGCCTGCTTCGGCCCGCGGGGCCGAGATGCTGGTGCGCGGTGCGGGCTCGCGTTCGCGGGCGGCCAGCGGGGCGGTGGCGATGGCGGCAGCCACCGCGGTGTCCCGAACGGCGCCCAGCGGATCGTGGACCTGCCAGGCGGTGGCGAGGGCCTGCCCGGTGTGGTCGACGCGGTCGCGCAGCGCGCGGCCTCCGTCTGCCCACCGGTCGCCGTCCTCGCGGACCTGGTGGGCTGCGACACGCAGCTGGGTGCGGGCGTCGTCGGTGAACTCGGAGGCCGCACTGCGGGCGCGGCCGATGTTGCGGGGCAGGCCCAGCGTCGCCCCGTAGGTGAGGCGTGCGGTGCGGGAGGCGATCCGGTAGCCCCGCAGCCGGGAGGCGCCAGCATGCATACGCGAGCCGAGCAGAGGCCGATCGGTGTCGGGATCGTGGAGGATCTCCCCGGTCCACTGGTCCACCACCCTCTCGCCCCGCCCGCCCGCCTGGTCGGCGGCCACGCCGTCCGCGGCGCCGCGCAGCCGGGCGGCCGCAGGGTGCTGTCCGGGCTTGGGGCCGATCAGCAGGGTGTGGGCGCCGCGCAGCGCCATGGCGATCGGGGCGAGGCCGCGGCGTCCCTCGGCGAGGGCGTCGCCGAGGAGACGGCCGGGGGACATCGGCATGCCGGTGCCGTCGCTGAGGGAGGCGAGGCTGCCAAGAGAGCGCAGCCGGGCGCCGAACGCGCCGTGCGCGGCCGAGGGCCCGCCCCAGCTGCCCTGCCCGCCGCCGGCGGGGCCGTTCATGGCGAGGGCGGCACCGAGTTCGGAGCTGTCACCGCGCAGGTGGCTGCCGCCGACCTTCCTGTAGCGCATGCGGGTAGCCATGCGCTGCCCGAAGCCGGCCGTCGCGGCCAGGACCCTGCGGTGCATGATCAGGAACGCCACCGCGATGGCATCGACCAGCAGCAGCCGCTCCACCATCAGGTCGGCTCCGCTGTCGGACAAGACGGCGTCGACGGCGATCCCGAACAGTGGAAGGCACATCGCGGCCATGAAGGAGACCATCGCCGAGGCGATGAACACCCCCAGCCACCGCCACAGCAGCATGCGGGACGGACCGGGCAACATCGACCACACCCAGGCGATGGGCCCGCCCGCGGCAGCGGCCGCATCGGCGCCCTGTGCCCCGAGCATCACCACCGCCATCGAGACGATCATGAGGGTGACGACGATCACCGCGACCAGCAGGGCGATGACCGCCCACACCCGGTCCCAGGACGGCTTCTGCGCGTACTCGGCCGCTTCCTCTCCTACCGGACCGGCCTTCTTCAGGTTCTCGACCAGCTCGGAAAACGCCGTCTGCTTGTCCGTAGGTCCCGTACCGGTATCGCCCTCGCAGAATCTCCGGGCCTCTTCGTCCAGGAGCTCGCACGGGTTCTTCTTGGCGACCTGACGCTCGCAATCCTCCTTCAAGGGGCCGATGACGCCGTCGCACCGTGAGTAGTCCACGCCGTCTGCCGCAGGTTTCACCTCAGGCGCGTTCTTCTTCAGCCACTCGATATGGGCGCGGTAGGCCAAGGCCTGCCCTGACTTCTGCGGGTCCAGGACGCGGCCGTACTGGAGCAGCATGTAGGGCTTGACCACCAGGGCGTCGCTCAGCGCCCGCTGGATCGGATCGACCACCGTTTTCGCCTCGGCCTTCTCTTTCACGCAGGCCTCATGGGCGGGCCCCACCGCGCTGTCGCAGGGCCGGCCGCCACGCCCTGGGGTGGCGAAGTAGGAAGCGGTGGTGATGGACGCCACCTCGATGGCCGCCTGGCGTGTCTGGTCCAGCGGCCCGTCCTTGCCCAGCAGGTAGTCAGGGCGGACGAAAGCGCTTGCGGCGAGGGCCGCGATGACCAGGGTCAGCGCGATCTCCCCCAGCCCCGTGCCGGCCTTCCCCCGCACGAACAGGATCAGCCCGAACACGAACGCCCAGGCCAGCAGCAGGCCTTCCAGCCCGAGGGCCGCGACCACATGACGTTCGTAGGCGTCGGCGATCTGCTGCGCCGGCCCCGTGAGCATGGTGATCAGCGGGAACCGGAAGACGAAGGAGATCAGCCAGCAGCACAGCCCGACCAGCAGCCGCACCAAAGTGAACAGGCCGCTCAGGACCATCCGCTGAGTCTGCCCGGCCACATCGAGACTCATCTGTCCCGTCGTGGCCAGCTCGACCGCCGGGATCTTGTTTCCGGGCTGAGCCGTCGCGGCCTCCAGCTGGTAACTGCTGAGCGGCACCCCCTCGCCCGTCATAACGTCCAGCGGCCCCAGCAGACCTCCCCCTGCCGGACTTCCGTCGGCAGCTGCCGCCACCGACGTGTTCGTCACCAGGAACACCACCGTGAGCAGCGCGGCAAAGCCGGCAGCGCGCAGCGTTCCCCGGTCGAAGTGCAGGCGCCCGGTCACAGCCGCCGCCCGGCCGTGCTCAGCAAACCGATGGCGGCCGCGACGGCGGCAGTGGAGAACAGCAGCAGCGCGGCACGGTCGGGCACAGCCGGCCAGACCGCAGCCTCAACAACCGGAGCCGGCGTCTGGCCCTCGGAGCAGTAGACGGCGGCCGGGCCGACGATCGCATCGCAAGCCCCGCCCACCTTCCCTCCGGTGACCGCAACAGAAGAGAGGCCCACAGAATGGGCGTGAGCCGGAGACCACACCACGGCGATGCACACCAGAAGGAGAAGAGCCACCGCGCCTTCGAGCAGCAGCCGCACCCCAGTCGTACGAATCATTGGGTCCCCCCGTCGACCGCAGGCTGCGCCGCCCGGCCGGGTGTCGTGAAAATCGAGTCTTTGAAGCGGGGCACGGGCGGGACGACGACCTTGATGCGGCCGACCTGCATCCGCGGGTCGCGCAGCAGCATCTCGCCCTCGCGGCCAGCCTGGCCGACCGGGGAAAGGCCGGTGGTGACCAGCCGGATGAGGTCCTCGTCCTCGCCGTCCAGGCCCAGGAACTGCACGCCCTTGACCGCGCGGGCGCGGTCGGCGGTGCGGGCCAGGAACCGGTAGGCGATCAGGCCGGCATCCTTGCCCAGCTCCTCTTTGTCGTGGGCCCCGAGGAAGACACCGGCGCCGTGCTTGCGGCCGTCGTGGAGGATCTCGTGGACCAGGGCGGCACCCTCCGCGGAGGAAGTCAGCCAGTACACCTCGTCCAGGGAGACCAGGCAGAACCGGGACGGGTCGGTGAACGCCGCCTGCCGGGCCACGGCCGCGATCAGATACAGCACCGCCCGCCCGATCAACGCCTCCAAGGGCTGCTGGCGCAGCACCTCCACGTCGGCGAACGCCTCCCGCGGCGGCAGGGTCAGACCGGTCGTGGTCACCACGACCATGTCGGCACCGAGATCCCCGTCGACCGTGACCGGCGGCAGACTCGGGTCGAACACCATCGCCGCCAAGGGATTGGTCTGCACGATCCGCAGCAGGTCGGCCATGGTGGCGGCCGCATCTGCCCGAGTCCAGCCGGCGCCCGAAGCCGCGAGCGCGGCCAGGACGTCGAGCACCTTGCCCATCGACGGCTCCGGCCCACCGCTAACCTCCTCGACTGCGTGGTGGAGCACGGCCCCGGCGGCCGTCATCGCCCCCACGCCCAGCTGGAGCGTCAGGTAGGACAGGGCGTAGTGAGCGCCGACCGGCCCGCCGAACACCCGCAGCGGGTCGATGGAGATCCGCGCCTTCGCGGCATCGATGATCTGGCAGCGCTCCCCCATCGCGGTCCGCGCGAAGCCGGCCCACTCGCGCATCGGGGTCCGGTCGATGACGATCGCCCGCCCGCCCCGGTCCACCACGGCCTCGGTGACCAGCTTCTCCAGCACGCTCTTGCCCGCACCGAGGTCGCCGATCACCGCGCTGGAAGCCGAAGCGTTGACCTGCGGGGCATCCGCCGGATTCAGCAGCACCGGGCGGATCGTGCCGCAGTCCAGGTCGTAACCGACCATCATCCCGGCCGGATCGCCCACCCGCGACAGCGTCAACGCCCCACAGGCGGCCCAGTCCTCCGACAGCTGGTGCTGCGTGAACTGCCCCAGCTTCGGGGCCCGCACCGTCCCGGGCAGGCCCAGCGCGAACAGCTCTTCCTGCATCCCATACGGACGCTCCACCCGGTAGTCGCCCCCCGACAGGGCCGCCGACAGCTCCCGCGCCCGGGCATCACACGTCCCTGCGTCCGGACCCCACACACTGAGCACCGTCACCGACTGGACCTCGACCTCCACCGACGTCCTGGCCATCCGCGCGTCCTGCTCCGCCAGATCCCCCGCGGCATCCGGCAACGAGTGCGGCATCCCGGTCGGCTGCGCACCGTACTGGTCCGCCTGGTCGAGGAGTTCACGCTTCTTGCGCTGGACCTGCGCCCGTGCCTTCTTCGCCGTGACTACACGCAGATCGACCGTGACGTCGACCGGGAAGGGCAGCGACTCCAGCTGGGCCAGGACATCGGCGGACCGCACCGACACCGTCGGCGGGATCTCCGCGAGCACCAGGTGCGCCTGGTATCCGGTGCCGGCCTCGGACTCCACCTGAAGCCACCGTCGGCCCAGCGGCGACGATGACGCCGCCCGCCACCACGGGCTCCTCGGCTTCGCCTCCTTGGCGTCGGCGCCCGTGTCCTGGCCGCCCTCGGCCAGCCGGACCATCCCCAGATCCGCGTACGACGGCGACAGCAGACGGCCCTCCCGGACGCTGCTGCCGTAGAGCCAGCTGTGCTCCGCGTCCGACAGCAGCGGCTCCTCCGCCAGGCCGCGGCCGATCGCGTGCTGGAGTATCCACACGATCTCGGCCGCCGACGCGGGCCGAAGCCCCAACCCTCCCCCCAGGGAGGTCTGGATCCGCTCAGCCTCCACAACGGCCGCCTTCACCTCCGCCTCGGCCACCGGCACCGGCGGGAGATCCAAAGCAGCCGACAGGTCCGCGTACAAAGCCGCCAGGGAAGCACTCGCGGCTCCGCCCTTGGCCGCCAGAGGCACAGCCAGCCACAGCGTCCGCTCGTGCATCTCCTGACCGGTCAGCAGATCGACCGTCGCCGCGCAGGTCTCCGCCCACGCGGGCAGCCGCTGCCAGTCGACGTCCGCGACCATCCGCTCGGCGATCTCCCCGGGATCCGTCCGTGCCGCGAGAACAAACAGGCGCGGCTCCATCCCGGGCATCGACCGCACCAGCGAGGTGATCCGCCCCAGCAGGTCCTGGTGCACCCGGGCAGGCAGGTAGCCGCCCGGCAGCGCAGCCACCCGCCACACCGCCCACACCCGGCCCGAGGCCGACCACAGCAGATGCCCCGCAATGTGCCGGAAAGGCGTTCTCATCACGCCACCCTCCCCGCACCGTCGGCGAGCAGCCGCGCAAGACCCGAACCGGCAGCCGCCCGCCCGCTGGCCGGCGCCTCCACCACGGCCGTCCCGGCATGCGACGGACCGGTCACGAGGGCGGGGGTGATGACGAACCGGGCACGCAGGCAGGACGGCTTCCGGTCACGGGCGACCCGCCCGCCGATCCGCCCGGCCGGATGCCTCAGCAGCAGCGAACCCACACCGAGCACAGCCGTGAACGGGTTCTGCCCGGCGATTTGCGCCCCACGCACCGCCCACACCGCACCCAGCCACAGGGCGATCGGCACCGGCCCCGCCCACGACCACCAGTCGAACGTCTTGATCAAGACGAACGCCCCACCACCCAGCACCACCAGCTGCGCCGGCGTGTAGGGGCCGAACGGCAGAGTCCAGTCACCGAGCTTGCCCAGCACCCACGGATGCCGGCGCGCACTGGTGTAGGCACGCGCGACGCGCACCCGCTCGTCCCTGCTCACAGAACCCCTCCGCCGCCCGCGGCAGGATTGGGGGTGACCACGAGGGTGACAGCGCCTGCGCCCTTGGCCGGGTTGTTGATCTCGTCCTTCACCGCGCCGGACAGCGACTCCCGCGCTTCGTACAGGCCCAGCGCGAGCACCATCGCGATCAGCGCGCCGATCCCGGCCTTCAGCGAGACGCGGCGGGCCACGGTCACGACGACCACCACCGTCAGCGCGACCTTCAGGCCCTTGTCGCTCCACCCGCCCAGCGTTCCGAGCAGGGAGTCACCCAGCTCGTCGAGCTTGCCCGCGAGGATGAACTGCTGCTTCATCGCGCACCCCCCGCGACCGGCGCGGCCACCGAACCGGACGGGGCAACGGCCGGTGCCGCCGCACCAGCGGCCCCGCCGTCCAGGGCGCTGACCTCCCACCGCCCGGCCCGCGTGGTCACCTCCAGCTGATAGACAAGCGGCCACCGCGTTCCGGCCCGGTCCTCACCGGCGACCCGCACCCGCACCCGCGCCCGGGTCCCGTCGGCCGGAACCTCCTTCCCGCCCGCCTGCTCGGTGTCGGCGACGACGTCCTCGACGTCCACCCGCACATAGCCGGCAGCCGCCGGAGCCGACAGACGCATCCCGGGCGAGAGGTAGCGCTCCAGCCCCGCGCCCTGCCCACCCGCAAGGTAGGTCCGCAGGAACTCACCCAGCGATACCGACAGGGCTGCCCCGGAGGGGACAGAGTGGGAGAACGGACCGGCCGCGGCCTCCGGCGCGGTCTCGGGAGCAGACACCTCCGCCGGCGACGCAGAGACACTCAGCGCCCCGCCGTCCCGGCCCCCGGTACCGGACACCGTGAAGTACCGCACAACCGGCCCGGTGCTCGCCGGCTCCGGCGCCGGCCTCGAAGCCGCCGGGTCAACGGGGACGGCGTTGGTGAGGGCGGCGACAACCACCGTCCAACCGCCGGGAGAGGACGCGGTCCGCACGGGCACCACCCGCAGCGCACCAGGCGCCGCCTCGCCGCGAACGCGCTTGGGGAGCTGCACGGAGGGCGCCAACGACCGCAGGGCCGCAGCCACGGGGCTGCCGGGCTCTGCCGCATCGGAGCGCAGCCACAGCTCCACGAACAGCGCGGCCGTACCGGCCGGGTCGGCCGACAGCCTGGAGGCGCTGTCGGCCTGCGGAACCGGCGCGGCCTGAGCAACAGGGCCTCGCGGCATCACGAGGGCGACAGCCAGGGCCAGCGGCCCAGCGGCCAGCGCCGCCCAGGCCCCGATCCGGGCAAGACGCGGACCGCTCGTCGAGACGGTCCCGCTGACCGGAACGGTCTCCAGGCGGGAACGGCGCAACGGCTGCGCAGTTGCGGCCTGAGGCGCTCGCCGGAGGCGGCGCGACGGCCGGGGAACAGGGCTCATGAAAATGCCTTCCGTGGAGGTGCTCGTTCTTGCACCCCACCAAACGGCGGTCTTCTCACCGACCGGGTCACCACTGCCAGCCCCCCGGCATCACGGGAAGGAAACAGTGCTGCCAGTGAGTCACCAGTGAGCTCGCGCCACCCAGTGAAACCTCCCCAGTGCAGGTCAGAGCCCTGCCGACAGGACTTCACCGGTGACGAACCCAGTCCCGGCGACCTCACCAACCACCTCACCGCTCCCACCACCGGGAGCCGATCCGGCGCGCCTGCGGCCGAAGCGGGTAACCGTGCGGCCGATCACGGGACCTTCTTCATCCCGCAGGGCGTCGGGCCTGCCGGACGGCGGATACCGTGTCCGTGCCGACGCGGCCACTGCGCCCCACCCCGGCTGATAGCACCCCGAAGTGGAGGACACATGTGCACCTGCGGAGCCCTGCCCGACCACGACGAGTGCTCGACCCGTGCCGTTCCCCCCGCGTTCGCCGGCTCCGCGGCCAAGGACGTGCCGCCCAGGCCGGCCCCGCCCTACACCTCGGCGTACCCGGACGAGCCGGCCTTCTGAGAGGCAGCCGCACCACGCACCGACCGGGTCGTGGTTCCGGCTCAGGGGCGAAAGGTGCCGGGCTCTCCCAGCCGAGCCGCGTCGGCGCGCCATGCTCGTGGCAGGCCCTGCTGTGGTGGCGGGCCGCCACACGGCCACCCCGGCGCGGGCCGCTGCCGCGAGCGGCTTGACTGAGATGGCCATCCGCTGCGAACCGCCCGCCTGGGCCGCTGGAGCCCCTACAGGGGTGAGTGCCTGTCGCTCCAGCAGATGATCGCCATCGACACCCGGTGATCGGCGCCCGCGATGGTGCTGCCCTGTCACGTCGCCAACTCCTGCAGGCCTTGCGTGGCTGAGGGGGAAACTGTGGGGGAGGTGGAAGGGGGACATTGAGGGGGACGCAAGAGGGGGAAACTGCCCGGGATACCGACCTGAAGCCGCACCTTGCATTTGCACTGGTCAGGCGCCGTTTCGGTGGTGGTGACCGGCCAGACTTTATTTGTGTAGGGGAGGAGGGATGGGCTGCTGTCGGGCGCCTGACGGTTGGGCGGGACCGGAAGCGAGCGGCGTTGCTTCAACCTGCGGGGGAGAGCCGTGACTGTGACCAACGGGTAGTTCATCTCCTGCCGGCCGCCGGTGGGCGGGCAGGCTGGGTGGTGTCGGCGGTGCCGAGCCGGGGGTCGCGTCCGAGTGCGTCGTAGGCGTCGACCAGGAGCAGCTGGATGTCTGCGGGCGCCACGCCGCTGGGCCGGCTGATTGGGCTTCGAGGAGGAGCCGTTGGGCAGTGCGGGAGTTGATGGTGTGGTGCGGCGGGGGGGGGCTTATGGGCGAAACCAATGTGGCCGACGCCCACTTCCGCTGAAAGCGGGTGGCAAGGGCGCCGGCCGACCGAAGAACACACCACGAGAGAACCCGCGGGCATCATCAGGGCGAGCATAGCGTCCGGGCCGGGTACAGGCACGCACCCCAACGCTCCTTGAATGCGGTAGCATTTTTCTCCTTGTGTGTGGGTCCCATCGGGCCCTCACGTCATGGTGCGCGTCGGCGTACCTCACCCTCCGGAGGTCAGGACCCGTGATCCGCGCTGGACGAACCGCCGTGGGCCGGCGGGAGCTCGCTGACGCCCTGGGGATGACATGGCCGACGTTCCGCCGGCTCAAGCCGCACGACGCCGAAGGCTTCCCCGAACCGGTCAGTTCGCAGGGGGCGCTGGTGCTGCTGTGGGACCTGGAACAGGTCACCGCCCACCGAGACGGCAGACCGCTGCCGGCCCTTCCTGCCGAAGAGGACGACGCGGACCTGCTCGACCGGCGGGAGGCGGCCGTCGTGCTGGCCGTGAAGCCGCGCAGCATCGACAGCTACAAGACCGACCCGAGCCTCGCCGACCACGTTGTGGTGGTAGGTGGGGTCGAGCACTGGCCCCGGGGCGTGCTGCGTGCCTACGGAGCCGCCCGAGGCACCATGACTGCGCCCAGCGGCCGGCCGACCGGATCCGGCGACATGGTCCCCCGGGATCTACTGCCCGGGCGCATCGCTGAACTCCTCGACGCCGACCCCGCGGTGACTGCCGCCCACGCCGTCGACGTCCTCGGCATCTCCACCTCTACAGCGCAGAAGCACCTCCAGCACGAGCGGGCGGCGCGCATCGCCGAGCAGATGCACACCGAGCCAGGTCTCAGCGCCGAAGAGGCCGCAGACCGCCTCGGCTACCCCCCGGCACTTCGCCGCAGCGCCGTGAAGGAAGCCCAGAAGCTTCACGACAAGCGCTGACACCCCCAAGACCCCGGAGGGGCCCTGGCCGGCGGCCAGGGCCCCTCCGGGCTTTCTCGGCCCGGTGGGGGCGGGCGTTGCGGGTCCGGTGCCGGTGGGGTGGACGGCTCCGCTGCGCTGCGCCGTCCACCCCACACCGTGGTTGGGGCGGGGAAGGCCCCGCGGAAGGCGTGCCGGACTCCGCTTCGCTGCGTCCGGAACGAGCGCTGCGCGCTCTCACGCCTCCCGCGGGGCCTTCCCCGCCCCAACCACGGTGGCCGCGTGCCGCACTCCGCTGCGCTCCGTCACTCCGCTTCGCTGCGTAGAGCACCCGGCCGGCTCCGCTTCGCTCCACCAGCCGTGCACTCTCGGCGGCACGCGCTGCGGGGTGGGGGAGGTGGGAGAGACGGGCGTACGCGCTCCGCGCGCACCCCCGTCTCTCCCACCTCCCCCACCCCTTGCCCTCCGCGCTCCGCGCTACGGGGCTAGCCGGCACCGGCCCCGCAATGCCCGCCCCCACCGGGCCGAAACTGCCTCTGACCTGCGGATACATCACTCTTTCGAGTCGGCCGCGAGGGGCTGTTCTCGTCCCACGTGAGCCTGGATTGCGGTAGAGTTCTCTTGTCGGTGGGAGGAAGTGTCAAGCCCACCGGTCGAAGAACCCCCCTCCTATCCAAGGGAGAACCATGTCCACTACGAAGGCCGTTGAGTTCGGGCTGGTGATCCAGCCCGACGGCTGGTTCGAACTCGCCGACTGGACCCCCACCACGACCCCGGCCGCCGCCCTGGGCTGCGACCTGACCCACCCCATCCCCCTCGACCGCGAGATCACGCTCTGGGTGGACGCAGAGGGCCTGACGAACGGCAGGCCGGTCAACGCTCCCGCCACCCCGGTCTTGCGGTCGCTCGGCGTTGCGAGGTTCCCCTACTTCGGCCCGGTCCTGCTCACCGGCCCCACCGACCACGACTCGGCGCGCGGAAACGGCCTGAAGGAGGACCAGGCCCTTGGGCTCATCGAGCAGTACCTCACCCGGGCCGCCGTCAAGGTCCCCCAGCAGCGCACCCGCTGACACCCAGAACGGCCAGTGGGACCCGGAGTGGCACCGACCCCACAGGCCGACCGAAGAACCGCAGGAGAAAGGGCACGCTCATGATCGAATTCCAGACTTCCCCGCGTACGCTCGCCCGCCGCAGCATGACTCTCATTCGGGCTGTCGCCCGGGCCGCCGGTGAGGGACTCCACCACCTGACCGTTGTCTCGCTGGCCCCTGGCGGCGTCGCCGAGGCGGAGTGCGTCATCACCGGCCCTGTGCCGAACGAGGACGACCCGAACGACCCGCTCGCCTACGTGGCCTACCTGCTGGCCGGGACCGCGATGGGCGCCAAGGCCATGTTGGTGGCGCGCACCCTGCACCCGCAGGGCGAGGTCACGTACAGGTCGTGGGCGGTGAGCGACCTCATCGCGAAGCCCGCGACGGCCGAGGAGAGCCTCATCGCGTACTGCATCGGCGAGAACCGCGAGCTCACGGACCCCGTACCGGGCGTGACGTTCGTGGACGCATCTGCACTCGACTGACCCGGCCCCGGGCACCCCACAGACCTGAACCACGGACCGCCAGCGGCGGGGGAGTGGCACCCCCGCCGCGTCCGTAGAACACCCAAGAAGGAGAACTTCCATGGCACACGAGATCGAGCAGTTCAGCGACGGCACGGCCGCGTTCGTGAGTGCGCGTGAGAGCGCTTGGCACAAGCTGGGCACGGTCACCGCCGAAGCGTTGACCGCCGAGGACGCCATGCGCCTGGCCGCCCTCGACAACTGGAACGTCCGCCTGATCGGCCTGCACGCCACCGAACTGACCGCCGACGGCGCGACGGTGCTTGACGTGCCGAACCACCGGGCGACCGTTCGCACCCACCCCAGGACCGGGCGGCCCGAGACCCTCGGCGTGGTCGGTCCCGACTACACGCCGGTGCAGAACGAGGAGCACGCCGAGTTTCTCAACTTCCTCGCCGACGAGTCCGGAGCCCACTTCGAGACGGCCGGATCTCTCAGGAACGGCCGACAGGTGTTCCTGACCATGAAGCTGCCCCAGACGATGACCATCGGCGCCAGCGACAACGTGGACCTGTACATCGCCGCCTTCAACTCCCACGACGGCAGCAGCGCATTCCGCATCGTCGTCACCCCGGTGCGCGTCGTGTGCGCCAACACGCTGCGCGCCGGGCTGCGGAGCGCCAAGAGCAGCTACACGGTCCGCCACACCTCCGGAGCGCGCGGCCGCATCGCCCAGGCCCGCCAGGCGCTGGGGCTCACGTTCAAGTACGCCGAGGAGTTCGAGAAGGCCGCCCAGCGCATGCTGGAGGCGGAGATGACCACGCCCATGCTCCGGTCGGTCGTCGAAGAGCTCTGGCCGGCCGCCAACGAGGACAGCACCCGGAAGAAGACCAACCAGGCCAACCGCTGGAACACCATCCGGAACCTGTTCGAGCAGGCCGACACCCAGGCGGGCATCCGAGGGACGGCCTGGGCGGGCTACAACGCGATCACCGAGTACACCAACCACGTCGCTCCGGCACGCGGCGCCAGCCCCGACCTGAAGAGCGCCGCCCGCGCCGAGCGGGTCATCACAGGCACCGCCGATGACCTGATGGAACGCGCCTTCCGCCTGATCACCGTCTGATCCGCGTCAGCCCGAAAGCACCTCCCCCGGGGCGGGAGAACCCTCTCCCGCCCCGGCCACCCCCAAGGCAGGAACACCATGAACACCCACAGTGCAGCCCAGCTGATCGGCGGACGCTCCCACCAGTGCGACGCCACGGCGACCTACACCCACCAGGAGCGCCGCGCCTACGCCTTGCTCGACGGCATCGGCAGCACGGAAGAAGTCCAGACATGGACGCGGACGGCCGCGCGCCGACTGGCCCGCGCCGCCGCCCGCAACGGGGCACTGGAGGGCCTACGACAGATCCACACGGCCCGGGCCGCCGAGCTCGCCCCGGAAGGCTGGTACGCGCAGTACATGCCCACGGCCGTAGCCGTCGTGGCCGTCGCCGAGCCCGGCAAGCCTCTTGAGGTAGCCTGGTGCGGTGACGCCCGTGCCTACCTCCTCCCGGAAACCGGCAGCCAGCTGGAACGGCTGACCACCGATCACAACATGCGACAGGTCCTGATCGACATGGAGTTGGAGCCCGGACCGTACGCCCGCAACCGCGTGACGTCCTACCTCGGCGACACCAGCCCCCACCCCTCGATCGGATCCGTTCGCGCCCCCAACAACGGCAGGCTTGTGCTCGTCAGCGATGGCGCGTACGAGCCTCTCGAAGACGCTCAACTCCCCATCCCCG